>JBDRLV010000020.1:0-21426 GCA_043812755.1 Patescibacteria group bacterium | reverse complement strand
TTCGCTATTTTGGCACAATGGGCGGCGCCTTCGTCGCCTGTTGCGCTCAGAAATGCTTCGCACAACTGTCGCCTAACCAATTTGTGGGTCTGATGACTGCGACATCAGCCCGACATTTTGGATCAGGCGCCGCCCGTTGTACGAAATTAATTTTTTATACTTTTTTATATTTTTCCGTGTGATTGACGAATAATTAGGACGAAACAAAATTTTTCCATACGATTTTAGAGGGGCATTAGGTGTTTTTCGCCTGTGCGAACAGGCAAAAAATCGGTTTCATCTAAAACTTGACGCAATTCCTTAATATGGTATACTGTAAATACTTAACTAAACCATATTAAGTATTTTTTATGACTTACCTACCATTTATCATAAAAACTCGTCTGGAAGAAAAATTAGCCAAACTAAACAAACTTCGTCCCCTACCGAAATCTGCCGTACAAAAATTGGAAGAAAAATTCCAGATTGAAATGACCTACAACTCAAATGCTATTGAGGGCAACTCTTTGACATTAAAAGAGACCTTTTTGGTTATTAACGAAGGCATAACGGTAAAAGGAAAACCACTAAAAGATCATTTGGAAGCAAAAGACCATCATTCTGCCCTGGAATATTTGTATGATTTAATAGATAAAAACAAAAAGCACACTACTTCTGAATTGCTTATAAAAAATTTACATCAAATTATTTTACAGGAAACCGATAAAGAATGGGCCGGACGATACAGAAACGCCAATGTAATTATTGGTGGCACCGACCATACACCACCCGATGCGTTGCAGGTGCCAAACATGATGAGAGAACTGATTATTTGGCTAAATTCACAAAATAACAAACTGGATATTATTGAGCTTTCTGCTTTGCTGCATCATAAATTAGTCTACATTCACCCATTTTTTGATGGCAACGGCCGAACAGCGCGCTTGACAATGAATTTATTTTTGATGCAAGCTGGGTATCCGTTGGTCGTAATTATGAAAACTGACCGAAAAAAATATTATGATGTTTTGGATAAAGCGGATAAAGGCAAGTATGAACCGCTGGTAAAATTTGTTGCTCAATCTATAGAGCGTTCTTTGGATATTTATCTCAAAACTTTGACTCCGGCAACCACAAAACAAGAAAAATTTGAGTCACTGACTGAAATATCTAAAACCGCGCCTTTTTCTGCCAAATATTTAAATTTACTAGCAAGACAAGGAAAATTAGAGGCGCATAAAGAAGGTAGAGATTGGCTAACCACGAAAGAAGCTGTCACGCGATATCTAGAAAATAGAACAAGGCAAAGAAAAAATAAGTAAATTTATAAAAGAGAAGGCAAGCGGGAGGTTTTTTTCGTCTCGTTCAGAAAACAATTTAAAAAAATAACTATGGAACATCTAGGGCATGAACATGAACAGGCTGCAAACATGGAAGCGGAACAGGCGGAATACAAGACAACAAAATAAGAAGTCTTGTCTTTTGGGTATTCGCCCCTTAATCCCCTCTGCCCTTCGCCCAAAACTAAAAAAGAAATTTAAAAATTTTAAAATTAGTTTTCTGATTTTGATGATATTGACCTGATCATACTTGACGCATCTCAAGACAGGGGTATAATGTCTATATTGCATTGATCAAGGACACGCAGTTGCGAGACGGTTCACAGAGATCAGGGCCTAGGCTGAAAGCCCTGAAATACGTCGCTATCTGTACCACTTTGGGAGCAATCGCGCGCCGCGTAGGCGAATAAGTAAGAGGTTTTTAAGGGATAAATCTTTAAGAACAATTCGGGTGGAACCGCCCATGGAATACTTTCAAAACTGGCGATCTGTTGGCTTGTGGAGCCTCTGCAACTCATCGCCGTACGTTTATGTACGGCTCTTCGTTGCTTTCTCCACGCACCAACATCTCATCCAGTTTTGTAAGCATTCCAACCGGGTCCCGACTTCACAAAAATGTGAAGTTTTTATTTTATAAATAACACATATGAACGACGAACAACTCTACAAAAACAGGCACTCGCTATCGCACATCATGACCATGGCAGTGCTTGAAATTTATCCAGATGCTGGTCTTGGTGTTGGCCCAGTGATTGAGGATGGATTTTATCAAGATTATGATTTACATGAGCAGATTTCAGATGAAACACTTCCAAAGATTGAAAAGCGCATGCGAGAGATTATTAAGAGCAACATATCATTTATTCCACATGATGTTGATCCGCAAGTTGCAATCGAGCAATACAAAAGTGACCCATATAAAACTGAATTAATTGAGGATTTAGTAAAGGCTGGAGAAAAGACAGTGATTTTTTACAAATCAGATTGGTTTGAAAATCTTTGTGAGGGGCCACATGTTGCGACAAGTTCAGAAATAGACCTTGAGAGTTTTAAATTAACAAAGATTGCAGGAGCTTATTGGAGAGGGAATGAGAAAAATAAAATGCTTTCACGAATTTATGGCATTGCTTTTGAGGACAAAGCC
Organism: Patescibacteria group bacterium; assembly: GCA_043812755.1. Lineage (GTDB taxonomy): Bacteria > Patescibacteriota > Patescibacteriia > UBA9934 > GWF2-40-263 > JBDRLV01. The sequence goes on along the minus strand of JBDRLV010000020.1, from coordinate 18,963 downwards.
AAGCTTGATGCTCATTTAAAAATGCTTGAAGAAGCAGAGAAAAGAGATCATAGGAAAATAGGACAAGAGCTTGATTTGTATGCAACATCAGATCTTGTGGGTGCTGGGCTTCCTTTGTTTACTCCAAAAGGAACTGTGTTGCGTAAAGTGCTTGAGGATCTAATATGGAAAATTATGAAGCCTTATGGATATGATCGCGTTACTATTCCACATATTGCTAAGTCAGATTTGTATAAGGTATCAGGCCATTGGGATAAATTTGCTGATGATATTTTTCATGTAAAAAGTCAAAAGACAGAACAAGAGTTTGTTCTAAAGCCAATGAACTGTCCGCATCACACACAAATTTATGCATCTAGGCAACGCTCATATCGTGATCTTCCGATTCGTTACAGTGAGGTAACAGCTGTGTATCGCGATGAAAATACAGGTCAGCTTGCAGGGTTGTCGCGCGTGCGTTCCATTACCCAAGACGATGCTCATGTGTTTTGTACAATAGATCAGGTTAAACAAGAAGCAAAGAATTTATATGACATTGTTCAAAAATTTTATGCTGCATTTGATATGCCGCTGAAAGTTTGGTTGTCAAAAAGAGACCCAAATAATCCAGAAAAATATTTGGGTTCTGATGAAGTGTGGGAAAAATCAGAAGGTATTCTAAAAGAACTTCTTGATGAGATTGGTCTTGAGTATAAGGCTGTTGAAGGAGAGGCTGCATTCTATGGTCCAAAGATTGATTTTATGGCGCAAGATGCAATTGGTCGTGAGTGGCAATTGGCAACCATTCAACTCGACTTTAACTTACCAGAGCGTTTTGAGCTTGAGTATATTGATTCAGACGGTGAAAAGAAAAGGCCAGTCATGTTGCACAGAGCGATTCTTGGTGCAGTGGAGCGATTTCTCGCTGTGATAATCGAACACTATGCAGGAGCGTTTCCATTTTGGCTTGCACCTGTGCAAATAAAAGTTGTTGCAGTAAGTAAAGATTACATTGAGTATGCACACAGTATTGCAAAAGAATTAGAAGCTGTTGACATTAGAGTTGAAGTTGATGATTCTGATGAAAAAGTTGGGAAAAAAATTCGAGACGCTGCAATGATGAAAATTCCTTGGACAATTGTTGTTGGAGAAAAAGAAGTGAATGGCGGTGACTTTAAAATAAATGTTTTTGGGCAAGAGGAAAATCTTATTATAAAAAAAGAGGAGCTGGTGCAAAAAGCAATTCAAATAGGCCAGTTGCCTGTTTAGTAGTTAATCAAAAACACCCAGCTAAGCTGGGTGTTTTTTGTTAGCTAATTTTTGTTATTCATTTATAAGTAATTTATCGGCATTCACTTCACCTGATTGTGGTGTTGTGAATGTTTTATCTTTTTCTACTATTGTATCAACTTTTTTTGACACCCAATCAGTGAGCCCTGCGTTGATCCTTGCATTCATATAAGCAACATCTATGGCCGGTCTGTATTCATCTGGGATGTGAGTAAAACTTTCTGATTTACCAGGGCGACTCATGACAATTTGGTTGTCTAGTGTGTTGTTGTTGATTGAGTGCAAAACCTCAACAAGAGTTTTTGCAATTTTTTTTCTATCTGAATGCGAAATTTTTGCACCTAGTTGTTCAATTGCTTTCCAAATCCATTCTTGTTTATCTTCAGGAAGTTTGATGCTTTGGTAAGCGGTAATACTTAATTCTTCAATTGGGATTGGGACAACTTCAAATTCAGGCTCTTGAGGCATGTCTGGAACCGATGTTAGATCAACACCTATTTTTTTTGGTGCTCTTTCAACTCTTGTTTTTTCTTTATATTGTGAGCCCACAGGTTGTTCAGATGGAAAGCCTGAGGCCAGTTCAATTGAAGTCATAATGTTAAATTATATGGCTATTTTAACATAAATTTTGCATTCTGTCAAGATTGGCATTGACAACAGTATAAATTGTTCATAAGATGTAAATCTAAGGAAAAGGAAGGAGGTATTATGCCTGATGCGCAGAAGTGTGACAGTGACAGTCAGAAATCGGGCAATCTATTTTACCTCGTAGATAGGAATAGGGATTTTCAGAACAGAAGTGCAGCAGTTGTTCGCAATGAGTTTCCTGGGGCCACAGTTCTTGCTCTTTACATTGCTGTCGAAATTCAACAAATCAATGCGCCAATTGAGGCAGTTGAAGGTTTGGTTGAGTTTTTGAGAGTTCATGTTAGAGAAGCAAGTAGCGTGACTTACGACATCCAAGACTCATCACGTCTTTTTCTCAGAGCAAAACACAGCAAAAGAACAAGACTTGAAGATCTTTTCAAGCGTTCTCTTGGTGAGAGTGTCTTTGAGCAAATGAAGATGCGGTTCTTTTCGACAATGAAGTCGCATGTGCGATTTGTTGATGACGCATTTACTCCTTTTTCCAGTGGGCACATCTCAGTTTCATGCACTAATGCTCAGCAAAAAGAAAGACACCCAAGACGTTTTAGGACTTCACCTCCGTATCTGCGAGCACAGCAAACACAAGAGATGTTTGAACTGATGCTTGCGTGTTACGCAATTTTGGCAAGAATGTTCTTTGATGAATTTCCAAAAGGGAAAAAAGCAGAACAAGCAACTCCTTAGCCGGTCTGAGTTAGACCGGTTGTTTTATTTGTAAAAATTTGATATTATGCCCGCGATATGAGTAACAGACCAAAATTTCATATAATTACATTTGGCTGTCAAATGAATCAAAATGATTCAGAACGCATAAGTTCGCTTCTGAACAATTTGGGTTTTGATTCTACCACTGACAAAACAAAGGCGGACATTATTTTGCTCAATACATGTTCAGTGAGGCAAAGCGCTGAAGATAGAATTTATGGCAATGTTAGAAATTTGGCAAAGCTTAAACGCAAGAATCCAAATTTAATTATTGCAGTAACCGGATGCATGCCAGGGCGAGATCGCGATGGAGCTTTGCGTAAAAAACTTCCTGCTGTTGATTTGTTTTTTCCAACTACTGATGCTGTTCAACTACCGCGCTGGATTGCAGAGTTGCGTCCAGAGCTTGTAAATAACATTGATGTTGCAGATGATTTTTTAAAACTCAAACCAGATTATTACAGCAAGCGCCAGGCATTTGTTACCATCCAAACAGGGTGCAATAATTTTTGCACATATTGTGTTGTGCCATTTGCGCGTGGGCTTGAAAAGAATCGTCCGCTGAAAGATATTATGAGCGAAGTGCGCGAACTCGCGCAAAACGGCTGTGTTGAGATTACGCTTCTGGGCCAGACAGTGAATAGTTATATTGCTCCTGATTCAGAGAATTTTTCAAAAGGCAATCCATTTAAAGATCATTTTGCAGTGTTGTTGTGGGAGGTTAACCAAATTGAAGGGATTTCGCGTCTTCATTTTACAGCTCCGCATCCGATGCATATGAGTGACGAGGTTATTGAGGCAATGAAACTTCCAGCGCATATGAACGTTCTCCATCTTCCAGTTCAATCAGGTGATAATGAAGTTTTGCGTAAAATGAATAGACGTTATAGTGCAGAGGATTATTTAGAAGTGATTGGGCGGGTTAAAAAGCAATTGCCAGGCATTACTCTTGCAACAGATATTATTGTTGGGTTTTGTGGAGAAAGCGAAGAGCAGTTTCAGCGTACGGTTGATTTGTATAAACAAGTTGAATTTGATATTTCGTACACTGCGCAGTATTCAGTGAGATCAGGCACAGCAGCGTGGCGAGCATTCACAAACGATGTGCCTAGGACTGAAAAAAAACGTCGTTGGCAGAGTATGCAAAAGCTAATGGAGGAAATTACTTTAAAGAAAAATCAGGAGTATGTTGGAAAAGAGGTAAGTGTTTTGGTTGAAAGACACGAGGTGCCAGCGCTTACGGGCGAGATGTTAAAGTTGCCAAAAGACCTACAAGATAAGGCTCTTGCTCATTCAGGATTTTGTTTTGGAAATTCCCGCGAGTTAAAGCTAGTTCGCTTTGAGGGTGGGCCAGAGTTGGTTGGGCAAATTGTTAATGTAAAAATTGATAAAGCACAAACATGGGTACTTTTGGGAAGCAAAAAATAATTGCAATTGTCGGAACCACTGCGGCTGGCAAAACTGCTATTGGGGTTGAGATTGCAAAAAAATTTGATGGGGAGTTGATTTCTGTTGATTCTCGTCAGGTTTATTGCGGTATGGATATTGGAACAAATAAAGAAGATACAAGCCCGATTGTACAGTGGGGAATTGACATTGTTGACCCAAGTGAAGATTATTGTGTTGCTGATTTTAAAATTTATGCAGAGCAAAAGATTAAAGAGATTGCGGGGCGTGGTAAATTGCCAATTTTGGTTGGTGGCACTGGCTTGTGGTTACAAGCAGTGATTGATAATTTTGATTTGTCACAAGCAGAACCCAATCCAGAACTACGGGCAAGATTAGAAGCACGCGATCTTGATGATTTAATTGAGGAGTATGAGCGGATTGATCCGAATGGAGCGCAGGTTGTTGATCTAACAAATAAACGCCGTGTAGTTCGTGCGCTTGAGGTTGTGCTATCAACTGGAAAATCCTTTGTGCATCAATCCGGCAGGGGAGAGTCGAAATACAATGCGTTGCAAATTGGATTAAAAATTGATCGTGATGTTTTGTATGAACGAATAAATGCACGTGTCGATGAAATGATGCAACAAGGGCTTCTTGATGAGGTGTGTGCGCTACGAGATAAATATGGGTGTACAAACAAGGTAGGCGCAGGCTTTAGCCTGCGTTCGTTATGGCGCAGCCTAAAGGCTGCGGCTACCAAGTTAAAATCTACAAATACGGATTTTTGTAACCTCCCCTCAATGTCCGGAATCGGTTATCGTCAGTTATGCAAATACCTTGATGGTGCAATTGCTCTTGAACAAGCAGTTGAGGAAATAAAAAAAGACACCCGCAATTACGCAAAGCGCCAGATAACATGGTTTAAAAGAGATGAAAGAATTAGGTGGGTTAAAGGAGTTGGTGAGGCGATTGAGTTGGTTAATGATTTTATATAATATGCTTGTCATTCTGAGGGAGCGCGTTCGTAACTGGCGACCGAAGAATCCCAGCGTTGCAATGGGATCCTTCGGCTAAAGCCTCAGGATGACAACAAGAAGATTGCTTCTCCGGCTATCTGCCGGATCGCAATGACAGGCAAATAAAATACCACCCTTCGCTAAAGCTATGGGTGGTTATCCAGCCTGTTGGCTGGATAAAAAATCCCGCATGTGATGATAAGGTTGTACTTATCAAACGCATGCGGTTTTGAGTTTAGATGTTTTTTATTGTCATTCGAAAGACATGAGAATCTTAATGAACCGAACGCCAGTGGTTGGGAAAAGTCCAGTTTCGTATCGCCAACCAATGTGTTCATGGTCAGATTCAATGATGAATTCCTTTGGCTTTTCTTCTCCCTCAAGTGTCTGGCCATTGCCAATAATACAGACGAGTCTGAGTGTCCAAGGGCTTGGCAGATCAGTGACTTTATCTCCGACATTTCTGAGTTCACCAATTAATGTCCCGTCTTTTTTACAAACAAGAACATAGTCATGATTGTCAGGGACTTCAATAACGATTTTGACTTTATTGCCGATATGAACATGGGTCGTCTTACTATGCCCTCTGGCGTACCCAGCCAAGCGGCGGTGTACTTCCTCCACAATATTTGTTAGAGCCAGGTGTTCACACATGTCTTCGTATACAGCATTCTCGGCGTGGTCGCATTCCCAGCTTTCGCCAAGTACGTCGTATACGGCCTCGCGCATGAGATCGCGTCGCCAGTAGCCACACAAACCGTCCCACAGGCGTTTGGCTTCCATTTCGGTCAGACCATAACGGTTGAGCTTCTTGCCATCATCTGGAGCACCCATGTTAAGTGTCGTGGGCGCAGGACGCTCAAGCCTGTCTGTTTCTCCAAACATGCGTGTGAGCGTAAGAAGCGAGTGCGGGCAGGGAGCAATCCAACCCTTGTCCACCTTGTAAGGGCTCAAACCACCAAACACAAGTTGTGTCATGTCGCTTGTGTGCGAGACTCGCAGGTGGTTCTTAAGCCTTCGGTACTCTGCGTGAATGTGCATTTTGTCGCGTGCGAGCAAGCCCCAGAACAGAAAGCTACGGCGCTCAACATCAGCATTGAATATACCGATGATTTGCAGGCAGCCTTCTTCTTCCATGCAATTATCACACTTACTATCTGGTATGGGTACAGAGTCGCAGTCGCACGACATACCCATAACGCGAATGTAGCATGGTAACTCTTGGGTTTGAACAGCCAAGCTCCACTCATGCGCACCAGGGACAAAGGTGATAAGGCGTTTCTTTTTTAGGATTTCTGCAGTTGACATCTCTCCTCCTTGGCCGGCTTCTCCAGCCACATGAATTGCGCTGTCAGGTCGCGCTTACCCCTTCTCCCAAGCCTTCCGCCTGGGCGACCTGTCAAAGACGACAGGAATTAGATGTGCAGAATAACAAAAAACACCTTGATTGTCAACCCCGTCAGACGGGGGTCAAGGTGTTTGTTATTCTTGTCATTGCGAGCCAGTCGAATGACTGGCGAAGCAATCTTCTCATCAGCCTGTCATTCTGAGGAGGCCGTAGGCTGACGAAGAATCTCATTGAGGCAATGGGATCCTTCGCTGTGCTCAGGATGACAACAAGAAGATTGCTTCGCCCAGCTAAGCCGGGCTTTGTCGTCTTACTGAATTTGGATCCTCGCAATGACAGTCTTATTAGCTCCCCCAAGCTCCCTTCATTACCCCTAAGCTCCCAAAGCCCCCTATTTTTCAAGCTTCACTTTCAACATATTCTGTGCAATTCCTGGGTCTGCTGTGCCTTCGGTTTCCTTCATTATCATTCCAACAAAAAATTTCATTAATTGTTTTTCACCTGCTTTGTAGCGCTCAACCTCATTTGGATTCATTTCAAGCACGCGGTCCACAACATCTGCAATTTCACCTTCATCTTCCATTCGTCCTAGCTTTTTATCTTCCATAATATGCGATGGGTCTTCTCCAGCCTCAAGCATTTCGTTAAGTACTTGCAGGGCAGAGGACTGCGAAAGTTTACCAGTTGCAATCAGAGTGATAAGTTCTGCAAAGTTTTCAGGCGTGACTTTCATTATACGAACATCACTTGAACGCTCAGCAAGCAAGCCTCCTAGTTTTGTTATGGTCCAGCTTGAAACAAGCTTAGCCATTTTCTTTTTATCATGTGCTTCAGGATCATCAACTGACTGCAACCATGCTTCAAGTTCAGAAAATACTGCCTCAACAAAATCAGCAAGCGCAGGATCATCACAGATTTGTTTTGCATCTTCTGTGCGCATTTCATATTCATCAACAAACCTTGCCCTTCGCGCAGCAGGGAGCTCTGGCAATTCTGCTTGCACTTGCTCAATCATTTGTGTTAAGTCCATTGGCGGAATGTCAGGTTCTGGAAAATATCTATAATCATCAGAATCTTCTTTTATCCTTTGTAGTTCTGTTTGTTGTTTTGATTCATTCCAACCTCGCGTGCTTTGTTCCATTGGCGGAGTTCCAGCTTGCCAAAGTTTTGTCTGCCTTTTAATTTCATACTCTAATGCGCGCTCAACATGTCGGAAAGAGTTTAAATTTTTTATTTCAGTTTTTGGATTAAAAGTTGCGCCGATTATTTCACCGTTATCATCAATTTGTCGGAGTGAGATATTTGCATCGCATCGAAGTTGCCCCTTTTCCATGTCAGCAGATGAAATGTTTAAATAACGGGCAATAAGGCGCAGTTCATGCAAAAATATTTTTGTATGATGGGCGCAAGTAAAATCTGGTTCTGTTACTATCTCAACCAAAGGAGTGCCTCCGCGATTAAAATCAATGTATGTGTTGCCAGAGGCATCATGGATATTTTTAGCTGCGTCTTCTTCAAGATGAGCGCGTGTTATTCCAATTTTAATATACGGGTTCTCTTTGTTTTGAGGATCAGTAATTTCAAGAAAGCCGTTCTTAGCAATTGGAAGATCAAATTGTGAAATTTGGTATGCTTTTGGTAAATCAGGATAAAAATAGTTTTTTCTATCAAACTTTGAGTGCACAGTGATCTGACAGTTTAATGCGTGGCCAATTAAAACTCCAAAACGCACTGCTTGCTCATTTGGAACAGGTAAAACTCCAGGGTGGCCCATACAAACAGGGCACACGTTTTCATTTGGTTTAACTGAGATGTCATGAGTTTTGCAACCACAAAACATCTTTGATTTTGTTTTCAACTGGATATGAATTTCAAGTCCGATTACTGGTTGATACATACGATCAGCTATTATTTTTAGATTCGTTTTTCTTCAGGTCAATATACAGGATTGTTGTATATAACACAATCCATGGAATGAGAAAGATTTGTGACACGGTTGCTATAATGTCAGCCCAAATTGGAGGAGTTTCACCAAAAACTGTGTTTTGAAGATCAAGACCAAGTACTGTGCCAATGATTGATAAAACAATACTTATGACAATTACATAAACAAAAAATATTGCCATTGGCCCTGCAATTGTTTTCCACGCAACTAACCAAAATCTGTTTTTAAATTGATTCCTGCTCATTGTTAATGCGCCCATACCTTTTTTGTTATCTAACACAACTGCGAATTCAACATATGAAAACCAAATTATAAAAAGTAGTCCTGGAATAATTAATAATACGAATCCACCAAGAATTATGACAAGCTCAAGAATCATTACAAACGCCAGTGAAGGGAGCAATAATTTTGCACGATTTTGAAGATTGGAAATATCTAACTCTTTCTTTTTTATTATTTTTTCTGAAGTCAAAATTAAAATAATTAAAATCCAAAGTGAAAGAATTATTTCAATTATACTTATGAGTCCACCCACAAAAACATACACTGCATCGTTTTGAATAAATTCAATTAAAACTAAAGCGGCAAATGGTAACAATAACCATGCCGCGAATCCAGCTAAGGTAGCTGAGTTTTGTTTGTAGTAATTAAAACTATCCCTAAGGAGGCTTCTTATTGAAGGAAGCATATTATTATTTTGGTCCAGCAACCTCCTTTAAGCTGTTGTATAGTTTTGTGTCAGAGATAATGACAAGCGGATTGATTAACACAGCAATAAGCATTGGGAACACCACGTCACCAAGTGTGATCAATCTAGCTTGGATTTCTGCACTGATTCCACCAGAGGCAGAAAGTATTAGATGGAACACATAGTAGAGTGCATACAGAATAACAGCCGAAATTATTATGAGGAGTAATTTTGGAATTATGAAGAGCGCAAATGCATGCCAGAATCTACCTTGAATAAGAGTTTTTGATTTTTTTAAAGCTTGTGATCCGCGTTTTTCTTCCCATAAAACAGCATATGTGCTTAATGCATAAAAAATTGTCCAGCGAACAATTAAAACAATTGTTGCGACTATTCCAATAATTAGAATTAAGTTGGCAAGCAGTATTACAAACCCGCTTCCAATCAAAGATCCAAACCAGGCAATAACAAACCCAGGAACATATCCAATTAGAACCGCAAGAATTAAAATAGCTAATATTAATATCACAACCCATAAAACAGGCAAGAAGTGGCGGAAACCATCTTTCAATGCTTCAGATATTGTTATTTTTTTCTGGGCGAATTGTGCTTTTACAAGTTTGATTAAAGCAATCAGAAGCCAAAGGTTCAAAAGTGGTGCAAGAATTAGGTTTGTAAATCCAAATAAAACCACACCAAATATTTCAAGCCCAGTGAACTCAAGATCACTCATTATCTTGGTGGCAACTGGATAAAACATCAGAGAAATTACGTTGAGGATAACAAGAATCAAAAGCCAAACCGAAACTGACATTAGTTCGGAAAAGCGGTGTCTGTAATGATCCCAAGTCTGGTCTATTATTTGGCCGACAGTAATTAATTTTGGCATATGTGTTTTTGTGTATTTTGTATATTGTATCTTGTATCCTGTATTTTTATTACCAGATACAAGATACTATATACAACGTACATTCAATTATTTCCTAAGTATTGAATTAAACAACTCTTCTGCCTTTTTTAAAGTTGAGTCAAGGTCAGAGGAAGTGTCGAAAATATTTAAAGTTGTATTATGTTTTTCCATTAAATTATAGAACCATTCTGAATGAAAACTATTGTGGACTTTGGTTAGCAGATCAAGCATTTCGTATATACCTTTTGATTCATCATTTCTTGCATAAATTCTTTGGACAGCTATTTCTGGATCTAGTTTTATTAAAATCAAATGATCAGGTGCGTGTAATAAGGCAAGTTTGTTTCCAGGAAGCGCCATTATTGTTTCAACCGGAAGGCCTGATTGGATTGGTTGATACACTATTGAGCTCGTTACACTTCTATCTTGGATAATGGTTTTTCCGGCCGTTCTTGCAGGGATAATTAGTCGCTTGTACATTATCATTCGATCCAGTGCAAAGGCGTGGGCCAATTCTTCGCCACCATAGGCATCGTCAGTGCGTGAAAGTTCATGTCTTATTGATGACCCAACCCATGTGCGTGTTGGTTCAAATGTGAAATAGACGTCATAGTCAGCAATATCTTCAAAAAGGGGAGGATGTGAATTTTGCTCACTCCACTCATTCAAATCAAATATGCGCATCCCATTTTGTTGCGCCAACCTCCTTGCAGTATTGAGAATCGTTGATTTTCCGGCTCCTGCAATGCCGTCAACCACCACAAAATTTCCTGTTTGCATGAATAAATTATATCATTTTATTGATTATTTTGCCACGCAATCATTATGAATTAGTTATCCACTGGAAATCCGCGGGTTTCGTTGATAAGGTAGAGTTAACATTTATCAGTAATTTCATATAGACTATTAAAAAACTAGATGAGATGTCAGCGCATGGGGAAAGCGATAAAGAGCTGTACAAAACGTACGGTGATGAGTCGCAGTGCCCCATAAACCGACAGATCGCTAGTTTTTCAACAGTCTACAAATCTATGACCCCATTTGATGTTCAATACAAAGAGGCAATAAGACAAATTATGGATGAGGGCATAAAGGTTGAAAATCCTTGGTCAGGGCGTTTTACGCACATGGTTCCTGGTTTAACACTGCGTGTTGATGTTGGTGAGTGTTTCCCTTTGCTAACACTTCGTAAAATTCCACTGAAACTCTTTATTGCTGAGCAAATTTGGTTTTTAATGGGGCACAATGAGCCTTCATGGCTACGTCAGTTCACAAAGATTTGGGATGATTTTACTGAAGAAGATGGAACAATTCCTGCTGCTTATGGATATCGCTGGCGCAAGCATTTTGGGAGAGATCAGATTGAATCTTTGGTTAATCATCTAAAAGAAAATCCGCAGTCGCGCCATGGAGTGGTAATTACTTGGGATCCATCTGATGATGGTCTTGGGCCTGACAAAAAGAAGAACATTCCTTGCCCTTATACTTTTACTGTGAACATTGCAGGTGGAAAGCTTCATTTGCACAATATTATTCGTAGCAATGACATGATGCTGGGTTGTCCGCATGATGCTGCTGGTTTTGCGCTTTTGCAATGCTTACTGGCTGAAGAACTTGGAGTTGAGCCTGGAATTTATACACATTCAATTAGTAATGCTCACATTTATGATAACCATTTTGAAGGTGCACGCGAGCTTCTTGAAAGGGAACATCATCATGAGGCTGTGAATTTCAGGGCAAAAGAAGGGAGTTTTAAAAGAGCAATGAATGGAGATGTGGAATTAGTGCAGGAAATATTTAGAGAATTAAAAGATCAGTATAATCCTTTGGAGTCTATTAAGGGCATGGGGATTACAGTTAATGTTTACTAAAAATTAGCCTCTGTCATTCTGAGCCCAAAGGGCGAAGAATCTCATTGAATTGCAATGGGATCCTTCACTTCGTTCAGGATGACAAATAATATGAAAGTTGTTTTAATCGCAGCAATATCAGTTGATGGAAAAATAGCTGAATCCTCGGAGCAGCTATCTTTAGATTGGACTTCAAAAGAAGATACAAAGTTTTTTGTGCAAAAGACTAAAGAGTGCGGGATTGTGATAATGGGGCGCAAGACTTTTGATACAATTGGCAAACCCTTAAAGGATCGGCAAGTGATTGTAATGACACGTAATCCAGATGGTCTTGAAGCGATCCCCCCCCTTTTCAAGGGGGGGTTAGGGGGGGTTACGTATACAAACGAATCTGCTCACGACCTTGTCGAACGGCTTCAATCCGATGGGCACAACCAGATCGCGCTTGCTGGTGGTGCTACGATTTATTCGTTATTTTTAAAAGAGGAGCTTGTTACGGATTTGTTTTTGACAGTGGAGCCAGTGGTGTTTGGTGGCGGTGTTTCATTGGCTGAAGGCTTTGGAAGAAAGGATTTGGAGTTGGTTAGTTTTGAAAGGTTGGGGGAGAGCCAGTCAATATTAATACATTATCGTATTCGGTAGTCGCAGGCTTTAGCCTGCGTACGAACGCAACCTAAAGGTTGCGACTACCATAATGACTATGGAAGACGTAAAATACCCATACCTCCCAGAAGGTTGGGAAATAAAATTTGTTCCAGAAAGCAATGAATTCATGCAAGAGGCAAAAGATGCCCGCGACAGACTCGCTGGGGACACTTTGTATCCTGTGGGCGGTGTTTTGATAAAAGACAGAAAGGTAATTGGAAAAGCAGGCAATGGATATAACAGAGGGCGTGATACAATTCACATTTGCCCACGTTATGTTGCTAATGTTCCAAGTGGTGAGAGGTATGATTTATGCGATTTGCATGAGCATCCAGGACACTCTGAGCGTATGGTGCTAAAAGATGCAATGGAAAAAGGAATTGATCCATCAGGTTCTGATATTTATTTATATGGTCATTGGTGGTGCTGTGAGCCATGTTGGAATGCTTTGATTGAGGCTGGAGTTGCAAATGTGTATTTGGTTGAAGGTGCCCATGAACAATTCGCGCGTGATAATGTATATTCTGAAACATTAACTCCCAGCGTAAAGAGTATATATTTTTCTTATGGATTAACAAATCTTCCAGATGAGGAAAGAGCCTATCGTGCTGAGTTTTTAGAACTGCTGGCACAGACAGGAGAGCAGTTGGGTCTTTCTACATATTTACCTCATTTACATACTGATCCGATTAAAAATGCAGACTTGTCTGCTGAGGAAGTTTTCAACCACGATGTGCAAACACTCAAGGAGCATGATGTTGTGGTAGCTGAGGTAACTTATCCATCGCTTGGAACTGGTGGGGAATTGATGGTTGCATTGCAAGAAAAAAAACCGATTGTATTAATATCAAAAAAAGGAACTCATGTATCACGATTTGCAACAGGTAACCCTGCGGTTGTGTATCATATTGAATATGAAGATGAACAAGAGGTATGTGACAAGTTGCAACGCGTATTAAGGCAATTGTAAACTGTCATAAAGAATTTTCATCCTGAGGCAAAGCCGAAGGATCCCATTGTTTAAGCAATGAGATTCTTCGCCCTTCGGGCTCAGAATGACAAGGTGAGAAGGTTATTTCGTCGTCGCGTTGCTCCTCCTCGCAATGACAGATAAAACAAAAACACCCGCAGAGCGAACCTCTGCGGGTTTTGCGTAGGGACGCCATTTATGGCGTCCGTTGACATTTATGGCGTCCGTTGACATTTATGGCGTCCGTTGACATTTATGGCGTCCGGTGAATATCGGTTACGTAGTAGGTTGCATTAGCCTGCCTGAGCGTCTCATCTGTTCTCTTTTCACAAGCCAACCAAGACATCCTTCGTAGTCGTTGATGGGTGGACATGGTTTGTGATTGATTGCAAGCTTTACCCCTCGCTCATAGTTGGACTTTATGTGTCTGTTTCGCATTGGGCAACTTGGCAAATGTTTTCCATATCCTTGCAAACATTGTTCGCACCACAACATGTCTGCCTCCTTTAAGCCATCTCATGCGGTTTGCTTTCACCGCGAGCAAAACGCTCCTGGCGTTCTTTTTCAAGCTCTGCGCGACTAACAATCTGCTCTAGAGCACTTTGCCAGTCATCCGGAAGATGCCAGCGACTACCACTACCATCGAAGGTTGACAGAATCGCTTTTGCAGAAGGAGCCAAGGCGCGCGGATCAATGTTTTCTTGGATAAAATCCCCAGCATCGATTTCCACATGAATTGCCTCAAGCAACATATGCTCACCAAGCCTGCGGCGTAGTTGACCAAGATGTGGCCCAGTGCATTTTTTGGGATTCGTGCGGAAAAGGTCTTGCATGATTTGCTGAGCGATTTTTGCAAATGAACGATACGCGCAATCAAGCTCGTATGCATTCAGACCGTTTTTCTCAGCCAGCTGTTCATTTGCAGAGCTTTCTTGCAAAGCTGTGTTAAGTCTTCCGGTTGTGTCTTCAAGAGTTTTTTCAAGGTCTTTACCCTCGTTACCAAGCCATGCCAGACCCCTAATCGCAAGCTCCATCATGAGCTCTTCGGTTGGCTCATGCATTGCAATCCAGCGATTCTGAATTTCTGGTGTGTGATGTTTGAGCATTTGCTCCAACCACTCCAGCCGCTGCTTTTTCACACGCTCAGCCTCATCCTGCGCAGCCCATTTTTGTCTCTTTCTATCATACTGCACGTTTTGAATTATGGGCGCAAAGATCAGGAACAAAGGCAGTGCTTGTCCGATTTGCACAAACCATGGCACTCCAACAAGGAGTGCAGCAGGATGGCTGATTACGAAAAGCACAATGCAGAATATTCCAAACTCTCCGAATTCGAAGCGTTTTGTACGAGGGTGGTCACATCTGCATGGGGGATTAGTAGTTGGGACAAGAAAGCTTTTCCTTAGGTTGCCAATCCTCAGGTACAAGAAGAAGACTGCGGGAAATACCATCCACCACCAGAGTTGAGAAAGACCTATGCATAGACCAGCAAGAGCTGTGCCGAAACCTGTATTGTCCATGCTTGTATCAAATGCTCTTAGGTCGTATTTCGAAGAAGGGTTCGCCCACCAGCGCTTGCTCTGTTGTACAGCCTTGACCAACAGGCCCATGCTATACACAAAACCAACCACAGACAGCGCCCACATGAACTCGAGCCCTTGATGGCCCATAAAGTGATCTTGCGCTGCTATTACTAGCAGGACAATGAACACAACAAAGTGTTCACCCTTTTTTCCATCAATTGGATTTTCAAGGAACCTTTTTTCTACTGTTTCACTCATCACATATCTCACAGTCCCAACTGCTCACAAAGGCCCCATGCCAGAGTGAACGCGGTCCAGTTTAAGGCCAGCTATATGCTGGAGTGGTACGGCCTCAGACGCACCTTTCCTCTTACTGCTACGCACGTGCCTGCCTTTGGCAGACTCAGTTAAGGTGCATTGAGTTTTTCATTTTTAATGCTGATTGTCAAGTAAATTGCTTATCATCGCGAGTAGGCCGGTTTAGCTGGCCGACAACAAAGTAGCCTTCTTTATGTGTCATCCTGAGGGAGCAAAGCGACCGAAGGATCGCATTGTTTAGCAATGAGATTCTTCACCTCACTTTGTGAGGTTCAGAATGACAATGTGAGAAGATTACTTCGCTCCTTTTGGTCGCTCGCAATGACAGGATAAAACGCTTACTAGTCGTTAACCCCAGTAACCTTCCGAATATGGCTATGTGGAGAAACAAAACAAAAATCTGCGACTGTTGTCGCAGAGAGAAAGGACTTGATTAGTACATAGGGTCAAAGGGGCAGAAAGCGCCAAGTCTGTGTTTTGGCTTTCGCACATGAGGGATAGAAAAGAAGTCTAAAGATCCGCGCATCCAACCTGTTTGAAAGGACACTGATGCGCTATCAGGCATTCTGATGTTGCGCGCACCCAGTCTGTACCCTTCGCGCCAATCAGCAATATCTGTTGGTGTTTCAGCAGAGGGTTCTGGTTCTTGCTGAGGTTCTATACTACACGATCCGCATGCCATGATTCCTCCTTTTTTTATGGTGCAGGAACATTAACACATGTTATTAAGTGGGTCAACCCTAGCTGTTTGTTTTGATGAATCAGTCATTTATCAAGGGCAGGGGAAGAAATCCTTTTAAGTTGTCATCCTGAGGAGCGAGGCCAGAGGCCGAGCGACGTAAGGAGCTCATTGTTCGATCAATGGGATTATTACGTCGGCCCTTCGATAAATTCAGGGCCTCCTCATAATGACAAGATAGAGAAACAAAAAAGCCCGCAGGAAGTCTATTACGACTTTCAACTGCGGGTTTTGCGTAGGGACGCCATTTATGGCGTCCGGTGACATTTATGGCGTCCGTTGACATTTATAGTGCTCGATGGGTAAAGATCAGAGAGCAGGCTCTTCAGCTTGAACGCATGCTTCATCTTCTGCTATAGCTTTGCGAGCATCAACTCGCAGAACCAGTGCCTGCAACATGCTAATTGCAAACGCTGGGTCAAACCCGATTTTGGCAAAGTTGCCAGAGGCTGAAGCTGCCAAGACAGAGCGTGCTGTTGGGAAGAACACATCCTCCATCTCTTCAGTGTAAAGGATCTCACCCAACTTAATCTCAGGACCACATCCAAGCACAACATTCAGGCCGATCTTGCGACGAAGTGTTGCAAGGGTTTCGCCTTTGATTTGTTCAGGATCCATGTCCCACAGCTCAAGCATGATGTCTACAAGCAGTCGCAGAGCCATGACTGCACTTATTCTGAGTTCGTTGCTGAGCTTGAGTGCATTTTCTGCACGCTGATGTTCGGTGTTTGTGTATTGACGCAACTCGTTTTCACGCCCTTGTGCCTCCTTTAGATTCTGGTGCAACTGCACATAGCCACGAGAAATCATCTCAGCAAGTTGGCGGGAAGAAGTGACACCACTGATGTCAAGAAAGTATCCGCTGTTGCGAGTTCTCTGGTTTACCTGATTGACCATGTCTTGGAGAGTTTTGAGTGCTCTGGCTTCTGCATGATCTGCTCGCAGACGCTCCATGTTTCTGCGTATTCCGCTCCAGTAGTTCTGGAAAGGATCATCCCTCATTAGGATTGAGAACAGAAAGAAGAGCGTTGTAATGCCCACAACAGGTAAAGTATACGAGTCATAAATCATTGAACCAAAAAGACCAAATCGTACGTTTTCAAACGGGATGTTGAACAAGAAGTACGCAATCGCAAGAGCGTATTGCCATGTTGCTATTCGCATGAAACCAGTGAACCGGCTCTGTGTGAAGTTTGACAAAGGAAGCTTGTCAAGATTGTGGATTATTTTCTCGTCATCATTTGTGAACAAGTTATCTCTTCGCGGATCCTGAAAGTACAGGTGCGAGATGACAAGCAGTCGCCAAGGCAGGTACAAACACATGAAGATAAAGGCAGGGTGCTCAGTTGCAGCCAGATAGAATCCAGCTGGAATCATGGCGACCCCAATCCATCCTCGGAGTCCAAGTCGGATTCGTGCCACAATGCGCGGCTTCTTCTGTGGCAGTTCATTCCACCAAGTGTTGATACCTTTGATGACAACAATGGGGTGTTTGACAAAAAAGGCACCAGCGAAGCCTGCTGTCCAGTACCAGTCTGAATATCCTGTTAAGTACATTAGCACAGAAACACCGCCCAACAGGATCATTAGTGCTAGTGTTACCCAAAAGACAAAATTGTCCCATGCTGCAGGTTTCCACGCCTTCCAAATGTGTGTGAAAAGATCTTTCACTGTTTTTCACTTTCCTTTTCCTACCGCGCAAACACCCTGCTTGCGTGGACGCACATCCATTGCATGGTCAGAACATTCTGAAGAAATCACCCCGTGATTCCACCATGGTCTGCAATGCGCGTGCTTGGCTATTAAGGCCAGGCTTGGATAAAGGTGGTTTTGCACGAAAACACGCAAAAACATCTGTATCCAAAGACACTGCATAATAGCATGTTTTGAAGGGTTTGTCAATAATCGCCTGTGATTCTGAGCCCGAAGGGTGAAGAAGCTCATTGTACGAACAATGGGATCCTTCGGTCATTTTGCTTCCTCAGGATGACAAACCGAAGAAACCAAAAAACCAGGACGCGTGGTCCTGATTTGTTGTGTATCTAGATCGGTAGTCGCAGGCTTTAGCCTGCGTTTGAAGCGCAAGCTAAAGCTTGCGACTCTCTTCCGCTCCTAGGCTCCCAATTCAAGTTTAATTGCTGGGCCCATGGTTGTTGTTAGTGTAATGCTTCTAAGGAAGATTCCTTTTGAAGAAGCAGGTTTTGCTTTTTTAAGGACACTTAGAAGCGCCTCAAGATTTCCCTTAAGTTTTGCCTCATCAAACGATACTTTTCCAACTAGTGCATGAATATTTCCTGTGTCATCATTTTTAAAACTTAACTTTCCAGCCTTTTGCTCTTGAACCATTTTCCCAACATTTGTTCCAACTGTATCTGTTTTTGGGTTAGGCATGAGGCCTCGTGGACCAAGTGTTTTTGCAAGCTTAGAAAGTTTTGGCATCATGATTGGTGTTGCAATAGCAACATCAAAGTTTAGGATCCCTTTTTGTGAAATTTCTGCAATGAGTTCTTCGCCACCTATAATATCAGCGCCTGCTTGCTTTGCCTCAGCTTCTTTTTCTGCTTCAACAAATGCAACAACACGTTTTGATTTTCCTGATCCATGTGGAAGGGAAATGGTAATACGGATTTGTTGATCACTTTGCTTGGTGTCTATTCCAAGGCGTGCGTGGAGTTCAACACTTTCATCAAACTTTGATGAGCCTGTCTTTTTAATAAGAGCCACAGCTTCATCAACAGTGTAGAGTTTTTTAGGGTCTAGGAGTTTTTCAGCCTCCATGAATCTTTTTCCTGGCATATGATTTTGTGGTGCAAACCCCTTAGCCTTAATGGTTCAGGGTCCCACAATTAAAATTTGTCTTTCTGAGGCCAGAATATCTGGCCGAAGAATCTCATTGATCAATGGGATCCTTCGTTATCACTCAGGATGACAAGTTAATTATACTTGTTTTTTCTTTTCATCCTTCCAATCTTTATACACTATTCTAAAGTGTAGCCAGAA
>JBDRLV010000019.1:0-22144 GCA_043812755.1 Patescibacteria group bacterium | reverse complement strand
TTTGCTTGAGTCAGGACAAGTGAAGCCAGAGCTTACAATGCTTACTGGCGGGTATCCATGTGCAATTCACCATTCTATTGATGAGCAGGGTCAGCCAGTGTTTATGCTCATTGTTTCTGTGCCAGCATTTTTTTCAAATCGTTTTGCTGATGCAGACCGCTACTCAATTTTGTTTCATGAGTTCGTTCATTACAAGCAACATCAAAGAGGCAGTCCATCTTTAATTTTGCAAGCAGGTCATCCTGACCAATTTTCAATGTCAGCGTTAGAGCGTGCTCGTGTGCTGTTTGAAACTGAGACCGAAGCTCGTGTGCGTGAGTGTTACTTTGTAGAGCATTATAAACTGAAACTCAAAAGTGCTCTTAGGCTTGAGTGCGATCAGTTGTTTTCTGTTGGGTACAAAAGGTTTCGTTTGTGGACCGCAGAGAACTTGATTGCAAACTTTCCACAAATTCTTAAAAAGAGATATACGGACGTACCAAACGACTTGCTTTTTTCAATTGCATCCGTTCCTCTTGAGACTGATCCGTTCCTAGAGGACTATCAGTAATCAGCACCTACCCTAGGGTGCTTTTTTGCATTCTGCTTTTGTTTTTGATAAGGTTCTATCACTATGAACATCGTTATTATTGGAACTGGATATGTGGGCCTTGTAGCAGGCCTTGGATATGCAAAACTTGGGAACAAGGTTGCTTGCGTTGATATTGATCAAGCAAAGATTGCAAAACTTGATATGGGCGAGGCTCCGTTTTTTGAGCCTGAAATCTCTGATCTGCTTTCTGAACTTCAGCAGATTGGGAGCATTGTTTTTACAACAGATCTGGGAAGTGTTTTGTCTGATGCTGAGGTTGTTATGATTGCTGTTGGCACGCCCTCTACTGCCAATGGAGATGCTAATCTCACATATATATTTGATGCAGCTGATAAAATAGGGTCGCTTATTGATCATGAAATTATTATTGCAACAAAGAGCACAGTACCTGTTGGGACAAATAGAAGAATCATTGAGTGTGTTCGTGCAGCCATGGATAATGCTGGGCGCAGTGATTTAACTGATCTGATTCAGATTGCCTCATTGCCAGAGTTTTTGCGTGAAGGAAGCGCGCTTAATGATTTTTTCTTTCCAGACAGAATTGTTATTGGTACAGAAGACGAGATTGTACGCACTCTTTTAGACAATCTTCATGAAGGCATTCAAGCGCCACGTGTGTTTATGGGGCTTGAAAGCGCTGAGCTTACCAAGTATGCGTCTAATGCTTTTCTTGCGACAAAGATTTCTTTTATAAATGAAATAGCAAATATTGCAGAGCGTGTTGGTGCAGATGTACAGGAGGTTGCAAACGCGATTGGGATGGATCAGCGAATTGCACCTGATTTTCTTCGTGCTGGCATAGGTTATGGCGGATCATGTTTTCCAAAAGATGTTTCAGCCCTTCATCAGATAGCTGGTACAAGCGGATATGGATTTAAACTTCTTTCAGCAGTCATTGAGGTAAATAATAGCCAGCGGGAATTATTTTTAAGAAAAATTGAAAACAAGCTTGGTGGGTTCAAAGGGCGCAACATAGCTGTGTGGGGATTGGCATTTAAAAACGGTACAGATGATGTGCGCGAATCAATTGCTATTGATCTTGTTCAAAGAATTTTTGCTCGAGGTGCAGAGGTTAAGGTGTATGATCCACAAGCCATGGATAATGCAAAAAAGCTTTTGCATGAAAAGGTTCAATTTGCTCAAACAGCCATTGATGCTGCTTCAGGAGCTGAAGCGCTTATTATATTAACTGAGTGGCCAGAGTTTCGTGATGTATCAATTGAGACGCTTTTTAATCAAATGATTGAACCGCGAATTTTTGACGGTAAGAATTTATTAGCAGATAAGCATCTTGAGCGATATGGTTTTGAATATTACGGCATTGGAATCAATCGCTAAATCTCCTTCAAAAACTCTCTTTTTATGGTGCAGCGTTTTTATTTTTGGAGTGGCTCTTGGTCCACTTTTTTTGTTTTTGCCTGAAAGTGTTTTTTTGGTTCCTCTGGTGTTGTTCATAATTCTTCTTGCGCTTGTTAGAAAGCAGACTATTGCAGTTCTTCTGTTTTCTGCTATCTTTTTTTCATTTGGAGCATTTCGGTATTACTTGAGTGAACCAACTCCAAATTCAATTTTGGTTTCAGAAAGGACAGGCCAAACAATGAGTATTAAAGGGGCGGTTGTTGCTGAAGTTGAAAAACAAGAAAATCATTCTAGGATTATCATAGACAATATTTATGTGGTTAATGAGCGAGTTGAGGGCAAGATTCAAGTCTGGACATCAAGATACATTGATGTGCAACACGGTGACACAATTGTGTTTGCATGCAAGCTTGAGGCTCCAAAGCCGATTGAATCATTTGCTTATGACAAATATTTACAAACAAAAGGAATTTATGCTCTGTGTTTTTATCCTGAAAATATTATTGTAAAGAAAACTGAAGAGTTTTCATTCGTAGGTTCGATTTTAGATTTCAAATCAAAAGCTATTAAGAGAATTAATCTGATTCTGCATGAGCCACACTCGTCTTTTGCAACAGGACTGCTATTTGGAGGAAATTCTGCGCTATCAAAGGACATACAAGATGATTTTTCGCGCACAGGGACTTCTCATATTTTGGCAGCATCTGGATTTAATGTTTCTTTATTTGTTTATGTTTTTTTAGCTTGGATTATAACAACAAGATTTGGAAGGAAACGCGGAATAATTTTAACTGCTATTTTGATACTAATATATGTGTTTGCAGCAGGCGCAACTCCTGCAGTGATTCGTGCTGGTATAATGGCATCGCTCTTTTTGGTTGGTAAACTAGTTTCGCGCAAACCATATTTGCCAAACATTCTGCTATTCACCGCAGCACTAATGTTGTTATTTAATCCAAAGATATTGCTTTGGGATGTTGGTTTCCAACTTTCTTTTATTGCTACTGCTTCTATTTTATTTGTTGCTCCAGTGTGGGAAAAGAGATTTTTGTGGATTCCGAATTTTCTTGAATTGCGCAAATCATTTGTTGGAAGCCTTGGTGCTATATTATTTACACTTCCGATAGTAATTTGGCATTTTGGGGCTGTATCAATTGTATCTGTATTTGCAAACCTGTTGGTTCTTCCATTCGTTCCAATAGCACTTGGCGTTATAGTTATTTCACTTTTTGTATCAGTATTATCATATGGCTTGGCAAGCATAACTGTATTGCCAGCATGGGGGTTGCTTGGTTTCATGCTTTATATCATTCGTTTTCTTTCTTCAACCTCTTTTGCTTCACTTGAAATTGGTTTTCAAAAAACAATCGCACTAATTGTGGCATTTGTTATTTTCTTCATATGGTGGTTTCAACATCAAGGACGTCAGGCAAAATAAGATTTTCAATTTATAAATCCAGTATAGTTACTGTCTGTATTATTATTTTTGCATTACTGTTTTCAGTATATTTTTTTATTTATGATTCAGAACTCATATCAGCGCGACATGAACTGCATATTTGGTTTTTTGATGTGGGGCAAGGAGATGCAATTTTTATTACTACTCCGCAGGGCAAACAAATACTGGTTGATGGAGGGCCTAGCTCTTCAGTGTTAAAAAAACTTGAGGGCGTTATGTGGCCATGGGACAGATCAATTGATGCTATTATTATTACACACCCTGATGCAGATCATGTTTCAGGTTTAGTTGATGTGTTGGAAAGATATGAGGTTGATATGATCTATGAGACTGGCGCAAGAAATTCGACACTTGTTTCAAAAGCGCTTGATGAAATTATTTTGACAACAGGAACCAGACAAGAGTTCGTTGAGTTTGGTGATGAGATCAAATATGATGATTTGAAAATTAAATTTTTATTTCCAGATGAAATAAGTACTGGGATTCAAGTTATTAATTCAAATGATTTTTGTGTTGTCGCAGAGTTAGTGTACAATAATACGCAGGTGCTTCTTACAGGAGATATAACACAAGAACAGGAGGGTATAGTATCTGTGCGTTCTGGTGACATTGATATTTTAAAGGTAGCACATCACGGAAGCGCTAGTTCTACAGGTTCAGAATTTTTGCGATCAACCAAACCTGAATTTGCAGTGATAAGTGTGGGGGAGAATAATAAATTTGGTCACCCAAGTTTTGAAGTCATTCATCGATTAACACAACAAGGAAGTGAGTTATTTAGGACAGATTTGGACGGCGATATCTTATTAAGGATCCTTGAAGACGGTTACAGGATAAAAGCAAAACCATTGACTTTTTAATTATTTAATGATAGTATCTTTCTGAAATAAAAAAACAATATGCCAGATGTACAACAAACACTTATCTTAATAAAACCAGACGCAATTCAAAGAGATTTGCTTAGTGAGATTTTGCACCGTTTTGAGCGAAAAGGGTTGAAAATAATTGGTTTAAAATTCATTCATCTAACAGATGATATGCTTGGCGAGCACTATTCGCATTTGAGTGATAAGCCTTTTTTTGATGATTTGAAAAAATTTATGCGCCAAACACCAGTTTGTTCAATGGTTCTTGAGGGTTGGGATGCAATCGCTGAAGTTCGCAAGCTTGTTGGGTCAACAAATCCACGAGAGGCTGATGCAGGAACAATTAGAGCAGATCTTTCAATGAACATGCCTTCAAATTTGGTGCATGCATCAGACTCAGAAGAAACAGCACAGGTGGAGATAAAGAGGTTTTTCAATGAAAATGAGCTGTATTCTTATGAAAAAATAACAGACAGGTATACATTTGGAGAGGGTGTATAAAGTATTGAGGATAAGTCTCTTGACACAAAACTAGACAATCATTGTGCCATGAGGTAAAATTGTATTCAGTATGAATAATTTAATAGCAAACCGTGATTCAATAATGGTTCTGGGCGTACTAGGACTTTGTATTATTATTATTGTCACAAAGCGAGTTTTCGCGGTTTTGCATAGATAAATTTTGAAAAATTTAAGCAAATCACCGCGGAGACGCGGTGATTTTTTGTTTCTGTTATCCCCAGTACACACTTGTATATCTAAAATATACGAGTGTGTACTGGGGATAATCCAATATTAGGATAGGTTTCAGAGAGTTCTTTACAAAACAAAAGGGGTGAAGCATGAGTAAGGGTCAGGATACGGTCTTGGGCCGTGAGGTTTGTAGCAAATTGTTGGTTTCTGACTTTTCCAGATTTAGTGAGTTTTTTGGAGCGATTCCTGGACTCGGCATGTATGGGGATCGCGACCAGGCAACAAATGTACACGCATTGTACGTGCTTGGTGGATTTCATGACAATGTTTTGCGCGATCATCACGAGAGGCATCTGCTTGCTCGTGGGATTGGTGCATACGAGTTGCGTTTTGTTGACGGCAAACCGGACGAAAATCTGTATGATCGAATCATGAATGATCCGATTGAACGCACACGCATGTTGCGGGAACTTACGCACGCAGAATCTCCGGCAGTGGTTGAAGCATTCGTTGCTTCAAAGTCATGGAGTAGGTTCGTTCACGAAATGCAGATTCCTCATGACAGACTTCGTACACAGCAAGATCTTGAATTGTTTTTGCGCTATGATGATAAATGGTCGTTGCGCACACTTGCTGTTGAACTTGGTTTTCCAAAAGCCTTTCCGCAAAACCAACTTGTGTGCAACCGTGATGAAATGCATGTTGCCATTTCTCACTATCTTGATAGATTCGGCAAACTCGTTTTGAAGCACCGAACATACGATGGTGGTGCTGGCAAGATTGATATTGATCGATCAACCTCGCGTGAACTGATTGATGAGTTTTTGGACTCAAACCTGAATCAAGAACGAGGTCTCATTGTCGAGCGGTACGTAACTGAAGCTGTGTTAGAAATTTCTGCACAGTATGAGATTCTTCCCGGTGGTGTCATTCGCAAGGTGTATAATAGCGTGCAGTACGTGCAGAATGGTGCTCATCAAGGCAATCTCATTGGTCCGCTTGATCCTGATAATGCGTTTTGGAAACTCCTTGATCCTTTTGTCCAAGATGCTATGCATCATGGGTTTATTGGATACATTAGTTTTGACGGATTCTTGTGCGCAGATGGATCTGTGCTTTTGTCTGAGTGCAATGCCAGGCGTACTCCTGTGACCACGCAAACGCGGGTTAAGCACCAGATTGAAAAAACACGCGAGATTTCTGGCTTGTGGAGCGCTTCACACAACTGCACTTTCAATATCGAGAGCGGAGATCCTGAAATTCGAGACTGGGAAGAGATCACAAGAATTCTTGCGAGTACTCAGTACAACGATGACCTTGGCAATGCACTGCTTGATCCAAACGGGGATCGTGGTGTGATTCTCACAAATCCGCGCGGCCTTTTGCATGAAGGTAAACCAAAATGCGTCCTGATGGCATTTGCCGATTCAAACAAGGCTGCAGGTTCGCTACTTTTTTCAGCACTGGCTCGCGTGAAAGGGAGGGTTTCCAAGCGCGTGCATAAAAGCCAACCTAGAGTTTCTACATAACCCAACATTCTTACGAGGGTAGGATGATTTTGTGAAAAATAAAACCATCCCCCTCGTTCATTTTATTGTGTACATAATTGTGTTATAATCGTGTTCACAAAAAAATGAATATATTTATGATAAAAGAACAA
This sequence comes from Patescibacteria group bacterium, assembly GCA_043812755.1. Lineage (GTDB taxonomy): Bacteria > Patescibacteriota > Patescibacteriia > UBA9934 > GWF2-40-263 > JBDRLV01. The sequence continues at coordinate 15,515 of JBDRLV010000019.1, read as the reverse complement.
ATTAAAATTTTACTAATTCAGTTCCGGCCAGATGACATGAAAAATCATGAATTTAATATGTTAGTTAAGTTTGCAGGTTTGCGTCCTGATCAGTTTGTACGGGTTGATGCTTTGAATGATCAAATTAATATTAACAAGCTGGACAATGTTGATGTTTTGGTTCTTGGAGGAGCTGGTGATTATTTAGTGTCATCTGGGGAAATCCAAGATAAAATAGATGCTATTCTTCCACTTGTGAAAGAAGCAAGAGAAAGAAGTACACCAACATTAGGAATTTGTTTTGGTGCACATGTAATGACAGTTGCATTTGGTGGGAAGATTGAAAAGGACGAAGTTAAGGCTGAGACAGGAACTTATGAAATAGCAAAAAATTCTTTTTCTAAGTCATGTCCAATTTTTTCACGACTCCCAGAAAAATTTGATGCGCAATTAGGGCACAAAGATCATATTACTCAATTGCCACCCAGAGCTGTGTCATTGGCTTCAAGCAAAAATAGCGAACATCAAGCATACACTTTTCCTGGCGAGCCAATTTATGCTCTTACATTTCATCCAGAACTTGATAAGCAAGCACTCTCAGACAGGCTTGATTATTATGCAGACATGTATGGCATTACCCCAGAGATACTTGAAAGTTTAAAAAAGGACGCCCGTGAAACACCTGAAGCTGTAAAGATACTGCATTTGTTTCTTAAATACATTGTTGAGGAAGGGGACAGATATAAATCTGGGCTAGAGCATGATTAATAAGTATAAAACAGGCTTAATTAGCCTGTTTTATGTTGTGGGAAAAGCTGTGGAAAAACAGTGGAATATTTGAGGAAAATTTATTTTAGTACATTGTATTTAAATGGTATGCTTAATATGCTCCGCGGTCGGTTGGGTGCAATCCAGTGATTAACTATAACCTCGGTTTGGGAATGCACGGCTTTGGCAATGCAACAAAACCATATGAAGCGTCTCTGTATCAGAGCGACTTGGTGGAATCGACAAGACCAGCTTAGCTGGCCAGACTACCATTATCGTAACTGCAACAGGTTGGCTCACAAGATACTGTCAAATGGAAACTCAAGCGACCGTTCAGGAGCACGAAAAACAGCCTAAGGCTGTTTTTGTGTATATTGTTTTAGATTATTATTGCATTCCGTTTATGGTAGATTCGACTATTTCTGCTTGTTTATCAAGAATTGCTCCTAAACCAATTGCATCAAGGATTCCTTCAAGCCCCAATATTCTGAGCGTTGATACTACAAAATAAATGATTATCGCTGTAATAACTGTTGCACCAATTGCTGTGCCAACACCATGAACAATTCCAAGTAGTAATTTTCTTTTTACAGAATTTAGCTTGGAAAGTGTTTTTTCAAGGTTGTTTAGTTCTTTGATTAATTTTTTATCAATTGATTGTGTTAACATATGTTTTTGTTTCTATATTCATTATTTCATATTTTGAGTTTTTTTTATAGGTGTGAAGTGTCTTCTTGCATTATTCTATAGTAATGGTCTATCATATGAGTGAACTATGAATGCATTTTGGCAAATTTTAATAATATTTTTGCATACTCTTATTGGATGGGTGGGGGTTGAGGTTTATGTGAATAATTTTCATTCTTTGCCAAGGCTTCCATATATAATACTCCACTATTTTGTAGTATTTGTACTTTTTGCTTTAGTATTTAGTGTGCACTCAAAGTTCATTCATCCATATTCAGCTTTTACAACAACTGCGGTAATGTTTTTTTGTCTTTTAATTATTGAATTTGTTATATTCCGTTTTGTCTACAGTGGTGAGCTGTGGTTTTTTAATTATATTGATTGGATTGTGCCAATGTTTTGTGCTATCTCAGCGGTTTATCTTGCAGAAACATTTGTTAGAGGTTAATGCTTGACAGATTTATTAAATTCTGTAGACTTACGAACATTATGGAATCATTTAAAATAAAAGGCGGCATACCATTAAAAGGTACAGTTGAACTTTCAGGTGCGAAGAATGCTGCGTCAAAAATGATGATCGCTTCTCTGTTAACAGAGGAGCCGGTTTTAATTAAGAACGTTCCTCGTCAACAGGAAACAGAGATCACTCATGAAATAGTATCTGCTGTTGGTGGTGAAGGTATTTGGAAGGATGAACATTCTCTTGAATTACAAACCAAAAATATTGCAGCAACTGAATTGAGAAAACTGTCGCGGAAAAACAGAATTAGTGTTTTAGCTATTCCGCCACTTTTACACAGAGCAGGAGAGGCCTTTGTTCCACTTGTGGGCGGTGACGCAATAGGGCCAAGACCTGTAAATTTTCATGTTGAAACTCTTAGAAAAATGGGAGCTGAAATCACTGAGACACCTGATGGCTATCATGCAGTTGCAAAGCCTGGTCTAAAAGGCGCTCTTATTGAATTGACCTATCCTTCTGTAGGAGCAACTGAAAGCGCAATTCTTGCAGGTGTTCTTGCAAAAGGCAGAACTGTAATTCGAAATGCAGCAAGTGAACCTGAGGTTCAGAATTTAGTAATGATGCTCCAGAATATGGGGGCCATCATTCAAATTAATGCAGGGCGTTCTATTGAAATTATTGGAGTTGAAAAATTGCATGGATGTGAGGTAACTGCTGTACCTGATCGAATGGAGGCAGCATCGTATGCTTGCATGGCTCTTGGGACTCATGGAGAAATTTTTGTAAAAAACGCCAGACATGAGCACATGGTAACTTTTCTAAATACAGTGAGAAAAATTGGAGGGGAATATAAAGTTCAGGAAGATGGAATTTTATTTCGATCAAAAAATGGATTTATGGGGATTGAACTTGAAACAGATACACACCCAGGGTTCATGACAGACTGGCAACAGCCGTTTGTTGTTTTGCTGACTCAGGCAAAAGGAACATCTGTTGTGCATGAGACAGTTTATGAAGATAGATTTGTTTATACAGAAGCTTTGAAAAAAATGGGTGCAGACATTGCTTTGTTTAGTAATTGCCTTGGAGAAATTAATTGTAGATTTAAAGGACAAAATTATAAACATTCTGCTGTTATAACCGGCCCTTCTCAGCTTGAGGCAATTGATGTTCAGGTTCCTGATATTCGCGCAGGCCTTGCATTTGTTGTAGCAGCTTTGATTGCACAGGGTGAGTCTACTTTGGCTGGGATAGAGCATTTGGATCGCGGATACGAAAGTCTTGAAGAGAAATTAAAAGGAGTTGGGGCGCAAATAACAAGAAAAAAATAATTGTCATCATGAGGAGGCCGTAGGCCGACGTAATAATCCCATTACACGAACAATGGGATCTCCGGCCTTTAGGCCGGACCCGGCTCCGCCGGGCTTCGTCACTGCGTTTCTCAGGATGACAGACATACGATGATTTTCCAATTTTTACAAATTAGTCCAATGATAGCGTTAGCATGGGTTCTGGCGATTTTTATGACTCTAACCTTGCATGAGTTTTCTCATGCTTTGGTTGCGCGCATGTGCGGAGACAAAACCGCAGAATACGCTGGGCGCCTAACCTTGAATCCTATTGCACACATTGATATTTGGGGATTGATTGCACTTTTGATTTTGGGTTTCGGTTGGGCAAAACCAGTGCCTTACAATCCTTATAATTTAAAAGATCCAAAATGGGACAGTGTGAAGGTTGCTCTTGCAGGCCCTGCATCAAATTTGATTTTTGCTTTGATAGCCGCGATTGTGATTCGATTGATAATCGCCTTTGGATTAGTAGGTGGCGCAAATTTAATGATTGTCTTTTTATTTTTTATTGTTTTAATAAATTTGTTTTTGGCAATTTTTAATATCATTCCAGTTCATCCGCTTGATGGATCAAAGTTGCTTTTTGCTCTTCTTGATAATCCAAAGTATGCAGGCTTTCGCCAAGCAATCGCTGTTCGTGGCCCACAGGTTTTAATGGCACTAATTGTAATTTCAATTATTTCTAATTTTAATATTTTCTTTTTTCTGAGTGCCCCAGCGTATGCAACTTGTAGCGTAATGCTTGGGCAAAACTGTTCTTGGTTTTTTAGTTCACTTTTTGCTCTCTAATACTTGGCATAACACTCGATTAATAGTTTTATATAGACACCACTTGTGGTGTTTTGTTCTTTGAAGGAGAGGAATATGGAAACGCAAAAGTTACAGCTCAAGATGAAATCACTTGGACATCAATTTTGCGCAAATCCTATTGTAATAAACCCCCTGATGTTTATTGTGGTCTGGGGTTTGTATTACCTTGTTTCTGTAGTTAGTCGGTAGGAATAGTGTGGGCAAGCAAGATGAATCCACGCGTGCAGATACTCTGCGTTTAGTTATACTTCATTAGGATTTCATTGGTGCTGTTGAATACACCTTTCCTTTTGATCTTTACTAGTGTCCTGACAGGGGGGGCACTTTTTTTTACCCATTTTTGTCATTCTGAGGGAGCATGGATGTAGCTGGCGACCGAAGAATCTCATTGTAATGGGATCCTTCGTCCTCGCAACGCTCGTCCTCATGATGACAGTCTTGCCGGTTGTCTTGATTCAGACAATCAGATACCCCCAGCTTTCTTGACGATGTTTAGGCCACGTGGTATTCTATCGCCACATTTCATAACCCCTTTATATTCCCCCTTGGGAAGGGGGAACGCTTATGCCAACAATACAACAATTGGTTCGAAAGGGCCGAAAAACTACAAAAAAGAAGAGTTCGTCTCCTGCAATGCAATACACTCAGGATTCTTTACATCGCAAGAAAACAGATTTAAAAAAGGGAAGTCCATTTAAACGCGGTGTTTGCGTTAAAGTAACAACAAAGACTCCAAAAAAGCCAAACTCTGCTATTCGAAAAGTTGCTCGTGTGCGATTAAGTAATGGGGCTGAAGTAACAGCTTATATTCCAGGTGAAGGTCACAATCTTCAAGAGCACTCAATTGTTATGATAAGAGGTGGACGAGTAAAAGATTTGCCTGGAGTTCGATACCATATAGTTCGAGGCGTTTATGATACACAGGGTGTAGATGGAAGACATAGAAGTCGTTCAATGTATGGAACAAAGAAGCCTAAGAAGTAGGCGTTAGAAACGTTTAAAATGTTAAAGACGTTAAAATCGAATAAACGATTTTAACGAGCGAGGCCGAAGGCCGAGTGATCAAACAAATTAATCAATTGTTAGGCTGAGTACCTCGCACGCGGGGGAAGATCCGTCTAACAAATAACACATATAATATGCGTGGTAAAAAAGCACCAAGACGAAAATTGGTCCCCGATTCAAAATTCGGGGATGTTTATATTGCAAAATTTATTAACTATGTAATGGAGGATGGGAAAAAGGCAACAGCGCAACGAGTTGTTTACGAAGCTCTTGACATTATTTCAGAAAAAACAAAGCAAGATGCGCTTGAGATTTTTGATTTAGCAGTAAAAAATGTTATGCCTTCAATGGAGGTAAAAAGCAAAAGAGTGGGTGGAGCGAACTATCAGATTCCAATGCCTGTTCGCGGGGAACGCAGATATGTTCTTGCATACCGTTGGATACTTGGCGCAGCCAGAGCAAAGAAGGGTAAGCCAATTGCAGAAAAGATTGCAAATGAAATTTTATCTGCATCACAAAATGAAGGTGATGCAATCAAAAAGAAACAAGACGTTCAAAAGATGGCTGAGGCAAACCGAGCCTTTGCTCATTTTGCACGTTAATAAATGTTTAAAATGTTTAAGACGTTAAAGATGTTAAAGACGTTAAAATCTAATAAACGATTTTATCAAGCGAGGCCGAAGGCCGAGTGATCCAACACTTTTAACGCTTAAAACAAGCGAGGCCGAAGGACCGTATGACGGCCTAGAGGCCGAACCATCAAACGATTATATGCCAAGAGAATATTCACTTGAACAAACACGTAACTTTGGAATCGTCGCACACATTGATGCAGGGAAAACAACTGTATCAGAGCGCGTTTTATTTTACACAGGTAAAAAACATAAAATTGGAGAAGTGCATGAGGGTGAGGCAACAATGGACTGGATGGAACAAGAACAGGAGCGCGGAATCACAATTACCGCAGCTGCTACTACTTGTTTTTGGAAGGATCACCGTATGAATCTTATTGATACACCAGGGCACATTGATTTTACAGTTGAGGTTAAAAGATCTTTGCGTGTTCTTGATGGAGCTGTTGTTGTGTTTGATGGAGTTGCTGGGGTTGAAAGCCAATCAGAGACTAACTGGCGCTATGCTGATGAATATAAAGTTCCACGAATTTGTGTGATCAATAAACTAGATCGAACAGGTGCTGATTTTTTCAAAGATCTTGATTCAATTCATAATCGATTAACAAAAAACGCTCATCCAATTCAACTTCCTATCGGACAGGAGGATAAGTTTATTGGTATTATTGATTTGATTGAAATGAAAGCTAGCATATATAAAGATGAGCTTGGACGTGAGGTTGAGGTGGGTGAAATACCTGATGAATATAAAGAATCAGCAAACGAGTGGCGCGGAAAACTTCTTGAGGCAATTTCATCATGTGATGAAACACTAATGGAGAAATATTTGGCAGGTGAAGAGCTTACTGTATCTGAGATTAAGGCAGGATTGAGAAAAGCAACTTTGAATGTTGAGATTATTCCAGTTCTATGCGCATCTGCATTAAAAAATAAAGGCGTTCAGATGATGTTGGACGCAATTATTGATTACATGCCAAGTCCACTTGATGTTCCTCCTGTTGTCGGCCATGATCCTGATGATCTTGAGAAAGAAATTTTACACCATGCAGATGACAGTGAAAATTTTGTTGCTCTTGCATTTAAAATTGCAGCTGATCCTTATGTTGGGAAGTTGGCATTTTTCCGTGTGTATTCAGGGACAATCAAATCAGGTTCATATGTATTAAATTCTTCAACAGGTAAAAAAGAACGTATTGGACGTATTGTCCGTTTGCATGCAAACACTAGAGAAGAAGTTGATCAAGTGTATGCAGGAGATATTGCAGCTGCTGTTGGACTAAAGGATACTTTTACAGGCCACACTCTTTGTGATGTTGATCACCCTGTTATTTTAGAAAGCATTTCTTTTCCTGAGCCTGTTATTTCAATTGCTATTGAACCAAAGACAAAAGCAGATCAGGAAAAAATGGCAATTGCTCTTCAAAAATTGGCTGAAGAAGATCCAACATTTCGCGTGCGTACTGACGATGAAACAAATCAAGTTATTATTTCAGGAATGGGGGAGCTTCACCTTGAGGTTATTGTTGATCGAATGAGGCGTGAATTTAGTGTTGAGGCAAATGTTGGCAAACCTCAGGTTTCATATCGAGAAACAATCAAAGGCGAGGCAGAAGGAGAAGGTAAATACATTCGTCAAACAGGAGGTCGTGGGCAATACGGTCATTGTTGGGTGCGTGTTGAAAAATTGCCTGCAGGAAGCGGGGTTGAATTTGAAGAGAAAATTAAAGGTGGATCAATTCCAAGAGAATATTATAACCCAATTGAAAAAGGCGTGCGTGAGGCAACAGATCGCGGTGTGCTTGCTGGTTATCCAATTTTGGATGTGAAAATTACTTTGTTTGATGGTTCATATCATGAAGTTGACTCTTCTGAGGCGGCTTTCAAAATCGCAGGATCAATGGCTTTTCAAGCCGCTGCAAAAAAGGCAGGTCTTGCCATGCTTGAGCCAACAATGAAAGTTGAGTCAGTTACTCCTGAAGAATTCATGGGAACAGTTGTAGGGGATTTGAATTCACGCCGTGGGCAGGTTCAAGAAATGATTGATCGAGCTGGTTCAAAAGTTATTACTGCGTTTGTTCCTCTGGCTGAAATGTTTGGATACGCAACTGAGTTGCGATCAATGACTCAGGGGCGCGCAAGCTATTCAATGGAATTTGATCACTATGAAGAAGTACCACGAAATGTTGCTGAGGAAATTATTGAGAAACGCGGTGGTGGTGCAAGAAGACATTAAAAATTTCGAAGCACGAAATTCGAAATCCTAAACAATATCAAAATTCTAATGTTCAAAATTTAAAACCAAGGTTTAGAACATTTGAATTTTGGTAATTAGAAATTGTTTAGAGTTTAGATATTAGAATTTAGTATTTACAGATTTACAAAAAGAGCCCGCCTTCGCTCCTGCAGAGCTTCGGACGGGCTGGCGAGGCCTTAAGGTCTCGTTTTTGAGTTTAAATTATTAAGAAAGATCAAGATTTGATGGTGTACTTGGGATCATCGAGTTTGTAGCGGAACACCTCGAGGATGCCGTCTTTGAAACGCACTGTTGTGGCAGTGCAGTCTTCTGTTGCAGTGAGGGTAAGGAACTGTCCTGTGAAAGGAATCAAGCTCATCACCTTACCATTTGTCCAAAACAGATGTCGCGTATTGTTTTGCATATTAATGAGTTCAATACCAACACCATCATGAAACACGCGCATAAATTTACGGTTTGGTTTATCTGCTGGAGCAAAGTTGGGCAAATCAATACCATTTCCTTGTTGCTCGTAAGCTCGGTTGTAGGGGTGTGAGAGGATTCTCATGTTGTGTGTTTGGCTTTTTGTAACAAAGCCATATACAAGCACAACCTCGTGGAATCCTTCTTCATCCTCTGGTTTGCCAAGCAAAAAACGAAAGGTGCGATTCAATGGTACGCGTTCTTGGTGGAAAGTGTCTGACTGTTCAGGCTCTTGGTGGTAGCTGATACCAACAGAATTTTCACTGACAACAACATCCACGCGACCATCGGTTTCCATGTGAGCAAGATCTTTTCTTGCACCATCTTCACAGATTTCACTGATGATTTTGTGAGGCTCACCAAGTTCATGCTCTACAAGAATTCTACCATCACCTCCAAAGACATGCGTGATTTTGTTTTCGATTGGGACAGGAGTAGCACCTTCGTTGGTTACCATATAGAACTTGTGGCGATTTGGATCATAAATCGGAAGTTCAGGATTTTCGCAAACTTGTGCAAGGAACTTGAAGGATTTTCCTTGGTGCCTGACAGTAACAGTATGAGAATAAATTTGGGTAAACCACCCAGAGCGGTATGTATCTCCAATTGATGCATGGCTACCTTGAGTAACAAGCCGTCTCTTTTGTTGCCCATTGTGTGGGTATTCAGGCCGCATTGTTGATTCGATTGCCCAAATAGCATCTTCTGCCATGTGTGGAGAAATCAGGTTTGTTTGCAGTTTATGGTCCAGCAAAATTGTCTTGTGGCACAGTGTTTCATCACCGTCTAGGTTTTGGATATAACAAGGTCGTGCTGATTCACCGTTGCCATCGCGCATGTTTTCAAGCTCAAGACAAAAGCGCGTACCAAAGGCTTCATAAAGAAACACACGGTTGCATCCTGGATTTGGACGAATTTGCCAAGTCCATGTAAGTCTGTCAAACCTGTCGTCTAAAAGACTTGCTCCCTGTCTTGGAGAGAAAACAGCCGGCTTGTTGCTTCCGGCAGGGAAAAAGATTTGTGCAAGATTGTTGCCGACATCAGAATCAATAATGTTTCCACGGCCTTTTTCACTCAAGCCACAGCACACATAGTTAGGTCCATTGTTGCCTGTTACACACAAGTATGCGATTGTTCCATTTGGATGAATTGCAACACTTGGCAGTGATGCAACCCCTGGCAGAACACAGCTGGCCACAAGGCCTTCTGGTCTGCGAGGCTGGCGGCCACGCAAGAGCTCGTAAGCATCTTTAATACGGCCTGCAAGCGTTGGGTCACACTGGCCTGTGACCTGATTCATTAGCTCGTGTACAAGTTCGGCTTGAGCTTGTACAACTGCTCCCAAATGCGGATTTTGTTTTGACTTTCCCATTTCCTTCTCCCTTTTAAGTGTAAGATCATTTGCGGGCACTCAGGCTGATCCCAAGTAACCCTTGAGAGCTCACACTCGGTTGGATTAGGTAGCCGCAGGCTTTAGCCTGCGACTGGTTGTAAGGAACCATGCTGCATTATTACAGCTGAGTTAGATTAGCAGGGGAGTGGGCGAGAAGTCAAGAGTTTGGTAGACGCCATTTATGGCGTCCGAAGTTATGGAGGCGTGGAGTTATGGAGAACGATGTAGCGGAACCCTTTAGGGTTCCACACGCATGGAAGGCTAAAGCCTTCCGCTACATCAAGATTCACTCAGAACGACAGGGCAAGAAGATTGCTTCGGCCAGCTAAGCTGGCCTCGCAATGACAGTAGCAGCAAACAAAAAAGCCCTCAAGCATAACCTTGCAGTTCACTTAAGGGCGGAAGCTCTTCACGTGGAGCTTAATGAGTTTTAGGAAAGATCAAAGTGCTCAATGTTGAGAGTGCACCGGTCATCGCCTGTGATATACATGCCAAGGACGAGATCCTCATCAACGATCTGCAGTGAGTTCCAAGGCGAGTGCACAAGAGAATGGCGATCTTTGGCGTAGCTGTGCAGGTCTCGCAGATACACATGTCTGTCTTGTCTTCTATAGTAAACAAAGTGTTTACCAAAGAGCCCTCTGCATGATGTAGGAGAGCCACCAAGCTCGATTACATCACCGCCCTTGGGATCTCTGCCAACTCGCACAAACTGTGCAAAGTGGTTTGGCTCACCGTCTTTAGGTTGAGTGCGATACATTATGTAGTAGTCTTTTTTATTGACTTTGAGCACACCAGTGGGTTTGAATGCTTGCGGTAGGGATAGCAGGGGTTCATCTGGTGTATCAATGCAATGAAAAGCTGTTGCAATTACCTCGTCTGTAATATTTGTGTCGCGTGTGAAGACAGCATCATCACCGCTTGCAAATATTTGCTCAGCACCAAGTAGTTCAGTTTCTAAATCACCCTCTCTGCTGAGAGTAATCCGAATGTAACCAATAATGTCTGATCGTCCAACCCATCGCAAGTTTCCATCAGGATCAAGCCCAGCGGTTTTGCGGATAAAATCTCCTGGCTCAGGAAACAGATCAGAGCACACAGTGCCCCAGCAAACTCGATAGCCTTCTTCACCAACTCCACAGGTTGGCCTGTTGGTGAGAAGATAACAGGGCTTGCCTGCAAAAACTCCGATTGGCTCAGCAATAACTCCGCTGTGCGAGTTTTTGACAAGTGCCTCGTCTCCATTTGACACGCAATACACACGGACGTGCGCAGCTGCCTCATCTGGATTTAGGTCAAGAGAATTGTTATCAATGATCATGGCATAGTACTCGCCATTATCTTCAAAGTAATGCACTTTTGGATGAGTTGGCAAAAGCACACTATTGATGTTTCCCCAGCGCATGAAATTTTTACCACCTTCATTATAGATGACAGCAAGGTTTGGGCTTGCATGCGGGTACTCAATCCTGTGAATGTAATCAGCACTGAAGTAGTGGTCAGCAACCAGTCTACCTGCTCTCTGGCGTGCGTTCACATAAAGAGTGTATCGGGGGAGGAGTTTGCCCTCACCAAGATTTTCACAGCACACAACAGCAATTTCACCCTTTGGGCTGATTGCAGCACCAGTGATTAAATGAGGAACGCGCATTGAAAGCACTGTGCTGTCTGTGAGTCCGAGCGGACTACCAGCCAACACTTGGCCTGCGCGCTCAAACATTTCTGGTGTGACAGTGGGTAGCTGTGTTGATAGTGTGTGAAAGAACTTCTGCTGTGCTTTTTCTTTTGACATCCTTGTCTCCTAAGCACTGAGTTGCAGGATTCTGATAGATAACCAGGGCGTGGTAATCGCCTAAGTTACCAAAGAGCCTGACCGAGCACTTTTGGAAATGGCTGCGTAAGTGCAGCCGAGTTAGATTAGCAGGGGAGTGGGCGAGAAGTCAAGAGTTTGGTAGGGACGCCATTTATGGCGTCCGGTGAATTTGTCATCCTGCTCCGGCAAATAACCTGGGGGGATTCTATTGTACAACAATGAGATTCTTCGTCGGCCTACGGCCTTCCTCAGAATGACAATGTAAGAAGATTGCTTCGGCCTAAAGGCCTCGCAATGACAGAGTAGCAGACAAAAAACCCCACCATGATAGTGGGGGAGTAAAGAACTAGCAAGGCATCAAAGGATACTCAGCAACACAGACTGTGTTTGATCCTGCAACGTAACAACATTGCAGAGTATCACCGACTAGTGTGTAGTCTTTCAGTTTTTTGCTGTGCGCTCGTGCAGGAGCAGAGCGTGTTGATGCAATCATCAGCTCTCCGCTTGGTGTTTCAAAAAGTCCGACAAGGAACTCACCAAAAATATCAACACTTTTGAGAGTTCCAATGTACGGTGCGATAAGCGGCCTGACCTGCTCTTCCTCTGGAGTGCAGAATGAGATTTCATCTGGTCCTTGTTCATTTGCATGCACAAGGATTGCGTGGAGTCTGTGGTGCGAGTCAACACACAAGCTCAACACGTTGACGTTTTCTGATGCCAGAATGTCCCAACCATGATCATCTCCTTCAAGAAAATGAACACGGTAAGGGTGTCTTGGTCTATTTTGCATACACAGAACAACACCAGCGAGGTTGCTGTAATAGCTTGTGTTAAACAAAGTGAGGTCATATGGTTCTGAGCCACTTTTAAACAGGAATATACCAGACTTTATACCTGCGGCAAGAAAGCTCAGCACACCATCTTTGAATGCAACCGTTTTTTCGCACAAGCGCATGAATGGACTTGATGTCCAGTCGCCCCACTTGATGACGCATTCATACTGACCACCTTCAATAGGTCTGTTGTAGTCAGTGATTTTGTAGCACGGTTTGAAGTCAAAGATGCCAATACTTGTTAGAAGCAAGCCTTTGTCGTAAGCATCTTCAAGCATAGTCCACTCTTGTTGTTCAAGATTTGAAACACACAAGACTTTTGCAATAAACGTATGTTCACATGGCAGGGTCGGTGGAAGTGTTGTGACCAGACAAACGAATTTGTCTGTTTCTGGATCATGCGCAATATGAATACTATTTATTGTTTTTGATTTTCCAGTTCGGATCACAGGTGAGACCCAATCGCGGTACCTGATTGTCCAAGCAGGATTTGTCTCAGGTTTCTCATGTGAGGACTGTTCGCAACAAACATAGATCGGATCATTGCTTTCTGGGTTGAAATGCAGAAGATCGATCTCGCGGGCTCTGTACTCTAAACACCTTGTTGGTCTTGCTCCTTGCTTGCCAACAAAAAGAGCGTGTTCATAGAAACCAGCTGGAACAGGCGTTTTTTTAATTGCAATAACAGCAATTGTGCCATCATAGGCGATTGCTGTGTTTATTGCAACGTAGTCATCAGGGAGCGTGAATGCAGCAATCGTGTTGTCTTCAAGTCTTATTGAATGACCTGAGATTAGCGATGTGCATTGCTCCCACACACGCGGTGGAATCTTGTCGTGCCTTTCAGCATAGGTTGCAAAGAACTTTCCTTTAGCGCCTTTTCCTTGAGCCATTTTTTTCTCCTTTTGTGCGAGATAACAAGATGCATTGTGACGCCAGGGTGATTATTGCCACCGAGGTAGTCTGCATTACTTGCTCAGGCACGCGGGTTAGGGCTGCATGATCGCAGCTGAGTTAGATTAGCAGGGGAGTGGGCGAGAAGTCAAGAGTTTGGTAGGGACGCCATTTATGGCGTCCGATGAAGATGTTATGGCAAGGGACCGACCAAGTGAGGTGACAAAGCAATTTGCCCAATCGAGAAGATTGCTTCGGCCAACTTTGTTGGCCTCGCAATGACATATCAGTGTAATCAGTGCTTTAATCCGCGCAATTTGTGTTATTCAAACAAAAAACCGCTCTTTTGGAGCGGTGAGTTTTTATTATGGCATTGGGTAGTGCAGGATTTCGAGTACTCCTGCACGATGACGCCATGTTGCAGCAACGCACCTGCCATCAGGCAGAGTTACCTCAGTAAGGCTGTAGTATGGGCTTTGAGAAAGGTTACGGATTCTGTCTTGAGTTGGGAGTGGGAAAACTCGCCAACTTGTTTTGTCAGCAGAAAACCAAAGCATATATGATGCACTACCAAGAATGTAAGCAACTACACCACCATGCATTGATCGGATATCAAACAAACTATAACCATTGCCTGGGTATTGTGTTGATTTAGGCTCAGCGGTTGAAGACCTGATGGTCCAGCCTATCTTTGGGTCTTTGTGAAGCCTGAAGGTTAAGCAATATATCTCTTTGTATGTTTGAGCATCAAAGACATGGATTGATTGGGCTCTTGTGTATTCATCGCTTGTTTTACTATCCACGACAAGCACTGCAAGAAAAGCGCCACAATCAACAACAATTGTTGGATCGCCATCAAAGAATCGATTCAATCCACTTGATCCATCTGGTGTTAGTTCAAACAACTGGCCGGTGCCTTTGTCCCTGTTCCAAAAAAACAGTCTGTTGTTTGTTCTCAAGTGACCAAGTGCAGCATGTGCTGGTATATGCTCTGTGCGGCCAGTGGTTGAGTGGAAAATGTATGTTTGGCCAAGTTCATTTGAGCGGCCATGTGATGTAGTCCAGCTTGTTATTTCACCAAGACGCGCAATGTGATCGTCATGAATGACGGTTCCGCTTTCTTTCCAATCAACCCAATCCAATTCCGCTTCCTCTGTAATGATTCGATTTTTTTGTGCACCATAGTCATGCTCAACACAAGTGAAAGAGCCTGAACCATGATACATGACATTGACAAAACGCGAGCCCTCACAAAGCTCTCTTGTTGTTGATTCAATCAAACTTTCTACTGCTTTGTTTTGAACTGATGTGACAATCGAACCTTTTTGTTTTGTATCACAAGCTGAGTTGAAAGTTACAATAGTACGCTGGGATGCGGTTTCCCACGCAAGATAAGAACGATTGGCAGTACCTTCTTTGTGTTGGATTGATCGCGCAATATCTTTCCATATGAAGATTGCTTTTTGCGGATCGTCTTCATCAGCAAGAACAAAGGCAGGGGAAAGGAGTTGGATCAGCACATTCACATGTGGGGAAGAAAAGTCGAAGAACTTTTATATGACCAGTGTAGATTGCTTTTCCAATTCCTGTTTCACCAAACCCAACATGGACGCTGTACTCTTTGCCTTGCTTTAGAACACAGGCAACATCTCCTGTGGAGCTGATTGCAACAAGTTCAACTGATCTGTTTCTGATTGGAACAGATCCTACAACAAATCGGTCGCATCCCTCAAGCCCTTTGCTGTATGCAACAAGTGCTGCATCAAGGGCCTCAGCATCAAGGTCTTCTCGGCCTGCCTGTGTTGCTAATTTATGAAGGAACTGTCCTAGCGATTTTAGATCACTCACTTTTTTCTCCTAGCATGAAAGAGTTCATGCCCGTGCCAAGCTTTGAGATATATTTGATTATCAAGATTTTTCCTAATAATCACAGAGCTCGCGCCTGGCTTGTGTTTGCAACTGAATTGTTACGTTTGTATTTGAACAGATTGTGAGTGGGGTGTCAAGAATTTAAATCTTAAGCACTAAATCCTAAATTCCCCCCTTCGCCCTTTGGGCTTCGGAAGGGCAGGCTAAACAATATCAAAATTATAATGTTCAAAATTCAAAACCATGGTTTAGAACATTTGGATTTAGATATTCGAATTTGTTTAGGATTTAGATATTAGGATTT
>JBDRLV010000018.1:0-7404 GCA_043812755.1 Patescibacteria group bacterium | reverse complement strand
TCCCGTTATTTTGATTTGGCTAAAAAAGGGCAGATCATGAGGTTTGAGCAAAAAGTGTGTAATTTGTGTAAAAAAGGGGTTCTCACAAGTGTAAATTTAAGGTATCCTAGAAGGCGAGTTCTGTGTAGAGAATGCTATCTTAAATACCTCGAGCAACACGGGTAATCCACCTGTGTTCCTCAGGATGATAAGGTAAACATTTGAACCCTTTAGCTCTCCTAAGATCACACAAGCTCCCTACCAAACATATGAGCAAAACACCAAATTTTGACTTGAAAATCAAACCAATCCTTGACTCCCTGCAACCAGGCGAGCGAACTTGTCGTTTTACAGGCAAAAAGTGGTTTATGAGTCAGGAAGAAATTTCTTGGTATAAAAAGTTTAATGTTCCACCTTCAACTATCGAACCTATAACACGGTTGAATTATTTAAATGCCTACAACACAGGACTTGCATTTTTCTGGAAACCTAATGTTAAAACTGGTAAACCTATTCTATCTGCTGTTCATCCTGATTCGCCAATTCAGGTTTTGCCTGATACAGAATGGATGAGTGAAGAAGTGCTTCTTAAGGGAAAGGAACTGGATACAGAAACATCAATAATGGATCAATTGTGGCAATTAACAATAACAACCCCATTTAATGCGTGTAGAAATACAAATGCGCAAAATTCTGTTGCAGTTGGATGTTTGACTGGAACAACAGATAGTTATATTGCGTGTGCTTCATCTGTTACACGTTGCTATTACGCATATGCTGTTGGTTGGAGCGAGGATTGTGTAGATATTGTAAATTCAATGAATTCACAAAGATCATATTGTATAAGTGGTTCACACAATATAGCTGATAGCCAATTTATTTTTGAATCACAGGCGTGTAATAATTGTAGCTTTCTTTTTGATTGTTGGAACTGTGAGTATTGCTTTGGTGCAACAAATAAACGAAATAAAAAGTACTTATGGTTTAATGAACAGTTGTCTGAGCAAGATTGGAAGGAAAGATATAGTAAAATTGATTTTTCAGACCATGTTGTTGCTAATGAGTATCTTGAACAGTTTTATGATCTGTGGAACAAAGACGGTATTTGGTATCCGTTTTATGGCTTCGGAAATGACGATAGCGAAGGTGAACGAGTATTGAACTGTACCAGATGTCATGAGTGTTTTTGGTATGCAAATTCAACTGATTGCTATCAAAGCAGATTTTCTGCAAATTCAGAAAATAATATGAGCTGTTGTGGTTCTGGATGGGAGAACAGTGATTACATGTGCACAGGAGCAACAAAAGGCGTTAACAATCGTTTTTGCCTTGCTTCAGTGAATATGACAAATTGTGAGTATTGCGTTAATTGTTTTGATTGTGAATTTTGTTTTGCATGTAATGGTTTGAAAAAGAAAAGATACTGTATTTTGAATAAACAGTTTGGAGAAAAGCAATATTGGGAGATAATTGATCAGTTAAAGTGTAAAATGTTAGATGATAAAGAATACGGAGAATACTTTCCAGGAAAATTTTGTCCATGCGGATTTCAATTTTCTATGGGTGAGTTATATTTTGGCTACTCACAAGATGATCTAAAAATGTTTGGTGCTTTAGAGTTTGATCCTAAGCGTGGTCAGCTTCTTTCACCAAAAGGAAGCGAGAAGTCAATTTCATCTGAACAAATTCCTGACAAACTAGATGAGATAAATCCTGATTTGTTCGTCGGTGTTCCAATATATGACAAAAAGATTGATCGAAATTATAGTGTTATTAAAGCTGAGTTTGAAATTTATAAAAACAAAAGATGGCCGTTTCCAAAAAAGCATTTTGTTACGCGTTTAACAAATTTGATTCGACATGCGAATTCACCGCTGCCTATTCAATATAACTGTGACTCGTGTCAGAAGGAAATAACCACATATAAAAATTTTAAATTCCCAGAGCGTAAAATTTATTGCCGAGAATGCTATCTTGATTATCTTGAAAAACATGCTTAACAAACTGTCATTCTGAGGAGGCTGTTGCCGACGAAGAATCTCATTGGTTAACAATGGGATCCATCGCTACGCTCAGGATGACAAACTAAAATATGTCTAAAACACCCAACTACGATAATAAAGTAAAATCAATTCTTGATAGTCTTGAGCCATCCGAACAAACCTGTGCAATGACAGGTGAAAAATGGCAACAGACTCAAGAAGAAATTGATTGGTACAAAAAGTTTAATGTGCCTCCTTCAAAGGTGTGCCCGCAGACGCGGTGGTTTCATCATAGTTTTTGGTATGTTGGATATCAGTATTGGTATCAGCCACATCCTGAAACTGGTAAGCCAATTATTTGTACAGTGCATCCTGCAACTGGAATTAAGGTGCTTCCTGACAAGGAATGGTTTGAAAAAGAGTTTCAAGACATGGGTAGAGATTATGATTCAAGCAAATCTTTTCTTGAGCAATGGCATGAGCTACAACTAGATGTTCCAATGCCAGCAAATAGAAATCATGTTGAGCCTGTAAATTCTATTGCATTTGTTTCACAAGGTGATGAGAATAGTTTTTTTGTTGGAGCATGCAAGTCAAAGAATACTTTGTATTCTCATTTAGCAACTGATACTGAGAGTTCAGCTGAGATTTTTAGATGCGACAGCGTTCAAAAATCTTTCAATGTTATTCATTCATATCGGATTCACAACAGTAAATATTTGCGAGAATGTTTTGATTGCATGAACTGCGAATTTTGTTTTGATTGCCGAAATTGTGAGAATTGTTATGGTGCAACGAATAAACGAAACAAGAAATTTATCTGGATGAATGAGCAATTGTCTGAAGATGAGTGGAATAAGCGTCGCGCAGAAATTTATATTGGCTCACGCAAGCAACTTAATGATCAGATAGGCAAGTTTTATAATCTGATTAAAGAACAGGGGGTGTGGCCAGAAAACTTTAATGACAGTGTTACAAACTCGTCTGGTGAATATTTAACAAAGACAGTTAATGTAATAGATTCGTACGCGTGTGAAGATGGCGCTTTGAACCAATACTCATGTAATCACAGTGCTGGCAAGTCTGAGGATAATGCGTTTTCTGGTTATCCTGTAAATGGAAGTAATTTTTACTACTCAGCGTCAGGCTCTGGGAACAATCAGAAGTTTTGCTTCTTAACCATTAGAAGCGAAAACATGGAGTACTGTTTGTTGTGTTATAACTGTTCAGATTGTTTTGGGTGTATTGGTTTGCAACACAAGAAGTTCTGTATTTTAAATAAACAATACAGCGAAGACAAGTATTGGCAACGTGTTAACACGTTAAAACAAGAGATGTTGGAGAAAGGTGAGTATGGTGAATTTTTTCCAATTAAATATTCACCAAGTTATTGGGAAGATTCAGGTGGGCCTTATTGGTTTGGTGCTCGTACAGATGAGCTTAAAGGGCTTGGTATTTTAGATTATGACCCAGAGTCTGAAGGGGCTATAGGGCGCGATCTTTATGATGATTCTAAGCTAAAAAAGCTATCTGAACTTCCAGATCATGTCAGTGACCTTGATGAGCAATGGGCAAATGTTCCGCTTATGGATGAGATTGTGAATCGGCGATTTGCTTTAATTAAACCTGAGATTGATTTTTACAAGAGCATGAATATTGCTCCGCCAGACAAGCATTTTATTACACGAATGAAAGACTTGTGGTTGCAGTGTAATATTGGAAGGTTTGAGAATGTTGATTGTGCTGAGTGTCAGAAGAAGTTGAAGGTTGCAATCAATAAAGCCCACTCAGAACGCAAGATTTACTGCAAAGAGTGTTATCTTAAGTATTTAGAAACAAATGGTTAATCAATCTGTCATTCTGAGGAGGCTGTTGCCGACGAAGAATCTCATTGAGGCAATGGGATCCTTCGGCTAAAGCCTCAGGATGACAATATGTTTATATGTCCAAAACCCCGAATTACGACAACAAACTAAAACAAATCCTAGACTCAACAGAGCTAGGCGAGCGCACTTGCCAAATCTCAGGCGACAAATGGAATTTTAATGAGCAGGAAATGGATTGGTGTAAAAAGTTTCAAGTACCTCCAAACAAGTATGCGCCGCTGACAAGGATGAAACAGACTGGTGGTTTTAGGACTGCGTTTGAAATCTTTTGGAATAAGCACATGGAAACCGGTAAGCCCACAATGAGCTATATTCATCCTGATTTAGATTTTAAAATTGTGCTTGATGATGAGTGGCACAACATTGATGTTGGTACAATTAAAGAGTATCAATCAAAATTTGATTCAAATAAACCATTCTTTGATCAGTATTACGATTTGATTACAAAAGTGCCTTTTGGGGCGCGCCGAGAATGGAGAAATATAAAAAACACAATTGGGATTGGAATGTGGGATGTTGAAGATTCATACATTGTTTGCTCTACAGTAGATGGTAAGCGTTGCATGTACACATATTATTGTTTAGAAAAGTGTGAGGATATTACAGATGGACTTTTTGTTTATACTTGTCAGAACTGTTGGAACTGTGCTCAGATAATGCGTTGCCACAGCTGCAATTCAGCTTTTGAAAGCAGGGATTGTATGAAATGCAGTTTTATATATGATTGTCGCAATTGTGAGAATGTTTATGGCGGAACAAATCTTAGAAATAAAAAATATATTTGGTTTAATGAGCAGTTGAGTAAAGAAGAGTGGGAAGAAAAGGTTAAAGGTATTGACCTGTCTTGCAGGACAAGATTTGATGAGTATATGGAAAAATTCAAAGCGCTTATTGAAAATTCTGTTTCTCCAGAAAACTTTAATATTAATTCTCCTGATTGTACTGGTGAATATTTAACTGATTGCGTTCGTTGCGAAGAAACCTACTATTCTCAAAAATGTACAGATTGCGCTTGGACACAGGGTTCTGCTGGAGGAGAGAGAAGTTATTTTATTAGTTGTGTTTATCCAGCGTCTGATTGTTGGATGGGATCAATGATAACCAATTCTCATGATATTAAATTTAGTTCAATAATTGGAAAGAGTCGCAGTATTGAATACAGTACTAATTGTCATGACTGTGAGAATTGTTTTGGCTGTGTTGGATTAAAGAATAAGAAATTTCATATTTTTAATAAAGAATATTCAGAGGATGAATACTGGAAAGAAGTTGATAAAATAAAGTGTGCAATGTTGGACAACGATGAATATGGGGAATTTTTGCCTCCTCGTATGTCTCCAACTGGAATTCAATTTTCTCAAGCTGCACTCTTTTACCACATGCCCCAGGATGAAATAAAAAAATATTGTGATGAGATTCTTGATCCAGACAAAGGGGCTGTGCTATCTGATGCAAAAACAGATGATAAAGATATCTTGAGCATCAAAGATGTTCCAGACTGTTTGGCAGATATTGATCAGGACAAATATGTAGGAAAGCCGTTTATGGATGAAAAGGCAAATAGAAGATGGAGTGTTGCTCCAATAGAGTTTAAGTTTTTATCAGAGCGTAAGCTACCTTTTCCACAAGGTCATTATTCTACACGAATGCGTAACCTTTATAGCATGTTAAACGCTCCTGATTGCGAGCAAATGGACTGCACCGCATGCGGGAAATCAATTAGGGCATCAAAGAATATGGGATTGAAACGCAGAGTGTATTGTCATGATTGCTATCTTAAGCACTTAGAAGAAAATTAAAAACATATGCAAGATGAATCAAAAAGAGCTGCGGTTGAGTATGCAGTTGAAAGCACTGAGCTTGCTAAGCCTCGCGAAGCTCTAAAAAAATACATGAAAGAGCACGTTGTTGATATGAGGCCTTCATATGACGGTGATAAGCGTGATAAAGGCAAGCTTGGGGATGCATATTTTGGTATTGCAAATGGGAAGGTTTCACGATGTGAACCGCAACTTGAAATTCCAATTGTAAAACTTGATAGAGGCAAACTCTACGCGGTTGTTGGAAAAAACGGCGCAGGGAAAAGCACTTTTTTTGATACAGTTTCTCAAATTCGTAATGCATCACTTACAGAAGGCAGTTTGCAATATTCAAAAGGATTTCATGGCAAGGATACAGTGCGTATTGTGCGTCTTGATCAGGAAGAACTATTGCGTGATATTCAAAACCTTGATGTGACAACTGTAATGAATCTTGTTGTTGAGCAATTAAAAAGAGAGTTTCCTGTTGTGTGGGAAGAATTTGAAGGGGATGCTGTTGAGCGCAATATGCGTAATGATGAAGTTCATCAGCGCATTGAGCGACTTCAAGATAAAGTAAAACAGCTTTTTGAAATGGAACAATTTACACAGCGCAAAGTTTCAGAGTTATCAGGCGGAGAGCGCACAAAACTTTCACTATTCACTTTGCTGTGTAGCGAACCCGATGTGCTCTTACTTGATGAGCCAACAAACCACCTTGATCTTGAGAGTATTTCAAAGCTTCGTGGGCTTTTTCATGATTATGTGGACGCAGGGGCTTCAATTGCTTGTGCAAGTCATGTTGATGACTTTTTGCGTGATATTGGTCCTAAGACTCGAACAAAGCGCGGGGATAATGCAAAAAAGGATCCAACAGTCGGGACAATTGAATTAACAAGTAACAATCAACAACGTCGTCTTGAACAAAGTGGTGGTTCGTACGCTGATAGTGTTGAGAATTTTACAAGAGAAAAACATTCAGTTATTTCGGGGGATGTTACATGGCGTGAGGGCTCATATAAATTCAAAGGATCATCTGTTCTTGCTACACCTGATAAATTTACAGTTCCAAATTCACCACTTATTGATGTTGCTGTTCCAAGTATAAGTGGAAGTGGGATAACTGTTTTTGAAGGCAAGAATGGAACAGGAAAGACAAAACTTATTGAAGCTTTAACAGATCCAAAAGGAAAATTGGTTGCTCGTGAAAAAGGGTTAACCGTTGCTGTTCTTGATCAGTTACTCACGGAAAAAGTTTCAGATTTAAATTTGGAAGAGTTTTTTCTCTATGTTAAAGAGCACACAAGCCCTCACTCGGAAACAATGCCAAGTCGGTTTTCTCAAGAGCTTGCGAAGCTTCAATTTGGCGGAAAAGCTAAGCCCTCCATGAAAAAGAAGTTTTCTGATTTTAGCGGAGGAGAACAAAGAATGCTTTGGTTTGTAGCAACAAGTATTATTCCGGGGATTGATATTATTGCCCTTGATGAGCCGACAAATCACATGGATGTGCAAGCAATGGAAAATGTTGTAAAAGCGATTCAAGATTTTCCAGGCGGAGTAATTCTTTCAACTCATGACACCAGACTTTTGGAAAAATTGCATGAGTATCCTGGTAAGACGCGTGAAGGGATGTCTATTACAAGTGTAATTTTGGATAGACAATCAAACGGTAATACAAAGGTGCGCGTGAGTGATGAAGACCCTTCTGTGCGCGCAAAGCGTGTGAAAGCACAAGGGGTTGAAGCGGGAAGAACTGCT
>JBDRLV010000017.1:0-20427 GCA_043812755.1 Patescibacteria group bacterium | reverse complement strand
TTTACGCGCTATTGAAGGAAAACGTAAAAAAAGAAAAAGAGATTAAAACGTCATACTTGTACTCATCGTTGCTGACATCTAGACGTGGCGGTTTTTATTTGGTAGAGTTTGTTTGATGTTAAGATGTTAAAAATGTTAAAGGCGTTAAAGCGTTAAATCGACGACTTTAACAATTTAAACAAGTGAGCCAAGCAAAGCTTAGCGAACGATTCAACAATTTCAACCAATCTATGAAATACTCAAAATTATTCGGCAAAACAACAAAAAATGTTCCTGCAGATGAAACAGCCAAGAACGCCCAATTATTGTTAAAGGGCGGATTCATATATAAGGAAATGGCTGGGGCGTATGCGTTTCTTCCTTTAGGATTGCGTGTTATTGAAAAGATTAAACAAATTATTCGAGAAGAGATTAATGGGGTTGGTGGTCAAGAGATAATGATGACAACTCTACAGCGTAAAGAACTTTGGGAAAAGACTGATCGGTGGGACGATGAAAAAGTGGATATTTGGTTTAAGACAGCATTGAAAAACGGATCAGATGTTGGGTTGGCTTGGTCACACGAAGAACCAATTACCGATATGATGACTGGGTTTGTTTCAAGCTACCGCGATTTGCCAATGAAGGTTTATCAGTTTCAGAACAAACTCAGAAATGAGACTCGTGCAAAGAGTGGAATTATGCGCACGCGTGAATTTGTGATGAAAGATTTGTACTCATATTCGCGCACTGAAGAAGAGCATCAACAAATTTATAATGAAGTAACGCAAGCGTATCATCGCATCTTTGATCGTTTGGGGCTTGGAGAAGACACATTTTTTACATTTGCCTCCGGAGGTGCTTTTACTCAGTTTAGTCACGAATTTCAAACAGTGACAGAAGCTGGTGAGGATACAATATATTTAAACCGAGACAGAAAGATTGCTATCAACAAAGAAGTGCTTACAGAGGAAGTAATGAGTCAATTGGGTATTACACGCGACGAACTCGAAGAGGTGCCAGCCTCTGAGGTGGGGAATATTTTTAATTTTGGAACAACAAAATCTGAACAACTTGGTCTGACGTTTACAGATGAAGACGGAGACACAAAGCCAGTTGTGTTGGGTTCATACGGAATTGGTCTTGGTCGCGTGATGGGGGTTCTTGTTGAACACTGTGCAGATAATAGTGGAATTGTATGGCCAAAATCTGTTGCGCCATTTCATGTGCAACTGGTATCGCTTTGGGCAAAAGATGAATCAGTACGAGAAAAAGTATTAGATGCATCTGAATCTCTTTACACAGATTTGGAAAAAGCTGGAGTTGAAGTGCTTTGGGATGATCGTGTAGATGTTTCAGCAGGTGAAAAGTTTGCAGATGGAGATTTAATTGGAATCCCACTGCGAATCGTTATATCAGAAAAGACTTTGGCAGAAAGCTCATTTGAATGGAAAGAACGAAATTCAAAGGAAAGTCGATTGATAAAATCAGAAGACATTATTTCAGAAATTAAATCTTTTGTAAGTGAATCATTATGAAAAAAATATTTATTATAGTAGCCATGCTTGTTTTTGCAGGAGCAGGGTGCATTTATTCAGAACACAGTGGCAGTATTAATGATTTTCCAAATACATATGAAAACCAAGAATTTGGATTTTCATATGGATACCCACAGAACATGGATATTCATGTGCGTGAAGGAGAAAATCGCGTATTTAATTACATGAATCAAGATGTAGATTTTTTTGGTTCTTTGCGCGATCTGTCTCGCAGTGAAAGGCCTGATAATATAATTTACATGTATGCAGTTGATGGTGCGGTTTCTGATAAATTTGAACAGATAATTACAGATTCAGGCTTAAGCGAGGGAATTGTTAGTAATGAGGTCATGAAAGTAAATAATTTAAAAGTTCGCAAAATTGTCAATAATACTCAATCCCAAGATGAAAAAGCTCACTATATCTTTGAGAACAATGGTAAAACAATTATTTTTTCAGTGTTTATTGGTGAAGATGAGCGTTTTTGGCCAATTCTTAAAACACTAACTGTAATAAAATAGGTATAACTTGATACTAAGTATATAGAGGAGATAGAGTAATTTGTTATGAATCAAAATAACTACCACAAGCTAATGACTGCAATTGTCGGTGATTGTTTCACACCGTCTGATTTTTGTTTGTTCCCGAGTGGTAGAGCCTTTATGTCATAACATTGTTGTTATATAAAAGTTTGAGCGACCCGGGAATACCCGGGCCGTTTTAATTTTTAGCGTAAATTCGCAACTGCGGGTTTGCAGGAGAGGTAAACAGTATGCAAGTAACAACAAAGTACTATCTCTTTGTCGCTCTTTTCAATCTTGGTTTTGCAGGTACATTTGTTGCCTATGGGCCGTTTTTGCGATCAATAGGGTTATCGCTTGGTGAGATCGGAATTCTAAACACCATTTTTTGGGTTGTATTGATTGCATCTGAGATACCAACAGGCTTACTTGCCGATGGACGTTCGCGCGCATGGAGTTTGAAGGCCGGTGCATTTACTTTCGCGCTTGGTGCGCTTGCGTATTTTTTCGCTTCAGGATTTTGGAGTGCTGCATTGGCAGAGGCATTGGTAGGTATTGGCGGTGCGTTTTTGTCTGGAGCTCAGCAGGCATGGATTACAGATGCTCTTGAGCGCGCTGGCAAGTCAAATGAACGCAGAAAAGTTTTTGCAACTGAGTCTGCAGTTCGTTCTGCCGTGATTATCGTCGGCGGGATGGCAGGGCCATTACTTGCTGTGCATTCATATAAATACATTTGGTTGCCACTGATTGTTACTGGAATTCTGACAAGTTTGTTTGTACATTTTAAGATGAATGGTGCTGGTGAGCCTCTCACTCGAGTTGATGAACGGGCTGCATTTGCCCTCGCGCTTGCACACTTGAAAAGAAGCCGCGAACTCAAGTGGCTCATTGCAGTTGTGTTTCTTTTTGGAACAGTTGTCGTGTTTAATCACTACTGGTCAATCTACTTCAAAGAACAAGTTGGTCTGTTTGGAGTTTCATTTATCTGGCCAATTTTGTATGGATCTGTTTTTGTTTCTGGTTTGGTTATCAGAAAGATAAAAGTTCCACAAGGGCAGGAAGGGAAGCTTATAATTTTATCAACTGTTTTAGCGGGGCTTGGATTATTAGGGGTTGGGTTTGTACAAGGTACAATTTTCCCAATTGGAATTATTATGATCCATGAGTTCGGGCGTGGTATGTCTGAACCTCTGATGGGTTCATATGTTCAGCACAGAGTTGAAAGTTCATACAGGGCAACATTTGGATCCTTGCAATCACTGCTTGGTAGATCAGGGTGTGCACTGGCTCCACTGATTGTTTGGCTCACAATAGGTGGTAAACCAAACAATCAGGAGACAATCTCAACCGTGTGGATGTGGGCCGGTGCTGTATTGATTGTGGGAGCCATATTCTTGTATGTGATTCGTCCAAAACCAAGTCAAACTTAAAAGCAGGGTCTCTGGACCCTGCTTTTTTGCTTCTGGTTGGTAGGCGCAGGCTTTAGCCTGCGTTCGTAGCGCAAGCTTCAGCCAGAGGCTGATCCGCCTTTTGAGCCAAAGGCCCATCAGCCTCTGGCTGAGGCGGAAAAGCTTGCGGCTACCGGATTAATTATATCACCTCTCGTTTGCCCTTAAGTGAATCCTTTAGTGCTTTTCCTGCTTTAAACTTTGGAACAATAACAGATGGAATATCAATAGATTCAGATGGGTTCTGAGGGTTTACACCTTTACGACCCGCACGAAGTCGGGCGCTAAAAGTTCCAAATCCTGCAATTGTTACTTCTTGCCCATTGACTAATGTTTTAGTCACAATTTCTTCAAACACCTCAATAAAATCTTCACCAAGTTTTTTAGGAATATTTAAACGCTCTGAGAGCCTTGTGGCCAATTCTGCTTTGTTCATAGAAATATGTTTAATGTGGATAACTGCTCTAATTATAGCGGAGAAAAAGTTTAAACACAAGCAAAATAAAAATGTCATTACGAGAACCCGACATAAAGGTCGGGTACGAAGCAATCTTCTCAATCAAGGAGATTGCTTCTCCGGCCCACGAGCCGGATCGCAATGACACTTCTTTTTTATCGCGCGTATTCAATTACTCTTGTTTCTCTTATCACAGTTACTTTTACTTCACCTGGATAAGAGAGTTCGGCTTCAATTTTATTTGCAATATCTCGAGCAAGTTTATAAGCTTGCAGATCATCAATTTTTTCAGGTTTGATAAACACACGCACTTCGCGCCCTGCCTGAATTGCATAACTTTTTTCAACTCCTTCAAACGACGCTGCGGTTCTCTCAAGCTCTTCCATGCGCTGAATAAATTGTTCAAGCGAACTCTTGCGAGCGCCTGGCCTTGCTCCTGAAATAGCGTCTGCTGCTTTGACAATTGCGCCTTCAATAGTACGCGGCTTGTCTTCGTGATGTGCGATTGACTGGTATGCAATCTCTTCGGGGAATCCGAATTTTTTCATGATATTGTAACCAATTTCAGGGTGTGCGCCTTGCATGTCATGGTCAACAGCTTTTCCAATATCATGGAATAAACCACCTTTTTTACAGATAAACACGTCAGCGCCAAGCTCTTCTGCAATCATGGCTGAAAGTTGCGCCACTTCAATTGAGTGTTGAAGAACATTTTGGCCATAACTTGTTCTGTATTTAAGGCGACCCAGAATTGACATTAGTTTGGGATCAATTGAGGAAACCGGGATACCGAGCGTGTATACTGCTTCTTCTCCAGCTTTTCGAATATCTTGTGCCAAAGTTTTTTTAGCTTCAATAATTGTTTCTTCAATTCTTGCAGGATGAATTCTTCCATCTTTGATGAGCGCCTCAAGAGATCTCTTTGCCACCTGTCTGCGAATAGGTGAGAAGCCACTGATTGTAATCATCTGAGGAGTGTCATCCACAATGATTTCTGTTCCAGTCATCATTTCGATTGCTTTAATGTTTCTACCTTCTTTTCCAATAATGCGACCTTTCATTTCGTCAGATGGAAGCTCAACTGCAGTTGTTGTTGTGTCCACACACTGTGAAGAAGCAAAACGGGTGATTGCAAGAGAAAGAATTTTTCTACTTTCTCGCTCAATTTCTTCTTCATTTTCTTGCTCGAGTTTATGAATTCGATTTACAAGCGCGTCTTTGCAATCTGCCTCAACGCTTGCGAGCAATCGCTCTTTTGCCTGATCTGATGACATCTGAGCTATTGTTTGTAACTTTTGTATTTGCTCTTCTTTGATTTGGTGTAGGTTGTTTTTTATGTCTTCTGCTTGCATTAGTTTTTGTTCGAGTTTGTTTTTCTTGTCTTCAAACTCTAGGAGCTTTTGGTCGAACATGCTTTCGCGTTTTTCAAGTCTTCGTCTGATTTCCTGTATTTCTTTTCTTCGTGAAGACTCTTCGCGCTTTGCGTCATCAATGATTTGTATTGATTTTTCCTTTGCCTTCAACAGTGCTTCCTGTTGTTTGTTTTTGGCATCATCAATGATTCTTTTAGCTCTGGCTTCGGCATTCACAGCAGATCTTTGCGCTAGCAAACTGCGTATCCCAAAACCGAGAAAAAGGCCTATTACAACCCCAACAAAAAGTAAAACAATAAGTTGGATTGATATTACCATATAATAAAAACTTCTCATTCTCAGAGAAGTTGAAAAATTGCTAAGCTAAATTGCCCAGGACTAAAAATCAAAAACAAGTTGAGTGTTCTTGAGGATCAATGAAATTGGTTTGAATTTTGGTTTCAAAGACTAGTTTCATAGGGGATTGGACAATTTCAGCTTTTTTGCAAATTTCTTTCTCAGAGATTCTTACATTAATTACTTCTTATAATCTATCAAAAATTGAAGAAATTGGCAAGAGGTATTTTTCTTGGTTTTTTTCGATATTTTCTAGAGAAGTAGCTTCAGAAATTGAGAATGGTCCTATTTTTGTTCTATTGAGTTCTTGAACATAACCACCCATATCTCTGGCCATTGCTCTGATGTAGGTTCCAGAAGAGCATGCGATTCGGACCTTGATTATAGTGGTGAGCTTCCCCCCTTTATAAGGGGGGATTAGAGGGGGGTTTTGATCAAGCAGTTCAAATTCGTATATTGTTACCTTTCTTGGCTTGGCCTCAACCCTTTTTCCTTTGCGTGCACTTTCATACATTTTTTGTCCTTTGATTTTTATTGCAGAATATTGTGGAGGCACTTGCTCTATTTCGCCCATAAATGATTGCATATTTTCTTTTATTTCCAATTCGGTAGCCGCAGGCTTTAGCCTGCGTTCATTTGAGCGCACCCTAAAGGGTGCGACTACCATGTCTGTCTCAATTATCTTCCCCATACAATCGTCCGTATCAGTAGTCGCCCCCAACACAAACACAGCTTCATATTCTTTTTGAAGTCCTACAAGTTTTTGAAATTCGCGTGTTGCTGGGCGTCCGACGCCAACAACCAATAGACCAGTTGCAAAAGGGTCTAGTGTGCCTGCGTGTCCAACACGTTTTTCACTTGTTGCTTTGCGTACACGATCTACAACATCATGTGAAGTAATTCCTGCCGTTTTGTTTACTAATATATAACCTTCCATAGAAGCAGTTGACATCTTTATGTGTTCAGCATAATGTGAAAAGGCGAAGAGAGCAAGGGTGGCAAGGAGGCAATATGATTGCGCAATTTGATAATATGGAGTCATTGGCAACATATATAGCCGATAAGCTTGGAACCGGATACAGCGTTTATCTCAAACACGGCCAAACTGGACTGACACTTATGATCCATGAGGGGACTACGATTGGTGGCAGACAGGCTGGTCTTATGTATCCTCTTTCGATTGCAGGAAATCCAAAGGGAGTACGGGTTTTTTCTGCATGTGCACTTGTTCCTTTGACTGGGTATGCAAATGACAATGATGTATTCCAGCGAGTTCGCAGTCTTGATGCCACTGTTCTGGAATTGTTGCAGGAGCGTAGACATCCTGAGGATCAAACTGGAGAACACGATCTTCGCGAACTCTCAGCACCGCCTTCATGACGGTGTTTTTTTATTCCTCAATTGAAAAACCCAGCCCGCAAGGCTGTGGGTTAAGAGAGTCCGCTCGCAATGACAACGGACAAGCAAAGCCCAGCTTAGCTTGGCAAAGCTTGTATAGAAAAAATACCACGGCCGTAAGGCTGTGGAGTTTCATTTGTAAATAAAAAACCCGCGAGCAGTCGCGGGGTTAGTAGAAAAGATCATTGTGCAAACGGTTTGCACATTCTTGCTTTAAGGTCTTGGAAGCGCAAGTACACTGTTTTTTGTTTTTTTGGAAGCTCAGCAAACGCAAGTGGGCGTGGGCTACCATCACACAGCAGGTATGCTGTGTTGTCTTCATAGGCAAACCAAGGCCTGTCTCTGGGAGCTTCGCCTCGAACTAAGCTACCAATGGGTTGGAACAGACGTGCTTTGAATCTAACAGAACCGAGTTCGATTTTAGAAACACTAAAAGCAAAGGATTCAATCAGCAAAGCAACAATCAATACGGAAGTTGCAAGCGTGGCTGTATAGCTTTGAAGCTCAATAGGTTCTTTTCCACCGATACAAAGGCAAACGAAGACCACTCCTGCAAAGATGATTAGAGCAAGTGGCGAAAACATGACCATAGACTCAAGTTTGTAGTTTTTGATCTTAATGTTCCACCAACATGAATCAGGAAATACTATATTCCAATTCACATTCTCATTCTTTTCACTTATTGGATGAATGATTGCTGACCAACCAATTTCTGTTGGCTTCACACCAATGGCAATAAACCAAAGTGCAAACAAGGTGCGTGCAACAACCACAATCGGAATCCAGATTGCAAGTAGTATTGGTTGGATGGTGAAAGCAATGATCATGCGTTTACGAAAATCGCACTCATCATCAGGGCAACTCTTGCCATAGAAGAAGTTCACCCAAGAGGCAAGCCACTGAGGAGGCTTTTTAGCAAAGAACCCTTCAGCAACTTCAACCTTGATTGATGTGAATCCAATGTGATTGAATCTTCCTACAACCAACGGCTCATCAAGGTCATTGCCATTATCACTTTTGAATTTAAGGACATGATTGGCATAGTACTCATTATTAAAATTAAGACATTGACACCCTAGGTGAGAATTGCCTTTTTGCCACACAACCATGCCATAGATTGTGTTTTCGCCAGGTGAGAAGAATGGAACATAAGCCATTCCTTCAGAGAGTGGACGCAAATAGCGCTTTTCTTTGCCATTTGGTCCTATTACAACCAGCAGTACAAAAAGCTCTTGGTCACCATCAACTCGTATTTGCAGGTCATAGAAAAGCGCACGTTCAGCACACCAACTCACAGGGATTGTTGCACTTTGGGCTTGTTCACTCTTTACAATCAGTTTAAACATCGCGTACCTCCTATTTGAGATGTAAGGTTCGTCTTCCTGCATATTACAACGCAGAACAGGATAATATACAAGATATAGCAGGTTTGTCAAGTGAAAAGGTTGACTAAATTCAAGTTTTTTAGTAAAATTTGCCCACATTGGTTGATGGTGTTAAAAATGTTTGATCAGCCTTTAGCTTTGTTTAATTTGTTGAAAATGTATATTTAAGAAAGAATTTTGTTTTGTACGATTTAAACGACTTAAACACCTTTAACGATTTATACCAAACAAATGAACGTAACCGAACTCGCACGACGTCTTAGAACCACCCCAGAAGAGCTGCTTGAAAAAATGCCACAGCTTGGTTTTAGCGTTGGTAAACGTGCGATTAAGGTTGATAACCGAGTTGCTCAACAGATTATGCAAGCATGGGGTGACATGCGACGTCGTGAAAGAACTACTCAAAGAATTGAAGAGCAAAAGAAAAAAGCTGAAAAGAAATTAGAAAGGGAAATTTCTGGCGACCTTGTTCCTGTAAAGCTTCCTCCAATTATAACTGTACGTGATTTTTCTTCACAGCTTGATCTTCCTGTTTCAAAGGTAATGCAGGAGCTTATGCAAAATGGAATTTTAGCCGCGCTCAATGAAAGAATTGATTATGATACTGCAGCTGTTATTGCAGAAGATTTGGGTTTTGCGCCAGAACTTGAAGAAGGTAAAAACGAAGAAGTTGTTGATATCAAAGCTCTTGATCGCGTGCGTCAAGCATTTGAAAACGAAGCTGTTGAAAATCTTGAAGAGAGACCCCCTGTAATTGTTGTGATGGGCCATGTTGATCATGGGAAAACAAAACTTCTTGATGCAATCCGAACAACCAATGTAGTTGATTCAGAAGCAGGTGGAATTACTCAACATATTGGAGCATATCAGGTGACCCGTAAAAATAAACTTTTAACTTTTATTGATACACCAGGGCATGAAGCTTTTACTGTCATGCGTTCACGTGGTGCTAAGGTTGCAGACATTGCAATTTTGGTTGTTGCTGTTGATGATGGTGTACAACCACAAACCAAGGAAGCTATAAATATTATCAAATCTGCTGGGCTTCCTTTTGTTGTTGCTTTAAACAAAATTGATAGAGAAGAGGCAAATATTGATCGAGTGAAAGCAGAGCTGGCAGAGCTTGGGCTTACACCAGAGGATTGGGGAGGCAAAACAATTATGGTTCCTGTTTCTGCAAAAAAAATGCAAAACATTGATGGTGTTCTTGACATGCTTTTATTGCTTGCAGAAATGGATAAAGACAGAATCAGATCAAACCCAAACGCCCGTGCAATTGGAACCGTAATTGAATCTGATGTAAATCCAGGCGAAGGACCTGTTGCAACAGTTTTGGTTCAAAGCGGAACATTGCATGTTGGGGATGTTTTAGGAGTAAAGGATTATCAATACGGCAAAGTGCGAGCAATGAGAGATTGGCAAGGAGAGAGCGTAAAGGAAGCAACACCATCAACACCTGTTAGAATTATTGGTTGGAAACTCAGCCCAGCTGTTGGAGATATAATGGAGGTTCCAGAAAATATAAAAGATTTGAAAAAAATTAAAGCAACTGACATGTCAACCAGCGCGACTGAGGAAGTTGCTTCAATTCGACATAACACACAAGAAACTACAGAAGAAGAAAGTACAACAAAAACATTGAATATAATTGTAAGAGCTGATGTGCTTGGTTCTCTTGAGGCACTTCTTGGAATGCTTGATACAATCAAGCATGATGAGGTGTCTGTAAAAGTAATTTCAAAAGGACTTGGTAATATTACAGAAACAGATATTTTAAATGCTGAAACAGGAGATGCAAAAATTTTAGGATTTAATGTTCACTCAACAACAAGCGCTGAAGAACTTGCTAGAGATAAGAATGTACAAATTAGGCACTATGGCGTTATCTATAAATTATTTGATGATGTTATTAGTGATTTGCAAGCATTGCTACCATCTGAGACTGTGGCAACAGAACTTGGTAAGCTTGAGGTTTTAGCAACATTTAAGAAAACAAAAGATGGATGTATTGCTGGTGGTGTCGTTAAGGAAGGTAAAATGATACCTAAATCAAAGGTAAGAATTGCAAGAGGTGGGGAATACATTGGTGAAGGTGAGATTCTTGGAATTCAGTTTAATAAATCAGATGCAAAAGATGCAAAGCAGGGGCAGGAATGTGGTTTTCAATTCAAAGGGAAAACAAAACTTGAAGTCGGTGATATTTTTGAAATCTATTCTGAAGAAAAACTAGATCGCAAGTTGTATATTAAGGGCGTATCAAAACGATAATTTTGTATTTTGTCGTCTGGCTTTGCGGTCATTGTTACGACTTAAACACTTTAACATCTTAAACATTTTAAACTTTCTATTTTCATATGCTTGAATTAAATCAAGATAATTTTGATGAGAACATCATCCAATCAGAAAAAATAGTTATAATTGATTTTTGGGCACCATGGTGTGGGCCATGTAAAGTAATGGCACCTGTTTTCGAGGGAGCTGCATCAGAAATGACAAGCGTGCTTTTTGCAAAAGTGAATGTTGATGAAAATCCTGCAATTGCACAAAAGTACAATATTTTGTCTATTCCGACTTTTATTGTAATAAAAAATGGTCAAGTTGTTGAGCAGTTTTCAGGGGCCATGGGAAAGGAGGAATTAAAAGCAAAGATTTCAAAAAACACATAATATGGAAGCTAGAAAGATGATAATTATTGGTTCAGGTCCTGCTGGGTACTCTGCTGCGATTTATGCATCGCGTGCTGAGCTTGCTCCGATTTTGTTTGAAGGACAGCAGCCTGGGGGTCAATTAACTCTCACAACAGAGGTTGAAAATTTTCCTGGATTTCCTGAAGGTATTCAAGGAACTGATTTAATGGCGCAAATGAAAAAACAAGCAGAGCGATTTGGGACAAAAATTATTTCTGAATTTATCACTTCAGTAGATTTTTCAAAAAAGCCTTTTGTGGTTGAGGCAGGTGGTAAACAGTATCAATCAGATTGCGTTATTTTATCAACAGGAGCTTCAGCGCAGTGGCTTGGGGTTGCTGGAGAAAAAGAATATCAAGGCCGTGGGGTTTCAGCTTGCGCCACATGTGATGGATTTTTCTTTCGAGATAAGAAGGTTGTGATTGTGGGGGGCGGTGATGCAGCGCTTGAGGAGGCAAATTTTTTAACTCGTTTTGCTTCTAAGGTTACGCTCATGCACAGAAGAGAGGAGTTGCGCGCATCAAAGATTATGCAAGAGCGTGCTTTAAAAAATTCTAAAATTGAATTTGCGTGGAACACTGAGGTAAAAGAAGTTTTGGGAGATGGAGAGAAAATGACTGGGTTGAAGATTTTTAATAATAAAACAAATGAGGAAAGTGAATTTGTGTGCGAAGGAATTTTTGTGGCCATTGGGCACAAGCCAAATTCAAAAATATTTGAAGGCCAGGTTGAATTAGATCAAAAAGGATATGTTGTGTGCGAGAGCGGTTCCACAAAGACCAGTGTTGAAGGGGTGTTTGCGTGTGGCGACTTGGCAGATCATAAATATCGCCAAGCAATTACTGCTGCAGGGACTGGGTGTATGGCAGCTCTGGACGCTGAGCGGTATCTGGCAGAATAATTAAATAAATAGCAAAACAGGCCTGAGGGTCTGTTTTTAAGTTATGTCCCCCTTTTCAAGGGGGACTACAGGGGGTTATCGTTCGGTATTGTCAAGAAGTAATATTTTCTCATCCATCCTCCGCTCGCCGGAATAACTCCGGCATCGCAAGCCTTGCTGCGGAAACTCCCTAGCTGGCGTCGTCCTTCGACCCTTCAACAAGTTCAGGGGTGCCAGCGTCGGTCAGACAATCCTCGCACCTCTGCCTTTGGCAGAAGACGGCTTACTCTTGCAGGGTTATTTCCGGCGTGCTCGGGAGGATTCGTAAATATTACTTCTTGACAAAAGGCTAAATCCATGATACATTTCCATCTGCTTTTTTGTACAACTGGTGGAACAACAGATGTCCCTGGTGCTCACATCTAAACAACACCTTCGGGTGTTTTTTTACTTGACTAAATTTTCATTATTATCTAAGTTGAATTATCCTTCAACAGGATGA
Organism: Patescibacteria group bacterium; assembly: GCA_043812755.1. Lineage (GTDB taxonomy): Bacteria > Patescibacteriota > Patescibacteriia > UBA9934 > GWF2-40-263 > JBDRLV01. Next base: position 7,923 of record JBDRLV010000017.1, on the reverse strand, counting down.
AAGGAGTTAGTACATGAGCTTTCAAGTTCCAGACGAGTTCATTCAGATTGTTACAAGAACACAACCAAAAAGAGATGAAGTTGTTCTTGGGCGTTGGTGGCCAATGGAGTGTCCGATCACTGAGTTTGATGCGGATTTCATGTCCGGATTTCAAGCTGGTGTAGATGTGATGGCACAGGAGCTTGATGGAATGACTTTGTTTGTCCCAGATGAGCACCACTGCCTTCAAGATTTCGACGAGCTTGATTGTGCGTGGGATCGCTGGGCGCAGACGCGCGGTGTTTGGACTTTGTTGCATCTTGTGTGTGTTCGTGATCTGATCAGGCGCGGTGTTCACCATACGGTTGTTGTGCGATTCGGATATGCAACCTATGTTGTGGACGCAACTACGGTTGCTGTAATGCCACCACACCTTTCTGATATGCCGGACAACATGATCCTTTCAGGCCAGGTTGCTGCAGCTATCAAGGTTGCTAGTGAAAAACCTTATGAAATTTAGTTCGTTCTTAGCGTCTTTTGCAGGCGCTTTTTTGTTACATCCTTCAAAACTTCGGACGCGATAAATCCGATTCACCGGACGCCATGAATGGCGTCCCTACTCCATAACTCTCGATCCTTGACAAACAATCGGATTTGATGTACCATGCAACTCTGTCAGTTTGGTTTGCCAAGACCTACTGGCTTTTACAAACCTTTAAGGAAAGGACAAGAAATTGGCCAAGACAAGTACAGAGGTTCCGTATATCGTGCGACGTGCTGTGGAGAGAACGAGCGTACAAGGTGTGACCTTTGTCCCACCTGACAGCATCCAACGATCCGAAGTTCGATCAATGAGAAAAGAGCTCCGGCGTGGTTTCAATGGCAAGGCTGATGTTACGCTTGAGGAGCCTACATACATTCAGCAACTTTGCCACGGCAAGCGCGATGACGATCGTACTGCACGTGCCTGGGGCAGATGGATTGCAACTGCACTTGTTGTTGCCAAGGAAGAGTTGGAGGATGGAAAGGTGGAGAATCCGCCTGTGACCATCCGTTTCCCAAACAAAAATTTTCAACTCTCAAAGACTGATCAAGGCATTCAGATCCAGAAGATCTGATCGACTCAACTCTTAGCGCTTCTCACGAAGTGCTTTTTTGTTTGTTTGAAACAGTTAAAATTGGCGAGCTGTCGATTTAATTGTTAGCCAAATGGCTCCCGGTCTTGTCTGAATGTTCATAAAGACCGGGAGCCATTCGCCCATATGTTTCAGTGGATAAGTTTATTAACCACCTGAAGGCTCAAGTCTTGAAAGCCACACAAGGCTTTTCAATATATATAAATAGGAGTAAAATCGACTCAATCATTCTTACTTAAAATTAACAGGAAACATACACAAATATGTCAAACCCCTTTGAAAATGCGCTTCAACAAATACAGCGCGCAAACGCAGTTTGTTCTTTTGACAAGGATTTTTTGGATTCCTTTTTAAAACCAAATAATGAAATTAGAAAAACAATTGCTATTAAAATGGACGATGGAGAAGAAAAAAGCTTTGAAGCATTTCGCATGCAATACAATAATGCGCTAGGACCTTATAAAGGTGGAATTAGATATCATGAAAAAGTGGATGCTGATGAAGTAAAAGCGCTTGCGCTTCTTATGACAATTAAGACTGCGGTTGCAAATATTGGAATGGGAGGAGGAAAAGGTGGAATCAAGGTTAACCCTAAAGAATTATCAGCAGGCGAGCTTGAAAGATTGTCACGTGCTTGGATGCAAGCAATGGCTGAACACATTGGCGCTCATGTTGATGTGCCAGCGCCAGACGTAAACACAACACCTGAAATCATGGCATGGATGGCAGATGAGTATGAAAAGATAACAGGTGATAAAACAGGCGCTGTGATTACAGGCAAGCCAATTGAAAATGGTGGTTCTGAAGGGCGAGGAACAGCAACTGCTCAGGGTGGATTTTATGTATTTGATGCTTTGCAAGGAGTTGAGCTTGGTTTGCCAAAAGTGTGTCGCGTTGTGATTCAAGGGTTTGGGAATGCAGGGCTCACAGCAGCGCGCATTTGGCATCAGGCAGGACATAAAATTATTGCCGTTTCTGATTCACGTGGAGCAATATATAATCCAGAAGGGTTTGATCCAGATGCAGCAGCTTTGCAAAAAGCCCAGACTCGAAGCGTGGTTGGAACTCCAGGAACAGAATCAATTGATTCTGCTGATTTGCTAAAACTTGAATGTGATTTGCTTATCCCTGCAGCACTTGAGGGGGTTATAACAGAAGCTAATGCAAATGATATTAAGGCAAAAGCAATTTTAGAACTTGCAAATGGACCTGTAACAACGCAAGCTGATGATATTTTGTTTGCAAAAGGGATCACTGTTATTCCTGATATTTTGGCAAACGCAGGAGGTGTAACAGTATCAACATTTGAATGGCAACAGAATTTAGTAGGGGAACATTGGAGTGAAGAAGAAGTACTTGAAAAACTCAAGCAGCTAATGAATCGTGAGGCTGAGAATATTTACAACAAATCCAAAGAGCTTAACACTGATATGCGTCGCGCTGCGTTCATAATAGCGCTTGAGAGGATTGAAAAGGGAACGAAAAAATAAGTGAATAAAAGCAGGGTCAAACCCTGCTTTTTGCTTGACGCTTTTGTCAGTTAGGTTACTATGAAAGTAATTAATAGATGTTTATGCATTTTGTCTATCCTAAGTCTCAAAAAGCAGAGTTGATATCAATTGGTATTTTAATGTTGTTATGTTTTTTAATAACTTGGTATTTTCAACAGAAAGACACAGAAACTCTTTATACGCATTTTTATTATGTACCAATTGTGCTTGCGTGTATTTGGTGGCAGAGGCGTGGAATTATTGTTCCTGTTTTTCTCAGTTTTATTTTATTAGCTTTACATTCTTTAATGAGAGTTGATACGCCAGTCTTTGAAGATGTGGTGCGTGGGATAATATTTATTTGTGTTGGTTCACTTGTTGCAATTATAAGTAGTTCAGAAAGGCAGAAAACAGAAAGGATATTAGAAGATAAACTAAAACTTGAGACATCGTATCTTGGGTTGTCAATTAAAAACCAGAAGATGGATGAATTGCAGGATTTGATTGAGGAGCAGGAAAAAAGGATAAAAGCACTTGAGAGCAAAGGTTAAAAGGAAATAACAAAGTAACACAATTCCTGTGTTGCTTTTAGTTTCAATTAAAAAACCGCCAGAGGTCTTGCGACATGGCGGGTTTTGTTGTGGCTAGCGCGGGCTCACGTGCCATCCAATCAGGTTGTTGACTTGAATCGGCTCAACTCGTCCATCAGTGGTAAACGTGAGTCCACCACGAGGGCTTGTTGAACTGATTCGCATCGTTGCGCCTGAGCGGATGTCCTCCACAAAGATCTCGTTGTCTGGGTTCTTGTAAACCCTTAAGCGAGAATCTTCAAAGAGGATTGGGAAGTTTTCACTTCCGTGCTTGAACCGTTGCTTGCGCTGTGCTTGCTTGGCCACGTTGGCCTCCTGTGGTTGGGGTTAATAGTTACCACCCACAGAACAGATGCAAACACCACAACAAAATGAATTGGCGGAGAGGGAGGGATTCGGCCAGTCATTCGACTGGCCGGAGGGTCGAATGACCCTCCGAACCAGCGGTGAGTTTCCCCACACTCGATTAGCAATCGAGCACCTTCGACCGCTCGGCCACTCCACCAAGAGAGATATAATATCAGAAAATATAGGTTTTGTCAAGGTATTATATATAATGTTTCTAGATAAAATTCACTCAATATGCTACGATCATTGCATAAATGAACTATTATTTTAATGTATGGCACCATACGATCATAAAGCAATTGAACAAAAATGGCAGAAAAAATGGGAGAAATCAGATTATGGCAAAGCTGAAGATTTTTCTGACAAACCTAAGAAATACATTTTATTTGAATTTCCATATCCATCTGGCGCTGGACTTCATGTAGGCCATGTGCGTCCTTATGTTGGTACAGATGTTTATGTGCGCTATCAGCGTTTACTTGGATATAATGTTTTGTATCCAATTGGTTGGGATGCGTTTGGTTTGCCTACAGAAAATTTTGCGATCAAGAATAAGATTCATCCGCGCGAGGCTACTGATCAAAATATTAAGACTTTCAAGAAGCAATATAAGAGTATTGGAATCTCAGTTGATTGGGATCGTGAAGTTGATACTACTGATCCAAAGTATTACAAGTGGACGCAATGGATTTTTTTACAGCTCTATAATAAGGGCTTGGCATATAAAAAAAAGATGGCAATAAATTGGTGTCCAAGTTGTAAGATTGGTTTAGCGCATGAGGAAGTTGTGAATGGTACGTGTGAGCGCTGTGGTGCTGGGGTTGAACAGCGCGAGAAGGAGCAGTGGATGTTGGCTATCACAAAGTACGCTGACCGTTTACTTTCTGATCTGGACACTGTTGATTATCTCGACAAGATTAAAACACAACAAGTGAATTGGATTGGCAGATCAGAGGGTGTGAATTTTAAGCACAAGATTAAGGATATGGATATTGAGTTTGAGGTTTATGATTCTATTCCGCAGACATTCATGGCGCAGACATTTGCAATTATTGCTCCTGAGCATGAGTATGTTGAGCAAATGGTTAAGGGGACTGAACATCAGAAGTCTGTTATGAAATTTGTTGAGAAGATTAAAAAGAAAAAGATGGAAAATAAGTTTGATATTGATAAAGACATGGAAGGAATTTTTACTGGGCGTTATATAGAAAATTATTTAGGCACTGGCAGGGATTTGCCGATTTGGGTTGCCAGTTTTGCATTGATTGATTATGGAACAGGGATTGTAGGGTGTAGTGCGCATGATGAGCGAGATTGGCTTTTTGCAAAAAAGTATGATCTGCCACTTCATCCAGTTTTATTTCCTGCTGACAAGGAGTTGGCTGACAAAGTCAGGAATCTGGAAGTGTTCTATCGCGAACCAGATGGTGTGCTTGAGGAGCCAAAAGAGTTCTTAGGTCAAAGATGGGATGAGGTTCGCGAGCCGATCATTGATTATATTGAGAAAAAAGGTCTTGGTAAACGGGCTGTGAATTACAAACTTCGTGACTGGATTTTTTCTCGTCAACATTATTGGGGCGAGCCAATTCCAATGGTTGATTGTTCAGCGTGTGGTTGGGTTCCGGTTTCTGAAGAACAGTTACCGCTTGAGCTTCCAGATGTTAAAAATTATGAGCCAACTGATACAGGTGAGTCTCCGTTGGCGACGATTACTGATTGGGTAAATACAACTTGTCCAAAGTGTGGAGGTGATGCAAAGCGTGAAACTGACACAATGCCAAACTGGGCAGGGTCTTCGTGGTATTTCTTGCGCTATATTGATCCGCATAACAACGAAGCTTTTGCTGATAAAGAGAAATTAAAATATTGGCTACCTATTGATTTGTACGATGGGGGCATGGAGCACACAACTTTGCATTTGCTCTATTCTCGATTTTGGCACAAGTTTTTATACGATGAAGGGCATGTTCCAACCCCAGAGCCATATGCAAGGCGAATATCGCACGGCATGGTGCTTGCAGAGGATAATAAAAAAATGAGCAAGTCGCTTGGTAACGTTATTAATCCAGATGATGTGGTAAATGAATATGGTGCAGATAGTTTGCGTTTGTTTGAAATGTTCATGGGGCCGTTTGAAGAAACAATTCCATGGAGCACGAGCGGAGTTGTTGGTACACGAAGATTTTTGGAAAAGGTTTGGAATGTGTTTGACGCGACGGGGGGGCAGGAAGAAAAAGATATGGTAGCCGCGGGCTTTAGCCCGCGCCCTGAACGCAGCCTTCAGCCAGAGGCTGATCCGCCTTTTGAGCCAAAGGCCCATCAGCCTCTGGCTGAGGCGGAAAAGGCTACGGCTACCGACAGCAATGATACAGAGCGTACCCTCCACAAAACAATCAAGCAAGTTACAGAGGATTTGGATGTAATGAAGTTTAATACTGCAGTGTCAGCACTTATGAAATGTGTTAATACAATGAAAGAGAAGGGGGCAAGTAAGGAACTGTTTGGAAAGTTCATTGTCCTGCTGTCTCCATTTGCCCCGCATGTTGCAGAAGAATTGTGGGAGCAGCTTGGGAACAAGGATTCTGTATTTGATCAAAAGTGGCCGCAGTTTGATCCAGAGTTGGTTAAAGACGATCTTATCGAACTCGCAATTCAGGTAAATGGAAAATTGCGCGGTACGGTTGAGATATCACCAGAGGCAGATGAGCAAACAGCATCAGCCTCATCAAAACAAGTTGATAATGTTGCAAAGCATCTTGAGGGCAAAACAGTTGTAAAAATCATTTATCTTCCAGGCAGAATGATTAATTTTGTAATTAAATAAATATGATTATTTTTGGAATTTTAGGACTATTGATTATTTCATATTCCATTTGGGATAGAAAAGAAAAACGACAAGATGTTCTATATGTTGCGGGTGGAGTTTGTTTGCTTGCATATAGCATCTGGATTCAGGATACAATTTTTATTATCCTTCAAATCGTTTTTATTCTCTCAGCACTTCTTGAGCTTGTAAAATTATTCAGAAAGAAAAAATAATATGTCTTCTATTCCAAACCAAGCTAAATGTGTTTTTAAAGGAATTGTTTTTGATGTCTATCAATGGGAACAAGAAATGTTTGATGGATCAAAAGCAACATTTGAAATGCTTAAGCGGGCTGATACAGTAAATGTAATTGCAACAACTGGAGATAAGGTAATGGTTATCAAGCAAGAGCAACCAGGCAAACAAGAATTTTTTGGAATCCCAGGTGGGCGTATTGATGAAGGTGAAGAAACACTTGCCTGTGCCAAAAGAGAGCTTCTTGAGGAAACGGGATTTGTATCAAATGATTGGGAAGTATTTAAGGTTTGGCAACCATATAGTAAAATCGACTGGAGGATTCATTTATATATTGCGCGTAATTGTAAAAAAGTAGCGGATCAAACTCTGGATGCTGGAGAAAAGATTACTGTGCAACTTGTTGCTTTTGATGAGCTCGTGGAATTTGCAGATGATGAACAGTTTTTACATGTTGATTTACACAATGAGCTTATTCTTGCCAAGTGTGACCCAGTGGCGCGTCAAAAACTAGAGGAAAAATTATTTGGGTAAAAAGCAGATCAGCAATGGTCTGTTTTATAATTAAAAAAATCGCCAGAGTGTCTGGCGATTAAGATTTTCGTTTGCGTGGCTTCCAGTTGTCTGGCCTGCCAGCGCGACACCATTGGCTGTAATGATTATTGCACAGTCCTTTTGAAAAGTATGGACCATCACAACCATCAACCGAACAAGTTGTAATCCGTCCTCTAGGCTTCCAGTTATCAGGTTTGCCTGCTTTGAGCCATTGCTGATAGTGATTATGGCATAAACCTTTTGCACCATGCGGTTTATCACATCCTTCAACTTTGCAACAAGAATGGACTATGCGTTCAATTGGTTTCCAGTTATCAGGTCTACCTGCTTTGAGCCATTGCTGATAGTGATTATGGCATAAACCTTTTGCTTTGTGTAGATTATCACACCCAGCAATCTTGCAACCAGAATAGACTGTACGCTCACTTGGCTCCCAGTTATCTGGCCTGCCTGCGTGAAGCCATTGATGGTAGTGGTTGTTGCAAAGACCTTTTGCATTGTACGGATTATCACATCCATCAACAATGCAACATTCATGTTTGGGTTTCGGTTCCCATTTGTCAGGTCTGCTTGCTGTGAGCCATTGATGATAGTGAATATTGCAAAGACCCTTTGCATAATGGGGTTTGTCACACCCACTAATTTTACATCCAACATTACAAACGTGATCCGCAGGCTTCCAATTATCAGAGTATCCTGCACGGCACCATTGCATATAGTGTTTGCTACACAATCCTTTTGCAACAGCAGAGGATTCACAACCA
>JBDRLV010000016.1:0-2199 GCA_043812755.1 Patescibacteria group bacterium | reverse complement strand
TACCACCAACTGATTCCTTTGCAAGCTTTACTGAACCACCGTTTACAATAACATTCTCATTTGTAACTGCGTCTGCTGGTGCATTCATTTCACTGATAATCCACTCTTCACCCAAGAACCATACTTTTACTCTGTGGGTTTCAGTTGCATCATCAATGTCACCATCTACACCTTTGCAGAATGTGAAGTCATTGTCCTCGGATTCAGTACATACTGGAATACCAAGCTCTTCTCCGCCTGGACCATCAAACTTCAAAGTATATGCAATGAAGTCAAGGTCTCCAACAACATCATCTGGGTCCTTGTCAAAGTGGTTGTCACCTTTTACCCAGAGATTCTGCATTTCTACATATGTGTTTCCTGAATCTGTATCAGTCACAGTTGCATCTGCAAATGGTGAGAACATTCCACCATCAATGTTGTACATAAATTCTTGTGATACACCAATGTCTCCACCAGTACCATCTGTGAATGGGTTTGCATTCTCAGAAGTGTCAGATCCACCGTTTTCATATGCCTGGTCAGAATCCGTATTGTCGGCGTTTGGTTCTCTGTCAAAGAGCTCCCTGTTTAGGAAGTCACCAATGAGGTTATCTCCAGTCCATGTTCCTGCTGCAACTGAGCCTGGAACAGTAATTTCCAGTCTTGCTTTTTCGTTGCTGATTGAACAAGTTCCTGAAGAGTTTCCTTCATCATCTCCGCTGCAAGTTGCAGAACCGGATACTGAAGCAGTAAGAGTTTCACTCTTATATGCTGCTCCTGCCATACTACCGGCAATCAAAGCTGCCGCAACACCATCGCTTGGGGCAGAGTTAGTACCAACTACTACCTTTGCTACTGGTGCTCCATTGTCGTCAACAAGTGTTGTAGAACCAAACATAAGTCCTGCAAACGCTGCTGAACTAGCCAAGATTGTTGCACCTGCAACAATGGCTCCCATTTTCTTTAGGTTTACTTTCATTCGTTCACCTCAATTTTTACCGCCTGAATGGGCCGTTGAAAAATTTTTAACGACGGCAAATGCTTTAGGCCCAAAATACCCAAGAGAGAATTTCCCTCGGATAAAATGATAGGACAATATCTATCGCCCTATCGTTAACAGACTGTCTCTGGGAAAATCTTTATAAAACTTAGTTTTACATATAAACTCCAGTTTATAAACGACAGTTTTAAGTAAGTCAATAAACGAAATAGACATACGTCTATAAGCGTTATTTGTCTTTTTTTGATTGTGTTATATCAATGGTCATGCCGTCGATAGCAACATCGGTTTTTGGAAATATTTTTCTTGCTTGAGAAAGCAATAAATCAACATCAGAATACCTTGGACTTATATGCGTGAGTATTAGTTTTTTTACATTGGCTTGTTTTGCAATATTCGCTGCATCCTCGGCAGTACTGTGAAATCTTTCTTTTGCTTCAGTAGCAAGTGAACTGTCAAATGTTGATTCGTAGATAAGCAAATCTGCATCTTTTGCTTCTTCTATTATATTACTAGAAGGAGCACAATCACCAGCATAAACAATTTTCCTGCCAGACTGTACCCAAGAAACATCTTCGAGTTTTATTGCTTTGTTTTTGATTTTCACAAATCCTCTTTCCTGAATCTGACTAAATTGTTTTCCTTCAAGGCCAAGGTCATGTGCTTTTTTCTCATTGAATTTAATTTTTGCATTTTCCTGAAAAACAAAACCATATGATCCCTTAGTATGTTTTACGGGAAATGCATGGATAGTAAATCCATTTGCAGAAAAGATTTTTCCCTTCTTTACAGCAGATACTTTTGTAAAATCATAATCACGAACTTCAATAGCCTTTGGAAGAAAAAGCTGGACTGGTTTTGGAGATGGAGAAGAAAGTTTTAATGTTTCAAGAAGGCCAAACAAACCAAGATAATGATCAAGATGTGGATGGGTTATGAAAATAGCATTGATGCTGCCGTAGCCAACTTTGTATTTCATTAGTTGTCTTTGTGTTCCCTCACCACAATCCCAAAGCAGCAGTTGACTTTCATATTTTATTGCAATTGAAGGAAGTCCCCTCTCTAGTGTTGGTACACTTGCAGAAGTTCCAAGAAAAGTAATTCTAAACATGTGTAGGAATTGGACAAGCGACACCTTTTTAATGGTTATATTCGCGTGTTAGGACTATGCCTCAGAATTATTTTTTAACCGGAATGCCAAAATCAGGAAAAACAAG
>JBDRLV010000015.1:0-14838 GCA_043812755.1 Patescibacteria group bacterium | reverse complement strand
TGATTCACAAATATTTACATACTCTCCGTGATTTGTGTCCCAAGAAGAATGTGAACTTGAACACATGAGCCACTCAGCACACTCGCGAGATCTATCAACTTTCAAAACAGTATTTGCATCATTAACAAATTTGTTTTTGTTTGTTTCTTCAAGCAACTCACATATACCTGTCACACTTTCTCCAGAAATCGTCTCAATTGTAGGACAATCCGAATTGTACAAACATGAGGAGCCATAATATTTATTATCAATTCCATCTTCTTTATCAACACTAAGTCCAAACACTGCCCTTGGAGGGTCGTGTGGCATTGTGAAATATCTACAACGCATGACACACAAATTAATGTTCTCGCCAGATGGTGCTTCAATCGTGGATCGATTCACATCACTACAATCAATTGGCAACTCAAGTGAAAATGGCGAATCACCAAACAACACATCTGAATGTCTAGATGCAATATAACTTGGAGAAGCTGACATGGTCTTTGTTGCATATCCAGCATTATCAAACACAGCACAGCCTTCTTTTCTGCTCACCTGACCTTGACAAAGAGTAGTGTTTTGCAATCTTTCCTCTGAACGAAGTGTTTCATTGTTTATAAAGTTATAACGCTCATTTTCAGTTGTATCAACAAATTCTGTACATAAATCATAGCGTCTTGCACACTCCCCTGCCCATCCATCAAATGCTTCATCACCATTGCGCCATATTGCAAATTTATTTCCGTCTATAATAAATGCATTATCAACTCCCCGGTTATATCCCTGAACATCTTCTGGATCAATATCTGTCCAATAGCATGGCTCATTTGTACCTTTGCGGAACCATCCATCAAAAACACGATTTTGAACATTTACCCCAGTCTTCCAATCACAAGTCTTACTTACTGGGTCTTTAAAATACACAAGACCATCCAGCGTTGTAGCCCATTCTTCGCAGAACAATGCCTCATGTGTACACAATGTATTATAAGTACCATCATCATTCAAATACTTATCAGGATTATTGATAATATAAGTATCCTCGTATGAAGTAATTGAATTTTTATCTTGTGCATAAACTGGTTTGCCAACCTCTTCACACCCAACTGCTGAGCTACTACATTGACCTTGCGAATTATTTACTAAGTACACTGGGTTATCATTTGGAATCCTAACTGTTTCAACATCTGTTTTTATGTACAGAGGCAATAAGAGAGCATCGTATTTGATACTAAACATGCAGTAATTCTGACCAACAGGAATCGTACAAAGTGTTTCAGAACCATTTTTACACTCGTGTGGTGAATCAGTCACATAATCACCTGCTTCACTGTATGACCAGTCGCCACTAAGACTGAGGCCGTCCTCTGTGTGCGCATAACATCGTGCATTATAAAGTTCTGGATATGGAGACGCACTGTTGTGAGTATCAAACAACATTTCACAACCAACTTTATCCTCTGAACAAAGCTGTGAGAATTGGAATATTGACTGTGTTTTTCCTTTGGAATTTATATACTCCTCACATCCTAAGTAATACTGAGGAGCAGGAATGCCGGTTGGTGTTGAATCACAAACCTCATCCACTACCCAAGAATTCTTAACAAGTGTGATCACCTGCTCGGTTTGCTTAAGTCTTAGATTATCAATATAGAAAAGTGTACCGGCATTAGGCGCTGTGATCTTCAACACTGTATCTGAACCAAGAGCATTTGCATCAATTGGCCCAAACTTAAATGCTTTCCACGCACCATCCAACTGTTGTGCTTCAGCAAATTGATACACCTGACCATCTGATTGAAGATACGCATTTATAGGCCCTGATCCTTTTGCCCAAAATTCAAGCTGATATAGTTTTGTATCCCCTGGTGAAATAAAGTAAGAAATGGTATTTGCTTTTGTGGCAATTCCTGAACCAGCACCTACTGCCTCCACACGAAGTGAATGTCCTCCTGCAGAAATAGATTCATTACTTGGATTGATCGTTGCACCTCCTGCTCCTTGATTGAACGCTTCAAACGCACCTGTGGTTTGATCTTCAAAGGTTGCATCAACCATAGTTATCACATTGCGCCCTGCAGCGCCAACATATTCTCTACATCCTGCCGCTTGAGCTGGACACATTTTGCTTTCTTTTTGGAGTCCAAAGTATCGACACTCCCCTGCCTCTACCCAAAGTCCACCTGTCCCTTCACAGTCTGTTTTATTTGACATGGTCTTTCGGTATGGGTGACACTCATTATCAATGGTTATTGTGTTTGAAAAGAGACGATATGTAATAGCTCCGTCTTCATCATAAAATTCACGACAATCTGGATTGGTAAAAATATCACTATGTTCATTACATGCGTCTGGAGCAGAATACGCACTAGATTCATTACACTCTAGGGTAATCACACCAGCTACACTTGTCACTTGTTTTGTAGTACATGGTGCGGTATCAAGATTAGATTTCAACAATCTCCATGTTTTCAATTGATATCCTGCATTATCAGAACCTTCCCACGTGTAATATGTTTTTGCACGATCCCCTGACAATTCTTCATTCAAACAAGATCTCATGTCAGAGTAATATTCAACACTTTCTCCTCCAAGCGCGAGCTTATCTAAATTGGTAAAGCTATCACATCCAACATATTGACCAGAACAACTTGTTGATTTATCAGCTATAAAATAGAAAAGCTGGTCCTCAGTATCATAAGGAGTTGGGAGTTGCTTATAAGATGAATATCCAACACAAGCATTTGGACACATGTCATTTGCAGACACAACAGCAGGCACAACAGGATCACCATCAACAGGAGTATAAATCTGACACCCAACCTCTGAGGCAGTACAGATTTTTGCATAGCTTGCGCAATCTGGATGATCACTCGCGAGACCACGACAATTCAATTCAGCTGGTGGAACTTTCAAATATTCGTTCTTTGGAGCTCCTAAATAACCTTCTGTAAATAATGTTGCATTTTCACCGACTTCAAGTTGAATATTGTCGTATCTAACTGTACCACCTGCAGAACCTAAAGTAATAAGAAGTGAAGATGCCTCAGGCGCTGAGAATGTACAGAAAATTCTTTGCGAGCTTGTATCTACTGTTTTTGTAATCTCGATAACACTGATACTCTCACCAGAATAATACTCATTATTAAGAGCGCAATCACCTTTTACTGTCACACCTCTTAAATCAGGAGAAAACCAGTTCCCTTCTTCATCAAAACTATTAAATATAATGTAGGTGTAAATATTTGCGCTTCCGCTTACTGCTTGGGCATCCATACTAAATGTATAAAATGATCTTGGAGTAATTTTAACGCTTATATTATTAAGGAATGAACTGCTTCCAATCTCAACAGCTCCGTCGCTGAACACCCCAGGTGTACGACCGCCAGTATTTGCCCACCCCCAAAATGTCGGTGTGTTTACTGTGGCACTTGCCTCACTAAAACTTGGATTAGCAATCATGTTAAACCCATAACCAGTATCCATTTTATTGAGCTGTGTACATCCTGCATCCTCTTTTCCGCAAGCAGGCGCATTATAGTTTAGATACACACGAGCACCATCTTCTTGGTAGGCACGCGCCCCAGTCGTCGCATCAACCACAGGTTTTTCCTGCGCATACCATCTACATCCTGCATTTGTGGAGTTACATATTCCAGCTTCAACTGTATTGAAAATATAATCCCTGTTCTCCTGAGAATGAGTGTTTGTAAACGCCATACAGCCTGCAAACTCTGCAGGGCATTCTTGACCTGGGAATCTCCATGTATTCTTTTCACGCACACAGTATCCATAAGCACCTCGACAATTACCCATGTTGTCCTCATCAACACATGAAACCACATTGGCACACTCGCTCATACGAGTTGTCCCTGAAGATGCTGGAATAAGCTCACTGTTTACATAAGCCTTGCACTGCGTTGGTGGGTATCTCAATACCCAATTCGGATCTATCAAATGACACCATTTGTGAGTTTCATCAGCCATTCCCTGCTCATTACAATTTGAAAAATTATCAATTGCTTGTTGAAGAGTAATTCTGCTTCCCCTTATACTAAATCCAGCAGCGAGTTCCCATCCAATAGGAATAACCCTTGCTTTTCTCAATTTAACAAGGTTCCCATAACAATATCCTCTTTGGAAACAGAGTGGGTCCTGATTATCTGTTGTATCTTGAAAAGAAATCAAAGGCCATGAACCGTTTAATAATCCCTGGTCAATTGCTTCCTGAACAGTTAATGCTGTTCCTGAAAGTGACCTTACAACAGCTGTAGCAAAATTTGGGTCCATTACACAATGGTTCAAACCGCGCTTAATATATTCACCCACAGGACAAATGCTGAATTCTGAAAGTACATTATAATTTGAAGTAGTAAAAGGAGTACTCTTTAAAATGCCTGAGTATCTTTCTTCAGCTGCTCTTCTGTCCCCTGTTGTTGTGGTCTCAAAATCTAAATATTTTGGTGGCTGGCTGAAGAACATTCCGCTCATTACATTTTTAATGAGCTCAGATAACATTGTGTTTACAAACATTCCTGCTGAATTTAACAATATTTCAAGCACAGCCTCCTCTCCTGCATTTGCAAGCATTGTGTAATATGTGGTTTTTTTATCTCTTTCGCTTGATTCAATAGAAGACTTAAGGTGGCCTTCAACAACAGATGAAGGAGTTTTCCTTTCTCCTGTTACAATATCAGAAACTGGCTTAAACCAATTTGAACTAACAGCATCTTCAAATAAAGCATTGCTTGTCTTTAATTCCTGACCAAAAATTTTCGTATTTATACCTATTGTTGCACTAATTTCATTTTGGCCTGGTCTTAACATTTTTGTAAATTCATTTAAAACAAATTTTCCCGGATCATCAGACATTGCCTTTCCTTTATTGTAAATAGACATTGCAGCATTCTCCCAATTTGAAGCCACTTTTCTAATGTCGCACTTTGGTTTTGGAGGATCATACACACCTCTTACTCCAAGGGCAATATTTAAAAGAATGAGTGGATCAGGAGGAGCACAAAGATCAAACCCAAAATCAATATCTTCAAGCTCTTCATTCAAAGTCCCAAGTGCTTCACCTAAAAAGTCATCCCTAAATTCCTTAAACGCCTTATCAGGAGGTTGGTTCCAAATAAGTGGCTGCTCTGCTGTTCCACCTGATGCAACCCAAACCGCAGAATCATATGCAACCTTGTCTAAAATTAATTGTAAACCATTTAGAGCAATCATCATTCCAAAATAACCAAGCATTGGCAAAATAACATCTGAAGAAAGCGTTTCTGTTGCTTCTCCAGCTGCTGCTCCAATTGTTTCTGGCGCAAGCGGATTTACAGCAGATGATTCAGCCCCAATTTCCACTGCCTTAAGAGCTGACCGTGCAGCACTTGCATATGTGTTTGGCACGCCCTGAAGTAAAAAAATTGAGGCAGTGCTTAAAAACACAAAAAGAGCCACACTGATAACTGAAATTATTTTTCTTTTTGTTGTAAATCTTGATTTCATACCAGGTTATTATTGTTGTTTTTGCTCTCGCGCTTGAGCAAGCGCGTCATTTAACATATCTCTAAGCTCTGTATCTCCAACACTATCAATCACCTCCTTTGATACTCCAGCACTGATAAGCATGGTTCTTACCTGTTCAATGGTCATGTTTTGCATGAACTCTGTAATATCCTCTTCTGACTCTAATCCACCCATTGGTGCAACAAACATATTGTCTTGTGTTGGACTTGCTAAAATATCACCAGCACCCAAACCTTCATCAATAGTAGCCTCTGAATTATCTATAAAAGCACCACACTCTTTTCCAGTTGGACAATTTGGATCATTGCCTGAATTAATTTCTTGATAATCATCAAAACCATCAGAATCCGTATCACTTAAAAAAGCGCTCGTCTTATAAACATAAAATTCATCATAATCATTGAGCATGTCTCCGTCTGTATCACGAAACTTCATTGCTTCCATTGCCATTTGTTCTTTTTCTGTAGATGTATAAAAAGGTTGTTCATTTGAAAGCTTTAGTAACATTAAATCAAATGGTCTCCTTATGTTTGCACTAAAAGATTTAAAGCCAAGAAGGATTCCTCCAAAACCTAAAACCAACAAAATAACAAAAGCAACCTTCTGTTGTGAAGAAAGTCTGCGGTCCCGATTTTCAAAATCCTTATCATCCATATCTTTGTTGTTATTATACCAAATATAGATAATTGAGTGAACCTTTTACTGGGGAGAAAAGTCAAAACAAATTAACTTTGACCTTTATGCACACGAGTTTGTGCAAAATAAAGTTCAATCCAATTTTCAACCGTTAGTTCTTGAGCTCGAATAAACTCAGAAAAGCCCAAATTCTTTAGTATTTCTTTTATTTCTTTTGAACTCCCCTTCCCTGCTGATTGCAAATTTCCATGAAGTTGTTTTCTTTTGTGAGCAAACCCAGCTTTTGCAAGAGCAATCACATTCTCTTCAAATCCTTTTTTGGTTTTTAATAAAAACCGATTTTCATTTTTTTGGAAAAGATCTATGTGTACAACTGCTGAATCAACTTTCGGAATTGGTCGAAATGCACCTGCAGGAACTTTTACTACTTTTCTACACTCACCATACATTTGGCAAACAACCGAAAGCAAACTCATGTTGGGTGGCTTGGCAACAATTCTGTCTGCTACCTCACGCTGAACCATAATAACCATGTGAGAAGGTTTGGGTTTGTTGGTCAAAAATTTTTCTAAAATTGCAGAAGTAATGTTGTATGGAATGTTTGCTACGAGTTTATATTTAAAGTGGTGGAGTGGTGGAGTAATTAAGTAGGGACGCCATTTATGGCGTCCGAAGTTTTGAAGTGCATCTCCAAAAATCAATTCTATTTTATTGCCAAATTTTTCCTGAAGCGGATTGATCAAATCACGATCAGCCTCAATTGCAATCACCTTTGCACCTGCCTCAACAAGGGCTTGGGTCAAAACACCTTTTCCTGGGCCAATCTCCAAAACAATTTCTCCTTTTTTTATATCTGCTTCATCAATTATCTTTTTAACAACAGACATGTCATTTAAAAAATTCTGTCCGTACGATTTTTTAGCTCTATGCAACATATTTTTTTGTAATACGAACACTGCCCTCTCGCAACACATCAAGCTTCCCATTTTGTTCTTGAACAATAGTTGATGATTTACGCTTGGGCAAAACCCCAGCGTCTATAAAATAATCTGGCTGAAGCTTTTCATGCACGAATTCTTTTTTTACATCCTCAACACTGTAACAAGATTCTTTCCCAGATAAATTTGCAGAAGTTGAAATAATTGGAACTCCTAGCTCTTTTGATAGTAAACGTGCAATTTCATTTGACGAAACACGAAGAGCAATACTTCCGTTTTTTATTGCATACTTTGAAAGCACAACTTCTTTTTTTATAGGCACGCAAAGAGTCAACGCCCCAGGCCAAAACTCTCTTGCCATTTTTTTCATCAATTGGCTAAAATCTCCATAAGCCTGAGCCATTTTTAAAGTGCCTACAATAAGAGGAAAAGTGTTTCCTTGCCTTCTTTGCTTTATTATTGAAATCTTTGCAACTGCATCTTCATTCGTTGCATCTGCGCAAATCCCATATGCAGTTTCAGTTGGAAACACAACAACGCCACCCTTTTTAAGAATTTCTACAGCATGTTTAACCTGTTCTTTTTGATTCATAGTCTATTTACCAGCAAACCAAGCAATTGTCTTTTTAAGGCCGTCTTCTAATTTCACTCCAGGCTTCCAACCAAGAATGTTTGTAGCACGCCTGCAATCCAATGCTGATTGCATTACCTCCCCTATTGCAGCTGGTCCATAACGCTTCACAATATCAGAACCTGTCATGGCTTTGATTTTTTTAAACAAAACATTCACATCTGTTTGTCTACCTGTGCCAATATTAAAAATCCCTGTTGCGTTTCTTTGCATAGCTACAATATTTGCGCGCACTACATCACTAACATAAATGAAATCTCGTGTTTGTTTCCCGTTGCCATTAATTACAACTGGTTTCCCATCAAGCATATTTTTGGCAAAAATCGAAATAACCCCTGCTTCGCCTTTTGGATTTTGTCTAGGGCCATAAACATTTGCATAACGCAATGCAACATAAGGTAAGCCAAATGTCTGGTAGAAAAATTCTAAATACATTTCTGTTGACCTCTTTGAAATACCATATGGAGAAATTGGATCTGTTGTTTGCTTTTCTTGATAGGGTGGGCGTTTGTTGGTTGGATACATCACACCACCTGAGGAAGAAAATATAATCTTTTTCACATTACTTTCAGTACAAGCCTGCAACAGGGCAAGCGAACCCATTATGTTTGTTTTTGCATCTTTTTGCGGGTCGTTCACTGATTCGCGCACATTTATTTGCGCTGCAAGATGAAACACCACATCTGGCTTAACTCTTTTTATCAAAAGAGGAAACTGCGGATTTGTGAGTGACAGCTTAACAAACTTCGCGTTTGGATTAACGTTTTCGCGTCGCCCTGTACAAAGATCATCAACAACTACAACCTTTATATGACGCCCAATAAGAGCATCGCATAGGTGCGAGCCAATAAACCCGGCTCCGCCTGTAATAAGTGCTGTTTTATATTTTGGCATATTTCACTGTCATCCTGAGGAGGCCGAAGGCCGACGTAAGGATCCCATTGATCAATAAATGTCGTCCGACAAATCCTTCCATGTAGGATTATGCTTATCAATTAATTTGTTCTTTTTAACACGTTTCCATTTTTTGATCTGCTTTTCCCTCTCGATTGCTGACATCACATCATCTGTAACTTCATAATGCACCAATTATATACAATTATATTTCTTTGTGAACCCGTCAATCTGTTTGTTCTTAAGCTCAAAAACTCGCTTTAATAAATTATTTGTTACACCAACATAAATCACAGTATTGAATGGATTTGCCATTATGTATATAAAATAATGCTTTTCACCCATACAATGGGATTATTACGTCGGCCCTTCGATAAACACAGGGCCTCCTCATAATGACACTTTTAACTATTCTTCATTCGCCTTTTCAAACCGATCAGACTGCTCAAGCTCCCAACGCAAATAAGCTTCCATAAAACCTTCCAAATCTCCTTCTAAAACATTTTGCGCATCCTGAGTCTCATATTCACTGCGATGATCTTTAACCATCTTATAAGGATGAAGTACATAGGAACGAATTTGATTCCCCCATTCAGCGCTTTGATAATCACCACGCAAATCTTTTTTCTCTTCTTCTTGCTCTAAAAGCTGTAACTTATCTAGCTTTGCTTTTAAAATTTTTAATGCAGTTTCTTTATTTTGTTTTTGAGATCGCTCATTTTGACAAGTAACTGTAATCCCAGTTGGGATATGAACTACACGAACTGCAGAGTAAGTTGTGTTCACGCTCTGACCACCATGACCGCCTGCCATATAAGTATCAACGCGCAAATCTTTTTCATCAATCTGCACAGCATCAAGATCATCAAACTCAGGAAGAACCTCAACAAGTGCAAAGGTTGTATGACGCATTTTCTCTGCATCAAATGGAGAGATCCGTACAAGGCGATGAACACCATGTTCGCTTTTCAAATAACCATATGCGTATCTACCTGTGACACGAAACATAATACTCTTTAGACCAACATCCTCAGCCCTAGATTCATGAATAATCTCAACACCCCATTCACGAGCCTCAGTAAACCGTGTGTACATACGATAGAGCATCTGCGTCCAATCCTGTGCTTCAGTTCCGCCTGAGCCAGCATGAATTGCAACAATTGCATTTGCTTCATCATGCTTGCCACAAAACAATGTTGCAAATTCCATTTTTGAAAACTTTTTTTCATACTCATCATACTTTGCATGAAGCTCATCGCCCAGCTCATTGTTATCTTCAAGCTCAACCATTTTCGCAAGCTCCTCAAGCTCTTCAAGATTCTCAAGAAAACCTTCCCACTCACCAAGCTCTGCGCGCAAATCTGCAGCCTGCTTTGAAGCCTTTTGCGCACGCGCTTGATCCAACCAAAAATCCCCGGCAGACATTTCCTGCTCGAGGCTTTTTAACTGTACTGCAACAGTATCAAGGTCAAAGTAACCCCCACGTGCGAAGAGCCCGCTCGCGGAGGTCTTGAATTTTATTGATTAATTCTTTCATAATACGACATTGTCATCCTAAGAAGGACCGTCTGACAGCCCAACATAAGCATCTCCTCGCAATGGGATTCTTACGCCACATCTTTAATGTGGCTCAGAATGACAGATAAATTTACAACCTAATCTTCTTAGCATATTCACCTAAAACAGGCATTGTCCAAATTTTTCCATTTAATGCATTGATAATGCCCAAAATTACCAAGATAAATAAAATTATTGAACCAAGCAACCAAGCAATTTGCCCTAAAAACGGAATAATATTACCAACCCACAAAATCACCCATACTATAAGAATAACTAAACCTTGTTTACCATGATGTTGAGCAAATGTACTGTTCTTTTTAAGTATTAGTGGTAATAAACACAAAATGCCTATGTACCCTAAGGCTGATAATACGCGTTCATCTTTTTTTATTGAATTGTTGTCCATAATATCTATTATTGATTATTGAACCTATGTTAGCAGAAAATTAGCAAAATGAAAAGAAAAGAACGACCACTGGGGTCGTTAAAGAAGTAGTGTGTGGACTAATGAAGCTTGGCAAACATGTTGCGCAAAATCTGTTCGGCCTCTTCTTCACCAAGTGACCAAGAAATAGCTTGAGCGCGGCAATGAGGACGCGTGTTGGAAACATCTGTTCCCTCCAAGAGCCCATACTCCTGTGCTTGTGTTTTGACGCTCTTATATGTTGAGCCACGAGGAACGCGGACCCAGAAAGTCGTTTCTCTGTTATCAGCAAAATCGACCATGTATGAAAACAGGTTCAAACCTTTATCGTCATTAAGCCTGCGATCAACAAAATCTATAAAAAGATCGTGTGGTCTTTTAACTAATGCCCCAAATACTCCGACGTTTTTGTTTGGAAAATGCGCCCGAATCGTCAGTATGCAGTCCTTGCTTTTGCATGTTGTCCGGATCGCGCCAAGATCTTCAACTTTGTGAGATACAGACAATGCATTTTTCACAAGATCTGCAAGAACTTGCATCAGTCTGAAAAACTCTTCTTTGTTTATTCGTCGTCTTTTTGTAGCCATGGTTGCCTCCTTGCCTCAAGTCTTATCACAACCACAATTGCCAGTCAATGAAACTCCACAGCCTTACGGCCGGAGTTTTTCGATTAAAGAACAAAAAAACGACCTTAGGGTCGTTTAAAGAAGAAGTGTGAATTGCTCAACAAACTTGGCTCTTTCTTTTGAATCCATTTCCATAAGCCTTCCAATTCCACTGCGTTTATGGATTTCGATAAGGAAGCGACCAAGATGCATTGCCTGCACATCAGACAAGAACCATCTGTAACACTCGTGCGCATCAGATAAAAAACGCATGCGCACAGCCTTAACAAGTCTGTGTTTGCCAAGCTTGAAGTGTCTGCGCACAAAATCAACAAATGGATCCTTGAGTGGCTCTGATCCTCGAACCTTGTAAACAAAAAGCTGTCTACTTATATTGGTAACAGAAACAGATATCTCACTCTCGTGATCATCTGAATCTAATTCCTGAAGAGTAAGCACAACACGTTTTGGATTTGCCATTAACCAGCTAACTGGCCCAACCAAATCATCATAAAGAACAGCAAGAGACAAAACTGTTTCACCAATATGCCAATAAGACAGGAACTGATACCCGCCATCGACATGACCATTCTTTAGCTTTGAAAAATCGTATGTTTCTCTTTTGAGAAAGCTCCACAGTATCTCTACAAACCAGTGCAAAAAACTCAGAGTTGACATTCGCTTCTGGCTCACTTTTTCCTCCTATCTAGTGGAAAAGATCTGAACAATTCTTATCACACCACCCAAGTGTTGTCAAAACAAAAATCCGCACACATTGCACGGATTTTTTCTAATTAAACTAAGCAGCTTTCTTTGGATACAATTCAATTACTTTCTTGGCATTTAAATATTGTTCTTTTGCAAGATCAACCTCACCTGAATCCAGACTCCTTTTTGCATAAGTTAAATAGGTTAATGCTTCACCAATTTGACGCACCTTTCCTGCTTGTATTTTTTCGCTTTCTGTTAATCCACCATATTCGTCTTCTTCAGGGGCTTCTCCTGTTTCTGACAACACATTATTTAATGTTGTTAGTGCATTCTCTATTGTTTTACTTAACGTCTCAGTTGGCATCTCTCTAATATCATAAGTAACAGCTTCTAAGCCTTGGCTGTCAAACACACCCTCTGGAACAGCATGTTGTTCTTTTGACCCATCAAGTCCTTCTGATACGCGCACTACTCCTGTAGATTGAACATCGGACGCAATCAACTCTTTTGGTTTAAAACTTTTTTGAAAAAAATCATCAGCTTCTTTATAAAACGCCTTTGCTTTTTCAATTTCACCATTCTCTAAATATTGTTGCGCAAGCTTCAAGGAACCCATGGCTCTATCTAATACTCTCTCCTGGTTCCCGCTTGGCTTTTCTCCTTTACCTACAAGCTCAGTGAGCATTAACTTCATTGAATCAATTCTGGACTTAATGCGTGCTTTAGTTGCTTTGTCATCTTTTGATTCTTGTTCTTTTTTTAATATTTCTTGCATATGAGGATTGTGTTCATTCATAAAATAATATTATCCTCTTTTTAGTCTACAGAAAAATAAAAAAATAGGCAAAATACCTAACTCTTTCCAAATAAATACATTTGTGATAATTTTCCAGAGCACCCCTTTCAACTAGTTTCAGGAGATTACAATGGATACCAAGAAAACAATAGCGTTTTTGCAGGAATTTTGGAGCAGGGTAATTCTGCCAAGGCTACAGCAATTCATAGAAATCCCATCTCTTAGCCAAGAGTTTGACAAAGACTGGATCAAAACAGGGGCAATCTTCAAAGCCCTGATGCTCATGTTTGACTTTGCAACATACCTTGGCCCGCGTGGTGTTAAATGCCGACTTATTCAGTCGGACAAAAGAACACCTATCCTATACATAGAAATCCCAGGGCAGACTGATAAAACTGTTCTTCTGTACGGGCATGCTGACAAGCAACCTGAATCAGAAGGGTGGAGTGAAGAAAAAGGCCTAGGCCCTTGGACTCCAAAAATCCTTAATGATGACGGTGTGCAAAAACTCTATGGCCGAGGTGGAGTGGATGATGGCTACAGCCTATTTACTGCGATTGCTGCAATCCGTGCGCTTGAAGAACAAAACATCCCCCATGCCCGCTGCGTGATCCTCATTGAAGCTGGTGAGGAAAGTGGAAGCCCAGATCTTCCTGCGTACCTGGAAGAACTTAAGGGAGAAATCGGCGACGTGTCACTCATCGTTGCTCTTGACTCTGGCGCTGGAAGCTATGATCGCCTGTGGCTTACCAATTCACTGCGCGGAATTGCAATGGGCACACTCAAGGTGCGCGTGCTCAACAAAGAGAGCCACTCTGGCCATGCGGGTGGAATTGTTCCATCTTCATTCCGGATTGCACGTGCGCTTCTTGAACGTATTGAGGATGCACAAACTGGTAACTTCCTTCTCCAAGAAATCCGAGATGATGATCTGATCACAGATGAGCGCAAAAAGGCAGTTGAAGAAGCTGCTAGCGCAATGGATCCGGATTGCTTCCGGAAAGAGTTCACATGGAGTGGCAATACTTTCCCAGATGACTGCAATGAACCACCAGAGCTTCTTTGGAAGCAAACTCTAGGACCTGCTCTTGAGGTCATTGGAGCTAATGGAATTCCACCAACAAATGGTGCTGGTAATGTTGTTCGCGAGTGCACTGACCTCAAGCTCTCATTCCGAATTCCACCGCATGTGGATCCGCAAGTTGCTATCAAGGCAATTGAAGAGGCGCTCACTCGCGATGTGCCTGACTCAGCAACGGTCAGTTTTGAAGACACTCTTGCAATGCCAGGGTGGATGGCGCCTGAGCTTTCACTATGGCTTGCAGGTTCTCTGGAGCGCGCAAGCCAAGAACACTTTGGTAACCCGTTCGTACAGTATGGAATCGGCGGAGCAATTCCATTTATGGCACTGCTTGGCAAGATGTACCCAAAAGCAGAATTCGTAATCACAGGTGCTGCTGGGCCAGAAAGCAATGCGCACGGCCCTGATGAGTGCCTCAATATCCCATACGCAATCAGACTAACAGCAGCAATTTCAATGGTGCTTGCTGACCATGCTACACACCATACCGCACTTGAAAGCCCACACAGCGTTTGATCTTTTCTACCAATTATCTTAAAGACCCCCTCGCCTACTGGGACGAAACGCCAACCATCCGCACCGTCTGATCTTTGCCTTAGGACGCCATAAATGGCGTCCCTACTCAAGACCCCACTCGGGTCTTTTTTATTCGGCCTATTGGGGCGAATAACCAGCCGAAGCCTTGGCAAAGGCTGGTATTAACTATTGACAATGGTCTATTATTATGATATTCTGCTGAGTTCTAACTGAACAAAACCCTGTAACTGGAAGGAGATAAAATGACTACTATTGTGAAAGTAGATAGAGAGTCCCATAGGAAAGCCTTGGAAACACTTGGATTCGTGTTTGGTTATGAAACCGAAACCGAGGCATGTGTTGTCATGGTGGAAACAACTCTGCCAGAGGGATGGACATGGAATGAAAGCGACCCAAGCGAGCCATGTCTGATTGATCCAAAAGGCAACCAAAGAAGCACATGCACATGGTTGCACGGCGAATTCGTCCATATGCTCTATCGCAGATTCTTTCAACAGTCCAATGGTGCGCGTACCAAAGG
>JBDRLV010000014.1:0-5894 GCA_043812755.1 Patescibacteria group bacterium | reverse complement strand
TTGGTTGATAACAGGGCGCTTGGGAACATTCCGTTCTTTTGCAAATTGCTTGGAGTCCATGTTGACCAGACGCTTCAGTTTGAAGATTTTGAACCTGTAGCGCGACCAGATGTCTATTGGATGATTTGCCATGATGGCAGGTTCAATGATGGCATTAGCGCGCATGAATGCAGGTACAAGTTTTTGAAACTTGGCGACAGGGTTGGGCTCAATGCTGTTGAAGGGCTTTGCCTGTACGCTCATTTTAGGCGCGTAGTGTATGGTCACCGTGTGGAGCTTCCTGGCTCTGTGATTGTTGACCCAAGAGGGCAGGGGAATCGCGACAGTGTTGCCTGCCTGTACCTTAATGCAAGCATTCCTGTGCTTGGGCAAAGTGGTGCTGATTCTTCTGTTAA
Source organism: Patescibacteria group bacterium (assembly GCA_043812755.1). GTDB lineage: Bacteria > Patescibacteriota > Patescibacteriia > UBA9934 > GWF2-40-263 > JBDRLV01. The sequence continues at coordinate 5,499 of JBDRLV010000014.1, read as the reverse complement.
AGGTTTTGGCTCAGCAGCGCGTGCGAGAATGGACTTTGACAAGCCGCTTGCGGCTTAAAAATACTTACCCATCTTTTTGATGGGTTTTTTGTTTGTCGAGGTTCCCGAGGTTCCCGGTACTGTCTGAATGTTCAAAAGTACCGGGAACCAATTCGCCTCGGGCTCCCGGTCTTGTCTGAATGTCCATAAAGACCGGGAGCCAACTGAGAAGATTGCTTCGTCCTCACTTTGTTCGTCCTCGCAATGACAGTATTCATCAGGAACCTAATTTATTCATTTTAACTTCTTAAACATTTCAAACATTTAGCTCAATCTGCTATACTTGTCTGTGTTAATAATTAATCTTTTATATGAGTAAAAAAGCAATATTTTCAGTCGCATTATTTGCGCTGATTTTAACAGGCGTTGGGTGTTACAATGATGATACCCTGCCTGAAAGTCCAGTTGTTAATCTTGGCGATACAAAAAATGTAGCCATAACTATCCCATCAAATGGTGGTGAACCAATAATCGTTGAAGAAGAAAAACCTATGCAAATTACAGCCCCACAAATTCTTCCAGATGAAGAAATTCAAGGCAAGCAAATTCGTCTTGAAACAGAAAAAGGTACAATCGTTTTTGAGCTATATGCAGACACAGCTCCACTTACAGTTTCAAACTTTGTGAGTTTAACAAAAGCAGGCTATTATGATGGCCTGACATTTCATCGTCGTGTTGAAGGATTTGTTATTCAAGGAGGGGATCCATCTGGCAATGGCACAGGTGGCCCAGGCTACAAATTCAAAGATGAGCTCACAGATAATTATCAATATGATCACGGAATTGTTGCTATGGCAAACAGTGGTCCTGACACAAATGGCTCGCAGTTTTTCATCATGCTAGCAGATTACCCACTTCCAAAAGCCTATTCTATTTTTGGAAAAGTTGTTGAAGGTCTCGATGTTGTAAAGGTGATTGCCATCGGTGACAAAATGACAACAGTTACAGTTGAAGATCAAACTGAAGATTAACTCAGGGTGCAGCTCCCGGATGAAGTCCGGGGGCTGTATTTTACTTCAAGAACTGCCAACTCGCAGAGGGCTTGGCAACTTTTGGATTATATGAAGGAGAGTGGTATCAATGCAGTTGTAATTGATGTGAAGCTTGATGATGGCACACTGGACTTTCCTTCAAAGAAAATTATCAAAGGGCTTGCTGAGGCTGGCATATACAAGATTGCGCGCGTGGCTGTGATGCGCGATGCTACAATTGCTGAGGCGCATCCTGAGCTTGCTTTGCGCACTGCATCAGGTGAATGGCGTGATAATATTGGTTCGCTGTGGTTGGATCCTGCTTCACCCAAGGTTGCTGATTTGGCAATTGAGGTTGGTAAGGAAGTGTATGAGCACGGCTTTGATGAAGTGCAGTTTGATTATGTGCGCTTTCCTTCAGATGGGAATATAAGTGCGATTGTGTATCCGTTTCATGATCCTGATAAGGCATCGCGAATAGAGGTAATGCAGAAGTTTTTCAAGCGCGTTGGGGGAGCCATGCAAGAAGAGGGAATTCCAGTTTCGTTTGATTTATTTGGAATGACTATGTGGTCAGATTTTGATTTTAATATTGGCCAGCGACTTCAAGATGCTCTGCCTTATGCTGATTTTATTTCTCCAATGGTGTACCCATCACATTTTCCTGATGGGTTTGAAGGGTATGCGAATCCTGCACTGTATCCGTATGAGATTGTGAAGCGGTCATTGGATGAGGGGGCGAAGATGATTGGGGAGCTGAGGGGAGCTGAAGGGAGCTTAGGGGATCAGGATCTTCGTAAAAAATTCCGCCCATGGTTGCAAGATTTTGATATAGGTGCCGTGTATACTTCTGATTTAATTGAAGCTCAAATAAAAGCAGTTCGTGATGGTGGTGGATCAGGCTGGATACTCTGGAACGCGCGCAATGTATACGAACCTGCGGATTATCTTGGGAATTAGCACTTGTCATCCTGAGCCCAGGAGGCGAAGGATCCGATTGTAAGGACTTCAGTTTTTTTGTTGTAAACAAAAACCTCTGCATGATGCAGAGGTTTTCTCGGCCAGAATTGATGACCTATGAATTATCAATATTTGTATAATAGCTGATTTTAAAGCAGTTGTCAAGCGCTTTTGACCGGTGGACCCGTGGGGAATTGAACCCCAAAACTATTGATTGATAATTCATAGATGTCACCTGACCGGGCCCACCGGACAGAAATACTCGACAAACAAAAAACCCGGCGATTATTTTCGTCGGGGTTTGTATATTCAATACATCATAAATTTAATTGTGCGTCAATAGAGCTGTGTGGATAATCAAACAAAAAAGGCCGCATTGCGACCTTGAGAGTTTATTTGTTTGGAGTTTTGGCAAGAAGGTGGACGGCCTTGAGAGTTTCTCCAGACTGGAGTTCGTCAGCAGGCACGGCCAGTATGAGACCAAGATCTATACGAATGAAAACCTTGATTGAAAATTGTGCAGGGCCACTATCGCAAAAGTACCAAACTTGGTCTGGACCTTCTGGAAGCGAGAGTTGATATTGCTTGGGTTGGCGTGCTCGCAAAAGCAACATCAGAATGCACTCAAGCGCAGTTGCATATCGGTATGCATTACCACCACTGCGCGTCATCATAACTCGTGCTTCATCATGATCTGCTGGAACAAGCAATGACCATTGAGTTTCCATTTCAAGGTTCAAGAACGATGAGCACAAGTTTGGCCGTGTTTCAAATGATTCTGAAAACGTTGGTAGCCCATGGGCCATGTGCATGCCAAACCATTTGATCAGGTTTTTAAAACAAACCTGATTTGGTATGGGCAGTAGTGTACCGCCTTGCTCAAAAATTGTTGAAATCGTGGTTGGTCGAAATGGAATATTCTCAAGTTGCTTTTTCTGTGTTTCATCCAAGTCAACATGCCAGCGTAATGCTCGGCACATTTGCAGAGGAGTGAAACATGCTGCTTGGCCAGCTTTATCATTCTCTGTAACTATATTTTTCCATTCATTTTCTTCGAATGCTTCAACAACTTTATTCAGGTCTTTTGAAAGAGGCCATTTTTCATCTGGCCTGATCCACTTTTCAATGAAGTGTCGAAGCTCTTGAGAAGTGACGTCACCCTGCTCAGCAAAAAGCCCGATCACACTGATGAGTTTTGCCAAGCGCGCAATACCTGGCACTGCTTCAGCATGAATGTCTCCTCGATACAACAGATTTAGAAGTTTTTGTGCAGCCAGCAATGCTTTGTCGCGATCTGATGTTGCCATTGTAAAGATCTCCTTGTGTACCACAGCAGCATGGCGCAGGGAAAGGTGTAAAAGGTGTACCCCTTAGCATCTGCTGTGAAGTTAAAGAACTTAATTGCATTTTTGCAGATTTAGATTTTTTGTCAACATTAATAGCCACAAGTCTCAGCCAGAGGCTGATGGGCCTTTGGCTCAAAAGGCGGATCAGCCCATGGCTGAAGCCTGCGCTAGAATAAAACGCACCCTAAAGGGTGCGACTACCAGAAAAACAGCGGACAAGTAAAGCACAGCTACGCTGGGTAAAGCTTGTATAGAAAAAAATACCACGACCGTAAGGCCGGGGTGTTTCATTGAGTTTCAAATTAAAAGACCACAGGGTGTGGTCTTAGAGTAAGAATTGCGCGCAAGAAGCGCGTGATTTTGTCCGAAAGGTTCGGAACACTGTCTTGCGTGCAAAGTGAGTTTTAATTAGCGGGCCAGGAGGGTCTTTCAGCAGATACCTTCGTTGTGCAGGAGGATCGCTTGGGAGGGCCTCCTGACCCGCTAGCACATTGCCTGTGAGCACTACTGCCCAGCTGAGTGTTTGTTGTTCTGGGTCAGGCCCAGTAGACAAGGGGTTGTGTCCAAGAGCTACTTACAACCAGAGCTTGCGTGGGGGAAGCCAGCTCTGTAGGGAGTGTTGCGTTTGCTCCCTTGTCCAACAATGTCTCAGAACGAACGACCGCCTTTTTAGGCAATGTACGATGAGAGTTTACACAGATTTATAATTTGAGTCAAGGGTTTTGTTTTGGGTTTCTATTTATTGAGTCATCTGTATGGACAACAATGTATCAATTTGATAGTCTGAACTTGTCGCACAGGATAAACCTTGCGGCACTGAACTTTTGTGACAGGGTCTGCCTCATGGGCACGACATCACCTGCGCAACAAGCAAATGAAGCAGGCAACTGCTTCAACAGGAGACAGTTATGGAAGGGCAACTTCGAGTTCATATTGATCTTTCAAAAATGGGCGATGACGGGCGCGTCAGCTACGAGCACAATGATCCAGAAGAAGAGGGTTTTGAGATAAGAGACACAACCCTTGCTGAGTTAGAAAACGAACTCCGTTGGATGTGGAAGGATCGGCGTGATGGCATGTGGGCAGAGATCAAGGGATCATCAGGATTCCTGTCTATGTTCACAGACATGTCTGTGAAGTTTTCACGCGGACATAAGTATCCGATTTATATTGAAATGGATTTCAGTTTCGCGTGGGATTCATCTGCAAACCATCCGATCATAACGCTCATGCCGCAGTTTGATAATCACCATGAGATTGTGGCTTTCATGTCAGCCGTGCTGTTTTGGCAAGAGCCTGAGGACTGCTCGCGTCGCACTGGTGTGTACAAGCTTGAGATCGATGAAAACAACAGTGCAATTGCTGTTGTTGAGTGGGACGGTACGAATGCCCGTTATCGGATGCAGTGTTACTCAGACAATCTCTTGCTGTTGAGCCGTCTGGTGTTTGGGATTCGTGCTGGCAAGATTGAACCAGTCATGGACTGGTCAGTTCAGCAGATTCAAACTGACAGTGGGTCAATGTCAATGCCACTTCCGCCTGAGGGAAGTGGCAGACCTGAGCTTCCGCCTGATCTCGTGATTCCAAGAGGTCCTGCAGGAGATCTGTAACCCGTCCTTTTTTACCTTAAGAGCTCGCGCTTGCGCCCGGTCTCTTTTTTGTTTTTGGAAAAGTTTAAGATGTTAAAGATGTTAAAATCATTAAAATGTACAATTTAAACAAGCGAAGCGATTTAACATTTTAAACACTCCCCAAACTAAAAAACCCGGCGATTAATTTCGTCGGGGTTTGTATATTCAATACACCACGATAGATGACATGCAATAATTTGATCATTTTTTTCTACTGGCTAATGTAGTCGTTTTTTTAATACCGACAAACTTGGCCCACGTGGGCCGAGTTTGTCGGTGGGAACAAAAAACCCGCGCACAGCAGAGTGCAGGGGTTAGATGGGAGTAAAGAACGGTTTTTTGATTGTTGTGTCAAACTCCCACTGCATGACACGCACAGAAGTTGCTATTTCCAGTTTTGTCATTTGTGAATGGCCCCCCAGCAATTTCGGCCCTTTCTTTCTGATCATCAGGTCAAAAGGATTGCAATACACTTCTGCAAGAATGCCCCTAAGTGTTCTGAATCCTTTACTTTCAGTTGGGTACTCTTCTGTTCCATGGAAATCATCTTCA
>JBDRLV010000013.1:0-15892 GCA_043812755.1 Patescibacteria group bacterium | reverse complement strand
AGGTGGCCCAAGGCGAATTAATCTTAAATGGCAGTCAATGGGATCCTTCGGCCATCAGGCCTCAGGATGACACAGCACTTAGACCCCCTCCTTACTCCCCCTTATTAAGGGGAAGAGACGAATAAGATGAAATAAATTTTTAAAAGCGAGGACTGTTTGAGCCCTCAGACAACATTGGGCGAGTTCCGGAGCAAAAAAATTTCATTTTATCTTATTCTAACCGTTCGTATCATATCGGCTCCCGGTCTTTATGAACTCTCAGACAAGATCGGGAGCCCTAGGCGATTGGCTCCCGGACTTTATGGACATTCAGACAAGACCGGGAGCCACACTCAATTAAAAAACAGGGCAAAACGCCCTGTTTTTTATTATTGAATTTTTGGAACCTCGCTTGGTTTGGCCTCAACATCTATTACTCCACCATCACTCTTTGGCTTTTCCTTTTTTGAAAACACTATTTTTTGCTGAATTATTGAAACAACATTTACAGCCACCCAATACAGTGTCAGCCCCCCAGGCAATGAAGAACCAATGAACACTGTAAACACTGGCATAAAATACAACATGGACTTATTCATTGTGGCCATCATGTTTTCATCCTTTACTCCTTCTTTTTTACGCAGATCTTTTGGTGGCCTTCTACGCATTAACATTCTTGTTTGAAAAAACTGGAATATGCCTGCAAGCACTGCAAGAGGAATGGAACGCTTTGTAAGATCAACGATTCCTAAAAACATTGTGTGAATACTTTCAGGCGCTGAAACAAACTGATATAAAGCATCAAAATGATCTGCAGTCATTCCATCACGCAATACTCGGTAAAGCGCCCATAGAATTGGCAACTGAACCAAAAGTGGCAAGCAAGATGACAAAGGATTAACCTTCTCTTTTGTGTAAAGCTCCATCATTGCTTTTGCAAGTTTTTCTTTGTCATTCTTATGCTCCTGTTTTAAATCCTCAAGTTTTGGTTGAATCTCTTGAAGAGCTTTTTGTGAACGAAGCGAAGCATTTGTGAATGGCCACAAAATCAGTTTGATAATTATTGTCAAAACAATAATCGCAAATCCAATATCAGCAAATGGTAAAACATTGTACAACCAGATAAGAAGGTTAAAAAGCGGCTGATATAACACTGTATGAAATATTCCTCCCATAATTATTCTTCACTTTTTTCTTCAGGAGAAGCTTCAGAATCAGGAGCCTCCTCCTCTGATTTAGTATTTTCGTCTTTCACTTCTTCACTAGCTGGTTCTTTTTTCTCAATATCTTCTACCACTTCTTCATCGGCCTCACTTTTCACCTCTTCTGGAGAAACCTCGTCATCAGGTGACTCACTTAGGACTTCTTCTTTTTCTCCATCTTCTTTTACTTCAATAATATTAATTTTCCATTCAGTCAATCTTGCAGCAAGCCGAGCGTTCTGTCCGTTTTTCCCAATTGCCAAAGAAAGTTGGTCTGATTGAACTTGTACAGTAGAACTTCTGTCTGCTTCATTAAGCTGAACACTTACAATCTTTGCAGGAGAAAGTGAGTTTGCAATATATGTTACAGGATTCTCATCCCATTCTATAATATCAATTTTTTCTCCACCAAGCTCACCAATAATTGTTTGAATTCTTGTCCCGCGCTGACCAATACACGCTCCAATAGGATCAATCTGCTCATCCTGTGTATGCACTGAAACCTTTGAACGAGACCCTGCCTCTCTTGCAATCCCTTTTATATCAATGACTGCATCTGCAATTTCTGGAATTTCAAATTCAAATAATTTGCGCACTAGCTCTTCTGACACTCGTGACAACAATATTTCTGCCCCTTTTGCAGAAAGCGCAACTTGGCGAACAAAAACCTTAATTCTTTCTCCAGGATTATATCGCTCGCTTGGAATTTGATCTTCAGGTCGAATAACACCTGTGGCACGACCAAGATCAACCAACACAATTTTACCTTCTCGCCTTTGTACAGTTCCATTAATAATCTGTCCTTCAAATTCTTTAAACTCGTTAAAGATAACTTCTCGCTCTGCCTCACGAAGCTTTTGGGTGATAACTTGCTTTGCTGTCATAGCAGCCATGCGTCCAAATTCTCCTGGCACCTCAAGTGAGATTCTTAAAACATCTTCAAGCTCAACATTTTTTTTAATCTTCTTTGCCTCGCTTATCATCATGTCTGTTTTAGGATTATAGCGAGGACCCTCTTCCTCATCAAAAGAAACAGCAGGAATATCCTTCCCTTTTCCACGAGCTTCTTCAATCATTTTTGCAAGCTCCTCAGCTTTTTCTCTACGCTCCTGCTCCATGCGCTCCAGCTCTTCAAGATCAATATCTTCAACAACTGTTTTTACATCATAAGCTTTAACACTTCCGTCTGAAGGATCAAACTCAACTTCAATATTTTGATTTTTGTCTCCAAAATCTTTTCTGTATGCTGCTGCAAGAGCAGATTGTATAGCGTCAAGAACAGACTCATAAGCGAGCCCTTTTTCTTCACAGATCTGACGCATTGCTTGTTCGATTGCTGATGGCATATTTTCATAATGTCATTCTGAGCCGAACGCAGTGAGGCGAAGAATCTCATTACCCAAGTAATGGGATCCTTACGTCGGCCCTTGGCCTCCTCAGGATGACAAGTCTAGTTAGTTAAGAAAGAAACCCGTCGATATCGACAGGTTCAGTACAAAAACAAGTTACCACAAACCCTCTGGAATGTCAATGTTTTCAATGTGTAAAATCTCTGGGTTGCTGTTTTCCCTTATTTGTATTGCAACAACATCTATTCTCCAGAACACTTCTTCTTTGTTTCTTTTTTGAAGATATATGCGCGCAGCGTTCACAATTTTTCTTATCTTATGCACGGTTACAGCCTCTTCGGGAAATCCGTATTGATTATCATGGCGAGTTTTCACCTCAACAAAAACTAATTCACCTTTATGCTCGCACACTAAATCAACCTCTCCCAAACGGCATGATTGTTGAGTGTCTATTACTTTCATTCCTTTGCTCTGCAAAAAAGAGGCAGCAAGTGCCTCTCCTGAATCACCAAATAATCTTCTTTGATCCGGCATAATTTACATTGTCATTCTAAGAAGTGAAGCAACGAAGAATCTCGTCAATGGGATCCTTCGCTAACGCTCAGGATGACAAATTACTTCTTCCTTGGTCCTGGCATGTACTTCTCTCGTTCAATCCGCTCTTTTTCTTTTTTCCTCAAGAGAGGAATATCTTTTTTAATTACTTTAACAATATAGGCAACCCACACAAGTGATACAATCACCCAAATTGGATACCACAACCTTGCTCCAAAAAACCTTACACGCTCATATCCAAAAAATGAAAGCAATAATCCTAGAATACCCATTGTGGTAAATAATGCTCCAAGATGGCGAAGCTTGATACGCAAATATCTTTGCGATCGCTTTTGTTTAGCAACTGATTTGCACACAATCCCAGCAATTATAAAAAGCGCAAAAAGGATAGTGAAAAAAAGTCCAATTCCTTGTGTTGAGTCTAATATCTTTAGGTTTATCCAATACATGGGATTTAGAAGTTCTGTCATAGGGTGTTTGAAGAGTTAATGGTATTAGAGTGGTAGAGTGTTAAAAAGGTTAAGATTGGACAATTTGAACGTCTTAAACATTTTTACCCTTACGGAAAACCGCACCCCAATGATACGGCCCTGCTTGAAATTTTTCAAGTAGCTTAAACCCTTGATCCTGCTCAACAATTTTCACAGCATCTTCAACACTAAGCTTTTCTTGGCCTGATGGGCCCAAATTACTATGCGGATCCCAGTCTACCATAAGCAATGTTCCTCCAGGTTTTAAGACCCTGCGCGCCTCTTTCACAGGAACTGATGTTACTGAAATGATCGGGGAAAGATTAATCATTGAAATCAAATCAACAGAAACGCTTGATATTCCAACTCCTTCATATTTTTCAATGTCTCCCCAAACTGTAACAATATTATCGCATTCATACATTCTTGCTGTACTGTCTATTCCTTCAAGCGCACTCTTTAAAATATCCACTGCAAAAACCTTCCCAGTGTCCCCAACTATTTTTGATGCTGGAAAAATAAAATGTCCAAGAGTACCTGAACCAAAATCAGAATAAATCATTCCAGTTGTTAAACCAGCTTTTGTTAAAATTGTTTGAGCATCAAGAAGTGCTCTGCCTGTTGAAAATGACATAAACATTAAACAAATAAACTTGCAAAGGCTTCTAAAATATCATTGATAATACCAGTGGCAATAAAAATACCAATAAAGGCAGTGAGAAGCCCAACCAGTTTGTAAAAAAGCCATGAGCCTCCAGGACCAAACTTTTGCTCTGCCCATGCATTGGCCCCAAACCATGACATCAATACTCTGGTTTTCCAAACAATAACAAAACCAGCAACCATAACTGCTAATCCTAATATTATTCGAAATGTATCGCTCATATTTCTGTTCCCCCCTTTTCAAGGGGGGATAAAGGGGGGTTAACGATATCATTATAGCAAAAAATACAAATTAATTCTTGTTTCTTGACACAGGGCTTTTAATTCTATAGAATGTTTGCCATGGGCGTGTAGCTCAGTTGGTTAGAGCATCTCGTTTACACCGAGAGGGTCGGGGGTTCGAGTCCCTTCGCGCCTACCAGATAAAAAGCCCAAAATTGGCGATCTGTTGATTCACGGATCCCTGCCGTCTCTTCGCTGTACCATTAAGTACAGCTCATGCGACGTCTTTCCCGTTCATCAACATCTCATCCAGTTTTGAGCTTTTTATTATGCATCAAAAAACTTCAGATATTCTGGAGTTTTTTTGTTTTAACCTCTACCACACACCTGTCATTCTGAGGGAGTATGTTCGTAGCTGGCGACCGGAGAATCCCAACGTTTCAATGGGATCCTTCGTCGTCCATAATATCAATAATGACTCCTCAGGATGACAATTAGACTAAAACAAAAAAAGGTCGCGAGACTTTGCGACCTTTTGAGTAAGAAGGTGGAGAAGGGCCTTCTACTCAGTTAAAACGAGCTACAATGCAATGCGGGGAAATAGGTTTTGGATCAGACCACGATGGTCTGAAAGTCCTTGGCTGCGAATACGGTCTCGGAAAGATCACCGCGCCTGCAACGAAGGAACTCGCTGCGTGCCTCGATCACCCGCTGTTGGATATCGCTATCCTTAGCGGCTGGATCATGGTGAACCAAACCAAGGCGCCCGACACCTGCTTTCATGGCTGTCTGGGCTGCGTACTCTGGGGTCCCGTGACCCCACTCCACATACTTCGCCAAGTAGTCCGCATGCTTGAACTGGGCATCCTGCAAGAGCAGATTCGCTCCCTTGAGATGCGCCAGCAGCTCGGTTGACCAAGCTGGAGAAACCTCATGATCAGTAAGGAACACGAGCTTGCGACCCGTTGACCTTTCCTCGAACCGGTACGAAACCGTTTTGTCCGGGTGAATGGCCTTGTACCACTTGATCACGAGACACTCATTCAACGCATACGTACCCTTGTCACCAAATGCGTTTGCGTTGAAACGCATCTGCCCATCTTCCACGTCCATTTCGACAAACTGATGCAACTTCACCAGCTGGACTCCACCCTTGGGGTGCCATACCAGGACCTGCGTCCCGTTGTACTCAAGAGCCTTGAACTGGAGCTGATGCCGCACTTTGTCGAACGGATATGGGAAGTTGGGCGCTGCCATCTGGCGAGCGAACGATTCCTCTGGTCCCTCGCTCTTGTCACGCAAATCCTTCGGGCCCCATACTTGCGTATGGCATCCTGGGATGAACGCGTGAGGGCCGAACGGGAAGCCTTGGATATGGTCCCAATGATAATGGGTCTGCAACAGACCAATTTTCATGATCCCTTCACCAAGGAGGGTGCCGCAGAACGGCCGATACCCACTTCCAGAATCGATCGAAAGCGCCATGTCTGGCGGCAGACAGGGGGATTCCACACGAACGCAAGTGGTGTTGCCACCGAATTCGATGTAATCCCTTCCTGCCACTGGTGACGAACCTCTGGCCCCGAAAACTGTGAGCTGAATGCTCTTCACTGCTTCCTTCTTCTGGGCTGCCATTGTACTGCTCCTCTCACCGACTAACAAGCATTGCGCTTTCGCTTAGTTCGGTAGAGGCCCTTCTCCACTTATATTGGACCATGTAAATGCTATTACGTCAACGATGCAAAGCCCTCTTCCGAGCACGCCGGAGAAATATTGTCATTCTGAGGCCAGCTTAGCTGGCCGAAGAATCTCATTGTTCGCGCAATGGGATCCTTCGCCTTTGGCTCAGGATGACAAGCTGTTGAAACAAAAAACAGCATTCAAGCTGTTAAGTGATTCGCAAAAAATCCCCTTCTGTGGTCGGTTGCCAGTTCTCTGGCATGACCCAAGTTGGGAGCTCATCGTTTGCAAGCATTGATTCAATAATGAACATGATGTACTTACGGTCATGTTGAGTATCACACGGCAATGCATCTTTCTCCAACATTGCTACATGTAATTTAATCAACGTCTTGTCCAATATGTCTCTTAAAAAAGTGCAACTGCGATCTTTGTGTGTAATCCAAAACATAAAAAGCATGGATAAAACATTAAGTGCAGGGTCAACACGGCCTCGTTCGTTTAGATCGGTTGTAAAGATTGTGGCACTGAGTCTATATTTTCTCCTTCCTTGAGAACCCTCATCAATACTCTGTTTCATCAACTCAAGCGCAGGAAAATATTCCTCTTCCAACAATCTTGCAAACCGACCACGAAAGTCAGAACTGTTTGGAAGGCGATAGTCTTGGCTGGGATTCTGTGCTCTTCTAACCATTTCATTTAGAGAAATTTTCATCACGTTTCCCTCCTTACGAACTTTTTGCTTGTGACTAAATTAAATACTTAATTTGTGAAATTGTCAAGAGGTTGCTACAAAAACATAAATTCTAAATTCTAATATCTAAACCCTAAACAATGTCAAAATACTAATTATTAAATTCAAAACCAAAGTTTAAAACATTTGAATTTAGAAATTAGAATTTATTTAGTATTTAGTATTTCGTGCTTGGAATTTTTTGCAAACAAAAAAGAGAGGGTGGTAGGAACCCTCTCTCAAAGGAGGCCGGAATATCCGGTTACTGCAAACCCATGCCTACCAAGCCGACAACCGGCTCATGGGTGTCCTGAAGACTGCTGTAAAACTAGCGATCTGTCGGCTTGTGGGGCCCTGCCACCTCCTCAACGTACGTATTTAGTACGTTTCGGAGGATGGCTTCCCCACGCACCGACATCTCATCTAGTTTGACAGCAGTCTTTTACTTATTATTTGAAGTGTCATCACAATAACGACGGTCGTCGTTATTGTGAGAGCAGAAAGATCGAACGCTTTACTCTCCATCTCCTTCCGAATCCGTTGGATCCGGTGACATTATTGGTTCCTTTCTGCGATCTTGTCGCAAAAAATGTTGAGAGCAAAACTTCGAATTTTTCTATCTCCCTGAAACCGATCAGAGAGATTCGCCTTAGGGTTGTTGAGTTCTCCCCCTTTTCAAGGGGGAGTTTCCGCTAGAGGCGGATCATCCTATGGCTGAAGAAGGGGTTAACGATCTGCTTCAGAACCTCCCCTAGCCCCTCCTCAGAAAGGATGGGAACTGACCAAAAACACTAAAACGACATAACAAAAAAACTGACTTCTTAACACAAATCAAAGGAGATTTCCGCAAAAAAATCAGTTTCCGCCCAAAAACGGACAAATTGGTCCTCTCTCCAATTCAAATTTTAAGATATTAGTATAACACAAAAACGCTTTTTTGTCAAGGTATCTAAGCTAATTTAAGCCAAAAATCAGTCACAGAAATAGTCTTTGACACGGTTCAAGTATATTTCTGAAACTAATTTTAAAACACTGGTTTACCCAGTGCTTTTCCCTTACTTCTTTCTTCCTGCTTCCTACTTCCCTTGTTTTCCATTATGGAGTCAAAAAATACACACCAGAACCAGCGCCTGTTGAAACCCCTGGCACAATACTGCGAAACCTCCCAGTTGAAAGATCACCGTCATCAATTTTTTGATCAATCAAAAGAAGATTTGCATCAGAAATAGACCCAATATCTTTTGGCGTACCACCCGGCGGATCATCATCAAAAATAATAAACACCTCAAGAACTCCATCTGAATTTATATCATATCGTTCAAGGCCTAGATGCCCACCCCACCCATGTACAGTATTATAAATTCCTTTTGTAATATAAGGACCCTTCCACCCATTTACGCCCAAGTTGTTGAGAAATGGATCTATAGTGACACTGCAATTATTTTGAATGCGACAACGCGCTGGCCAAGCTCCAGTATCTGCTTCAAACAATTTGAATGCTTCTTGAATTCTATCAACCTCCATAACGCTTCGGCTTACTTTTGTGCTTACAATCGAACTACTAATTTTTGAATAAACAATACTTGAAAGAATTGCAATAATTGCTATTACAACTAAAAGCTCAATAAGTGTAAAAGCTTTTTGTTCTTTTTCTTTTTTCTTAAAACACTTTTGGAACATAATAAATACATTTTACTGCTTTTATAAAAAGTAAACAATAAATATGCAAACACATCCATTCTATTTGAAAATAAAAACTCAAAATTAGATGAGATATCAGTGCAGTCCGAGGAGCAGAGCTATCTGTACTATAATGTACAGCGAGTGAGCACCGCAGAGACAAACCTCAGCCATGGGCTGATCCGCCTTTGGCGGAGATAGATCGCTAATTTTGAGTATTTTATGGTGCGGACGAGAGGATTCGAACCTCCACAGGCATATGCCCACCAGCCCCTCAAGCTGGCGTGTCTACCGTTCCACCACGTCCGCGGGTGAAACGCTTGAAAATGGCGATCTGTTGGCTCGCGGGTCCCTGCCGACTCGTCACCGTACGATTTGGTACGGCTCCTCGTCGGCTTTCCCGCTCACCAACATCTCATCCATTTTCAAGCGTTTCATAAACTGATTTATTATTTTATAGTATCATCTTAACCTCTTATTAAATTCTTTTATATCCATATATCAAAATATTCTTGACCTACCAGTAATCAACTTCAGTCCCAAAGGTTGAACTCCTATTTCAAATTCATTGCCTGTAACCTTACCACCATCTACATACAATGAAAAAGGATCCTTGCTATCAATCTTTAAAAATTTCAAAGAAAACCTACTCTTACCTGATCCTCTTTTTCTCATCAAACCACTTGTTGTATGGACTTGAATCATAGTATCTAGTTTCCCATCTTTTGGATCAGTTGATCTATTATTTTGTGAACCATCATCAGCTGTTAGATTATTTACTTCGAGCCGTCCTGCAGTCTTTGGTTCAATGCTATATCCATCGCACGTAATTTTTGCTGTAAAATCATTACCGCGCACTCCTGAAATAAATCTTTTTCCATTTATTACTCCAATGTCAATTGTTTCTACAATTCTAGCAGATAGTATATCACATGCTTTAACTCCATATGGAATTCCAAGCAAGTCTGCAATTGTATTTGAATCTCCAAGAGGAATTATTCCAAATGTCATTCCGTTGTCTGCAACTGCGTCAATTACTTTTCTAATAGTGTCGTCATTGCCAACCACAACAACCGTACTTAATCCGCGACGCACTTCATCACCTATCATTTCTTGCGCATTGCGAAAAAGAGCCAGGCGAGCAACTTGCCCAGATATTCCAAGGTCAGTCAGGCGTGTTTCAATCTTTGCCATTTCTTTTTCAAACCTCTTGCCTGCTACAAAATCATCGTAGATGTAAAAATACATGATATTAAAATGACCAATTCACAATGACTAATGGCCAATTTTTAACATTAAATTATTAAAATATTGGACATTGATTGAGTCTTGGGAATTAGACATTAGACATTAATGATACTTATCCAGCAATTGCCTCTTCTGTCATCTTTTCAATTATCTCTTCTTTCTTTTGCACTCTGGCAGGCTCAAGCGCTCTTTGCATACTCACTTTTCCATTAATTTTTGCGCCAGAAGATACAGAAAGCACTTCAGCTTCAATATCCCCTGTTATATTTGAGGTTTCAAGAAGCTCTAAAACACCTTTTATCGTAATATTGCCCTCAACCTCTCCTGCAATAATAGCCTGTTTTGCACTTATGTCTGCATGAATCACAGCGCTTTGGCCTATTCGCAAAGACTCTTTTGTCTCAATTGTTCCATGTAACTCGCCATCAATCACAATATTTCCTTCACTTGAAAAATTGCCATCAACTTTGACTCCATGAGCAATAATTGTCTCATTACTACCCCCTAATGAATTTTGATCGTTATCTTCTCTCTTAAACATAATTTTTAATAATAATATCAAATGTTCTGGGATTTTATCATATTTGCCACAAGCGTCAATGTTGCCTCAAACTCTTACATTTCTTTTACTGTATCAATACCTAATAAAGAAAGTCCATTCTCAAGCACCTGGCTTACAGCATTCACGAGCGCGAGCCTACAAGACGCTGTCTTTTTATCTGCTTTTAGTATTGGGGTTGATTCATAATACTCTGAAAAAGTCTTTGCTAGTTCAAAAAGATACTGTGCAACACAAGAAATCTGAAGTGAGCTCCCAACTGAAAATATAACCTCTGGATATGAAGCAATAAGCATAATCAACTTGTGCTCAACAGGTTGAGTTAAAAACTCTCCTGAAGAATCTGGTTTCAATCTTCCGCCTTCTTTTGTTTTTGCTTTTCGCAAAATGCTTTTCAATCGTGCTGAAGTATAAAGAAGATACGGACCTGTAAAACCTTCGAAAGAAAGTGCCTCATGAATATCAAAAGTAATCTTCTTTTCCATGTCTTGTCTTAGCATTCCAAATCGCATTGCTGCAAATGCAATTTTTCTTGCTACCTCACAAATTTTTTCTTCATCCCAATCACTGTGCCTTTGTTTGGTTTCAAACTGAGCCATTTCGATCATTGCATCTCTAAATTTTTCATAACGAATAACATTACCTTCACGCGAAGACATTGCACCGCCTTTTAGCGTAATAAACTCATATGACAAATGTTCTAAATCCTTTTTAAAATTCATTCTTGCAAGTGTTGCAAATAGTTGCTTTAGTGCAAACGACTGGCGCGCATCAACAATATAAATACTTCGCTTTGGCGAAAAATCTTTTTCTTTTTGAAATGCCAGCGCAAGATCTTTGGCATTATATAAAAGTGTTTTGTCTGATTTAACCAAAAGATTCACTCCTAGTTTTTCATCTTGAAGATCAACAATCCATGCGCCTTCGCTGTGTGTGGCGATTCCTTTTTTAATAAGCTCCTCAATCAATTCTCTTGTTTGCGCGATATAATCACTTTCATAATACTTTTTCTTTATCTCAAGACCCAGCTCATTGTAAACGGAATGTATATAATCCAAAGACCACTTTCTGGTTTTTTTCCAAATCTTTATTGCCTCCCCATTCATGTTTTCAAGATCTTGAAATACCTTTGAAACTTCTTTTTTCAATAAAGGGTTATCTGCTACTTTTTTTACAGCTTGAACATATAGTTTCCCAAGCAAATCATTTCTCTCGTTACAGGTTTCTGGTTCATCACCTTTAAAAAATTTCTGATATGCCCAAATCACATGAGCAACATGCATGCCAAGGTCGTTAATATAATAAACAGGAATCACATTCTGGCCATTGGCACGAAAGATATTTATTACAACCTCACCAATAAAAAAATTCCGTAGATGTCCTACATGAATAATTTTATGAGTATTAATATTAGCATACTCAACTACAATTTTTGCTTTCTGACTTTTCTCCTGAGATCCATATTTTTCCCCATATTCTTCTATTCTTTCAAAAACCTCTTTTGCAAGCACTGAATCATTAAGTGAAAAATTCAAATAAGGACCTTCGGATGAAATTTTTTTGACAATTCCTTTTGCTGCCATTTTTGCCTGCAATTCATTAGCAAGTTCTGCTGGATTTTTCTTAAGTGCCTTTGCAAGAGAAAAGCAGGGAAATGAAATATCACCCATCTCAGGCTTTGGTGGGGTGGACAGATCATCAAGCGATGGAGTGTACTCTTTTCCAACAGCACGCTTGATGTCTTTTAAAATTTGTTGCTTTGCCTTTGAAATGGCGTACATAAAATTAACACAAAAAATTTCTAAATCTCATAATCTTGGGTGGCAGGCAATGGGGCCCCCGGCAGCGCGCAACGAAGTGAGCACTGACGGGGTAATTGCCTGACAGGACCCAAGATTCAATTTTTTTTGATTACTTTAACAAAAAATCTTTTTCCTTTTTGGATTAATGCGCCTTTATGAACCTGCTGATCATACCCTTGCACAACCACATCGTCAATCTTTACACCAGCCCCATCAATCAACCTTCGTGCCTCACCTTTTGAGGACGCTAAACCGCTTTCAACCAGCACATCAACGATATTCATTGTCTCCTCTTTCATTTCAAATTCAGGAACTTCCTCTGGGGTCTCATGTAATTTAAACATGCTGTCAAAATGCTCAGAAGCTTTTTGAGCTTGCTCCTGACCAAAAAGGCTACTTACTATCTGGCCTGCAAGACAAGCCTTTAGATCACGTGGATTCTGGCCACCATCAAACCTTTGTTGCATTTTCTCAATATCCTCACCTGTTAAAAGCTCAAAGCCTAGCATAATCAAATCATCTGACCAGCTCATAACCTTACCAAACATATTATCTGGAGAATCCTCAAGAGTAACCATGTTCCCTTCGCTTTTACCCATCTTCTTGCCTGTTGGGTCAGTTAATAACTTCATTGTGACTACAAATTTATCTTTATTCTTTAACTCCTTCATTAATGTTCTGCCAGCCAACATATTAAACATCTGATCATTACCACCAATCTCCCCATCAACATCCATTGCAACACAATCGTATCCCTGCATTAGCGGGTACATAAACTCATGCATATAAATAGGCTTGCTCTCATCAATCCTCTTTTCAAACATATCGCGCTGCATCATTTGCTGTACAGTAAAATGCGAAGACAGTTCAATAATATCTTCAAACGTTAACTTAGAAAGCCATTTGCTGTTATATTTGAGCTCTGCCTTGTTCTTTCCTTTAAAATCCAAAACTTTTGTAGCTTGCTCTTTATAAAGTGTTGCATTATCCAAAACCTCCTTGCGGGTTTGTCGTACTCGCGCTGCAGATTTGTCTGATGGATCTCCTATCAATCCTGTAAAATCCCCAATAAGAAGAATTATCTTGTGGCCAAGATCCTGAAACTCACGCATTTTTCGAAGTACAATTAAATGACCCAAATGAAGCGTTGGCCCAGTTGGATCAATCCCAAGATACATGGAAAGTTGCTTACCTTCTTTTAATTTTTTATCTAAAAACTCACGGGAAGGAAAAACCTCCTGCACTCCACGAGTTAAGAATTTATCTATTGATTGTTGATCTGTTTTCATATATCCGTTGTCATCCTGAGCTGAACGGAGTGAGGCGAAGGAACCCATTGATCAATGCGCTTCTTCGGCGGCTACGCCTTCTTAGAATGACAAATTATTATTATTCTTCTTTTAGAACTTCTACTACCTTTTCCATTAGCACTGTAACTACCTGTTTTGAATAATCATCACGACAGCTCCTTTTTGTTTCTACAATGGTTCTTAGGATATTCTGAGGGTCAGTTGCGCCAACGCGCTTCATTGTCTCCAGCACATTATTTGCCCTTCGAAGAACATTGGGCCAAACTGACTCTCTTGTAATCTCATCCTCAAGTTCAAGAATCTCTTGAACCCCCCTTAGCTCTTGAGTATAAGTTTCAAATACAGGAATAAGATACTTTGTTTTAAAAACTTCCATATCAGCTTCCTTTAGCCAACCCAATTCCAATGCATGCTCAATACACTCTTGAATATATTCATCTTTTGTCTTTTCAACAACTGGAAATTTCTTATTCTGCTCTCGAACATGTTCAAGTTGTTGTTGTCTAAATTGTTCTTCTTGTGAACTCATATTTTATTTCTCTCGTTATCTCTGAGTCGAACGGAGTGAGGCGAGGGATCTAATTGATCAACGAGATCCTTCGTCGGCTACGCCTCCTCAGAATGACAAAATATTTTTAGCTCCTCTAGCTCTTCTTATTATGCACATCAATCTGCGGAAATGGGATTTGAATCTTTTCCCTTTCAAATGCTTTGTATAATTCTTTTATAAACACATGCTTGGCCTCAAACTGATCTGTATAATTCTTAACACGCATTATGGTTAATACATTAATTGATGAGTCAGCAAATTCTTGAAAACGAATAATTGGTTCAAAATCCTCAACCTTCTCGTAATTTGCAAGAACTTGATTTGCAATATCAGCACAAACTTTTTCAACATGTTCAAGATCAGAACCATAGGCCACACCAACACCCACATTAAACACAACTTCCTCTTGCGGATAGTGCAAATTTGTTATTATCATATCTGCCATTTGTTTGTTTGGAACTATCACAATATTATTCTGCGCTGTCCTTATTCTTGTTGAACGCATACTAATATCCTCAACATACCCTTCTGTTTTATCAGAAAGACGAATTCTGTCCCCTATTCTAATTGGTTTATCAACTGCCATCACTATAGCACCAAACACTCCACTTAAAGTATTTTGAAGAGCAAACGCAATCGCCAAACCTGCAATACCAAGCCCAGCAAACAGAGCCGTCACATCAACACCAAATTGTCGCAGTAGTAATAATATCGCAACTGCCCACACAAAAACCATTACTAAATTCTTGATAAATCCAAATGTTCCCTTTGTTTCTTTTTCATACCAAGCAAGAACTCCTTGCAACAAGCGCCGAACAGCATATCCTGCCCACAAAACAACAATTACAAAAATCAAATCATTATAACCAAACTCTTTATACGACAAATTAGGAAACAAATAATGCAAAGCAACAATGATACCTGCTAACAAAAACGCAAAATACACTGGCCGTGCAAAGTAATCAATCACAATATCATCAAGATCTGTTTTTGTTTTCTTTGTTAACTTTTTCCCAGCTTTTAAAATCCTAACAACAATCGGCGACAGCACAATTGCCACAGCTACAATGATTGCAGCAATAATTAGTTGGTCTAATGTCGGCATATTACAAATCGTTTAGCTGTTTTTTAAGTGCTTCAAGTTTATTTGATAATTCTTCATGGCTACTCTTTATGCCCTCAATGACATCGTGTGGGGCATTTGAAACAAACCCTTTATTTTTAAGTTTTGAATCCAAATTTGCCAAATGCTTTTGTGATTCCTGAATCTCACCTTCTAATCGCTTGCGCTCCTTTTCAAAATCAACCAATCCCTCAACATTAATATAAACATCAACACCTGCAACAAACCCAATCTCGTTTTCACCTCTTCCTGCACCTTTCTTTCCAATATCTAAATTCTCAAGTCTTGCTAGACCAATAATAATCTGATCATTTTCTTTAATCAAACTCTCATGCTTGCCTGCTGAAATGCGTACGTTCAACATTTGCGATGGAGGAATGCGATAATCCGCACGCAAAGAACGAATGCCTGTGATAATCTCTTTGATTATTCCAAATGATTCTGTATCTTTTGATTTTTTTGCTTCCGAACCCTCAGGATATTTAGCAATCATTAAAAATTTATCTTTCCCATAAGTCTCTTTCCAGATTGCCTCAGTAACAAACGGAATAAATGGATGCCAAAGCTTTAGTATTGTATTTAACAAATAATTTAAGATCTCTGACTTATCACCCTCTATTTTTGCTACTTCCAAATACCAATCTGCAAGAGTGTTCCATGTAAACTCACGTAAAGATTCTGAAGTATAAGAAAAATCATACTGATCCATTGCTTGATGAATGATTCCAGTTACCTTATCAAGCTCCTCAAGAATCCACTTATCAGCT
>JBDRLV010000012.1:0-14208 GCA_043812755.1 Patescibacteria group bacterium | reverse complement strand
GCAGTCATCAGACCGACATTTTGGATAGGCGACAGTTGTGCGAAGCTTTGCTGAGCGCAACTGGCGACGAAGGCGCCGCCCATTGTGCAAAAAGAGCGAAGCGAATTTTTGCACAACGTCAGGGATATGAGAAGTTGCGACCAACGGGAGCAATTTGGGTGGAGAAGTCTGCAAGACTTCATAACCTCATATCCCTTGTTATATTCCCCGAAGGGCTGAAATTTAGTGCAACGTCCCGAAGGGAAATTTCAGAGTCAGAAGTCGGCCGTTATCGTTTTAGTGTGCGCTATTTTGTCATTACAAAAATCTTTTTGGTTATGGTAAATTGAATATTATCTCCGCTATCTTGGAATTTTAGAGGTTTCTTTAATTCTTCAGGAAATCTTTTTCTGATAAATTCATTTAATGAATCTAATCTTTTCTTATCATTGTGAAGTTCAGATTCTAATCTTTTTTTGGAAGAAAATCTGTAGTGGATTGTATGAAATTCTTTGATTTTAGAAAAGTTTGCTTTCTTCATAGTGTCCAAAAATTCATCTTCTCTAAAGAAGTATCTTTCTCTAGTAAGCATATCAAATCCTGCAAGTTCATCTTTTTTTCTTATGACATCTTGAAATAAAGATTGAGTTTTGTCATTAAGCATAATATCCCAAATGATGAACTTGCCTTTTGGTTTTAAAATACGAGATACTTCTTTAGCAATATTCAATTGCTCTTTTTTGGGCATTTCATGCAAACCCATTTTAATAACAACTTTATCAAAGAATTCCTCTTTAAAATTTGATTTTGGAAGAGAAGCGACAGAAAAATTTTCTTTAGGAACTTGAAACAGATTTTCTTTTGCTCTTTCTATCTGAACTTTACTTTCATCTAAAAGAAAAAGATTTACACTCTTTTCTTTCTCTAAAATTCCTTTACCAACAGCACCATAACCACACATTCCATCAAGAATTGTTTCTTTGAGTTGAGGATTGATAGCTTCAAGTAATTTATTCCAATCCTCAGGGTTTATGCTGTGTATGTGTTCGTAAGAAACAATTCTTACATCAAATCCCTGTTTCATATTATTAAAAGATTTTTGTAAGTTTATAATATTTACTCTTTGCGCACGCTTTTGTAGGCCGACTTCTGATTGAATATAACTCGTTTATATGCGAAGTGTATTCGTTTTTAATATTATATATTGCGTATTATAGGAAACGATGTAATCCTCTACAAACCATATATAAACTAGCTAAATATTACCAATTCCCAAGAAATTAAGCAAAACCAATTTGATCAAATCAAAAAAAAGTAATAATACGGTAATCAGGTTTTAAATCTTTGTCTAGCAAAATCCTGAATAATCAACTATAGTTATAAGACTTATCTATGCAAACTAAAAATATCTATTCTGTACCGATTGACCTTCAAGCCGTTACACAGATTCAAACAGATTCAATCGCACACACTGGAGATCTTGTTAACTCAATTGATTATGATGCGCCTGAGAAAACGCCTGTTTTTGCAGCACTTGACGGCATTGTTGTTTTTGTAAAAGACGATTCCAGTCGTGGTGGCACAGATCAATCATTCGAAGATGATGGCAATTACATTGAGATTTTACATAACAATAATGAAATCTCTGAATATGAACATTTGCTTTGTGGCTCAGCAAAAGTACAAGTTGGAGACAAAGTAAAAACCAGTGACATAATCGCTCTTGTTGGAAACACTGGTTGGAGCGAATGCCCGCACTTACACTTCATGGTTTACACAAAAGACCAAGAGTATAAAACCTTGAAAATCCGATTCGGATAATCATTCCACCTCACCCCGCTCAAGAAAATCAGTCAGACATAAAACCACGCAAATCGCGCGGTTTATTTTTTCACTGTGATTACTTTATCTCCACAAAAATATGATCTTTTAAGCTTGGCACGCTCTTATTCCAAAATGGGAAAAACATTACATCAACTTCTTTTACAATCTCCTTTCCAACAAAAAACTTTTTCACATCATCTTTATTCATTCCAATAAAATTAGCAGGATCTAGGTCTGGATGAGTAAGCGATGGCACTGATGTTCCTGAAAAAGTTACTCGAACATTTGCCTGCTCTTCATCAGTATTATATTTCTCAACTGTTGCCTCAAGCTCGTCTGTCTTTATATCTGAAAAAGCAAACCCTTGTTGAAGCTGGCTATACAATTGAAGCTCTGCCAACTCTTTAAGTGCTGTTTGATCATAAAACACTCCGATAACATCAACTGTCATATTTACTTCAAATTCACTTGCCTCCTCTCCAGCCTGAACACTTGAACTTTCATCAAGCACTTCCACGTAAAAAGTTTCACCAGCAAACAAATTCC
Organism: Patescibacteria group bacterium; assembly: GCA_043812755.1. Lineage (GTDB taxonomy): Bacteria > Patescibacteriota > Patescibacteriia > UBA9934 > GWF2-40-263 > JBDRLV01. The sequence continues at coordinate 11,859 of JBDRLV010000012.1, read as the reverse complement.
CTACCTCCTCACGCAAAATCTTTTTCGCTTCGTCTTTTAATTTTTCTTTTAATCCCAATTTTGCACTATCAATATCCTCTGTTGATATTACATTTACTGTTGTGATGCCTCCAGAAAAAGGCTCGCTACTTTGCGCATAAATAACTTCTTGCAATGAAGCAGACAGCCCTGGAATAGTAAACTTTGTTGGACCTACGTCACCAGTCGCACCAGATACATCTGCATAAACTCCCACTTCAACTTGACCTTTTGCAGGAACTGTAACATTGCTATCAACCCTGAAAAGAACACCATCTGGTGTTAAAAGTCTTGTTGTTTTAATTAGTGGTTGATCTTTATTTGTTGAGTTTAAAATAATAACATTCCCCTTTGCTTGCCCTTCAATTTCTTTTATTCCCTCACCACTTGGAACTGCGCTTTCCTTTTTTCCGATTTTTAAGGAGACAACCCGGCCTCTAATTTCATTATCTCTTGTTGGTGTTTTCACAATATCAAGCACAAAATCAGTGCTTATCTGACGCTCTACAGGCATAACTCGAATAGTTGCCTGCACTGTGGACATATAAAGCACAATCGCAAGGATAGCTACCACAATCACTACAAAACTAATTGCAATGTGCCTGTACATAGCAAGTGGTGGCATTGGTTTTGATCCAGCAGACTTCTTTTGCACTGATGCTGGCTTTTTTGTTTTCTTTTCAGGAGACATAACTTTAATATTATTGATGTAAAAATACACTTATATTATATCAATAAACCTCTTTTATTCAAAATATCACTCACTTAAAATGACAGATTGGGAACCCACAAGCTCTTTAAGAGCATTGATAAGGTCGTTTGTAATATGTACGCAATAATCGGTTTCAATTCGTCTTTCCTTTCCACCAGATGACACTAAAAGATACACCCTATCAACTCCAGGCGATTGGTTTAATATTGAACGAATCTCATCAACAGTCTCATGCGAAGGTTTTTGTGGAAGTCGAATTGAAACAGCTCTCCCAATATCCTCCTGAGCTGTATCCGCTTCCTCAACACTTGGCTTAACAATCCACTGGCCTTGTTTTAACATTTCTTCAACCTCATTTATGTTAGCTTCATCTACTTCCATAAAACTATTCGCAAGAATTTTCACATCCTCCCCTTCTCTTTTTGAAATTTTACCAGACACTAAAAATACTTTACCTTCAACCAATACATCTTTCCATTGAGCAAATATCTTCGGGAAAACAATTAGCTCAGCGGACGCCTTGCCATCTTCAATTCCTACAAAAGCCATCGGGTCTCCTTTTTTTGTTACTATTTGCTTTACATATGTTGTAACCCCACCACAATTAACTACAGCATTATTTTTTTGCTTTTGAATATCCTCACAGCTCACAACATATTTTTCAAAACGCTCTTTGCAAGGAGTGTAAGGATGTGAAGAAACATAAAGACCCAAAATCTCTTTTTCCCAATCTAATAATTCTCTTGCTGAAGCTGGCTCACATTCGCGAAGTGTAATCGCCTGTTTACTTGTTTGAGGAGACATGTCAAACAAACTCGTTTGATTCTGTTCTTTTTCTTTTTGAATACTTTTATTAAACTGCAATATTCTATCCATGTTTTCAAGAAGTCGCTTGCGCTCACAAAAGCAATCAAGCGCACCAGCTTTTGACAATGCCTCAAGTGATTTTTTATTAAACGCTCTGTGATGAATTCTGCCAACAAAATCAGCCAAATCAACAAAAGGCCCATTTTGCTCACGCTCACTAATAATCGACTCAATCACCTCTTCTCCAAGATTTTTGATAACCAAAAGTCCAAAACGAATTGTACTGTCATCAATATAAGTAAACATTTTTCGCGACTCATTGATGTCGGGTTGTAACACTTCAATCCCCATGCGCTCGCACTCTTTTACTGCGTGCGCTATTTTTTCTAAGTCACCGCTTTCTGCTGTCATTAAAGCGGTCATATATTCTGCAGGATAATTCGCTTTCATGAAGGCTGTGTGATATGCAACCATTCCATAACTTGCAGCATGTGCCTTTCCAAATCCATATGCAGCAAATGGTTCAATAAGCTTCCACAAATCTGTAGCCATACTCTCTACTAAACCATTTGAAACAAAACCATCTAGTAACTTAATCTTTTGCTTTGCCATCTCCTCAGGAATTTTCTTTCCCATTGCTTTGCGGAGCTTGTCTGCCTCAAGCCATGTGTAACCAGCCAATTTAATAGCAATAAGCATGACATCCTCTTGATAAACAATAACCCCATATGACTGATCCAAAATATCTTCCATGCGTGGATCAAGAAAAGAAACAAGGGATGAATCGTGTTTTCGACGAATATACTCAGGAATAGACTCAATCGGCCCAGGACGATACAAAGCAACCATGGCCATAATGTCTTCAACTCGCTGTGGACGCAAATCCATTAAATACTTTGTCATGCCCTCTCCGCTTAACTGAAACACTCCCATTGTGTGCCCTTTTGCAAGCAGGTCAAATGTTTTTTTATCATCAACTGGGATATCTTCCAATATAATCTTGGTTCCTTTGATTTTATTTACAAGTGTAATAGCATCTCCAAGAATCGATAAATTTCGAATACCAAGAAAATCCATTTTAACAAGACCTGCTGATTCAACAGATTTCATTTCATACTGTGTGATCACCTTGCCCTCACGAGTATCAATTTGAATTGGAGTAAAATCAGTAAGATCGGTTGGTGAAATAACCGCTCCAGCAGCATGAATTGAAACATGCCTTGCACAACCTTCAATGGTTTTTGCAACATCAATCACTCTGTGGACATTTGCGTCACTATTATACATTTGCTTTAAATCTTGATTTTCATTGAGCGCTCTATCAAGGCTCATTGGAAAACCTTGACTTCCAAAAGGGATTTGCTTTGCAATGCGATCAACATAATCATACGCAAAACCAAGAGCACGCCCAACATCGCGTACACTTCCACGTGCAAGCATGGTTCCAAACGTACAAATCTGTGCCACCTTTTCCTCACCATATTTGCCTCGCACATAATCCAAAACTTCATCACGCCGGTTATCCGCGAAATCAGCATCAATATCAGGAGCAGATGGACGTTCAGGATTTAAAAATCGTTCAAATGGAAGTTTGTAATACATTGGGTCAATTGATGAGATTCCTATGGAGTATCCTACAATAGAACCTGCAGCTGAACCTCGAGTTGTTGTTACAATACCGTTTGCACGCGCCCATTCAATAAAATCTGAAACAATTAAAAAGTATGGGCAAAAGCCTTTTTGATCAATAATATCAAGTTCATAAGATGCGCGAGTTTTAACCTCATCTGTCATGACTTTATATTTCTTTGGAAGCTCATTCCAAACACGTTCCTCAAGAACTTGTCTAAATGTTTTATCCTGTGGAATTTTAAAATCAGGGAAATTCCATTTACCAAGGTCAAGCTTGACATTACACCTATCTGCTATTATTTTTGTGTTCTCTATTGCTTCAGGCACATCTGCAAACCTATCTTCCATATACTCTGCACTTACCATTGATGCATCATAGTCATATTGAGATACTCTACTAAACGCTTCTAATGTTTTTCCGCTTTTTATACAATTTAAAATTTTCCAAGGTTCAACATCTGTAGGACGTAGATAGAAAGTATTTTTTGTAGCAACCACACCAATACCAAACTCTTTTCCAAATTCAATAAGTTGTGCATTCACAGTCTCCTGCTCTGCTATCTCTGGTCTGTCAACAAGCTCAAGAAAAAAATTATCTTTCCCGAAAATTTCAATATATTCTTGTATAGCCTTTTTTGCATCTCCCACTGCATCAATTTTTAAAGCTTCATCAATCTCTCCCATAAATCCTCCAGAAAGCGCAATGAGTCCTTTTGAGTGCTCCTTTAAAACTTCTTTATCAATTCTTGGTTTATAATAAAAACCCTCAAGGAACCCGATCGATGAGAGTTTTAATAGATTTTTATATCCTTCATTATTTTCTGCCAAAAGTACAAGCCTAAAAGGTTTTGTATCAATTCGCGCACGCTTCTGAAGTCGCCCATGGCGCGCAACATATGCATCAAGCCCAATAATCGGCTTAATGCCTGCGTCCATTCCCTTTTGATAAAAATCAATCGTGCCATACATTGTACCATTATCAGTAAGAGCCACAGCATTCATTTCGGCTTTTTTCACATGAGAAATTAGCTCCTTGATTTTTGGGAGCGCTTCCAGAAGAGAAAAGTGGCTGTGGGTGTGTAAGTGAACAAATTTAGACATAATCAATCCAAATCTTACCACATCCGGCTGTATTGACAAATACGTCCCCAAAGGATAATATCCTTTGTTACCATGAACAAAGGAGGGATAACATGACCTGCGCTCAAGCAAGAAGAACCATAAAAACTGGCTCGAAAAACCCATTGCACAGCAAGGCAATGATCATTCACACGCGTGCGTGTCCTGTCTGCCGAGACCATTTTCTGAATCGCTCTTTGAAGGACATCTACAAAACCTGTAGCACTGCCCCAGGAACCCGCAACTTGGACCTCGTCCACGGAATCACATCTCACTGACGGCCTCTTCTAGCCGTCTTTTTTTATATACAAAAACAGGGCCGCGCGGCCCTGTTTTTAATAGCTATTTTTTCTTGATCACCTTTGGTTTTGATACATCATTAAACTTCTTCTCTATCAAGTGTGTTGCCAATGCCTTAATCCCCTCACCCATCACACCCGCAAGTGATGTCATTTTTTCAAATCTTGTTTTCATACCAGTGAGTGCCTGCTCTATCAATGCCAATTTCTCACGCGCTTCTTCAATTGTGCTATTCACATTGCGTAACATAGTTGCCACCTGCCAAACCAACCAAAACATGGCAGCTGAAAGCCACAGTGCGCAAAAGGCTAATACTATATATAAAATATCTAGAGGTGTAAATGACATAGTTATAATAAATACTAATTTCTAATATCTAAATTCTAAATAAAATCTAATGTTCAAATTTCAAATATTCTAAACCTTGGTTTTGAATTTTGATATTAGTATTTCAATATTCTTTATCTTTTAGAATTTAGTGCTTAAAATTTTATTTATGCTATGATCTCATTATAGCATGAAACTTCTTTTCTAACACGCTTCGAATTTTTTGTAGCTCTTGTTCAACCTCTTCAGCTGATAAAGTTCTGTCTGGAAGCTGGAAAAACAAATGAAGCGCCAATGACTTTTTCCCATCCTCTACACCCTTGCCTCTATAAATATCAAATAATTCTGTGTGGCAATATATTTCTGATTCTTTCACAAATGCTTTTTGAATATCCCCATACTCAACTGACTCATGAACAACAAAAGCAATATCTCTTTTCACAGCCGGATATGCAATTATTGGTGAATAACTTTTTGATATTGAAAAATGTTCTAATATATGTTCAAACTGCAAACTGATCAATGTAACCCTGTGCTCTATACCAAACCGACATGCAAGATCATTGGATATTTCAGCAAGCGTTCCGATATCTTTTTTACCAATAATTATTTTTGCGGAACGCACTGGATGCCAACTGGCATCTGAAAATCTTTCAAGAGCCCAATCCTTCACTCCCATCTCACCCATAAGCCGTTCAAGAATTCCTTTTGCTTTTGAAAACGATTTGGCACCGTCAGCATCATAAACAGCAATCAATAAACCATGCTTTTGCTCAGGAATATCCTTTTTACTTGGAGAATAAACTGGTGCAATCTCAAACAATGCTTCAAAATGAAAAGCTCTCTGATTTAAATTGATTGTATTGAGCATTGCTGGAATAAGTGATGGGCGCATAAAACCATCTTCCTGACTAAGTGGATTCTTCATTTTGACTGCATCGTCTGCGCTTAAACCAAAATTTTCTAAATCTCTTTCAGAAATAAAACTCATTGAATACATCTCTGTTAACCCAGCACCTGCTAGAACATCCTTTGCTTTGCGTTCCCAAAAAAGTACAGGTTCGATTTTTTGCTCAGGAAGAGTTCCTTTAGGAAGACTTGAAGGAATATTTTCAAAACCATAAACGCGCACAATTTCCTCAACAAAATCCACTGAATTTTCAATATCATGATCACGCCAATATGGAATTGTGACACTATAGGTCTTTTCAGCCTCATTAGGCCTGTATTCGAATCCTAGGCGCTCAAGGATACCAAGCATTTTATTCTCTTCAATTTCAATACCAATAAGCTCATTAGCACGCTTTGGATCAAAAGGAAGTGTAAATGGTTTATATGCTTCTTTTTCAACTTTTATTTGCTCTGATACAACTTCACCACCTGCTATTTCTAAAATCAATCCAACAGCACGAGCAAGCGCAGGACCAGTTGACTCAACAGACAATCCTTTTTCAAATAACAAAGATGAGTCTGAAACCAAATTAAGAGCTCGTGAAGTTTTCCTAACACTTACTGGATCAAAAGTCGCGCTTTCCAAAATAATTCTTGTTGAACTTTCTGTTGTTCCAGTATCTGCTCCACCCATAACTCCAGCAATTGCAACTGGCTTTTTTGAGTCTGCAATAATAAGCATTGTTTCATCAAGTTCATACTGCTTATCATCAAGCGCAGTAATTTTTTCACCCTTTTTAGCTTTTCGTACAATTATTTCTTCATCATCGAGTTTATCAGCGTCAAATGTATGCAGTGGCTGGCCATGCTCATGTAAAACAAAATTTGTTATATCAACAATATTATTAATTGGCCTGTGTCCTGAGAGAAGTATTTTCTTTTGCAACCACCAAGGTGAAGGACCAACTTTAACGCCATCAATTGCTATGGCAGAATATTTTGGACATAGATCAAAATCTCTTACAGAAACACTCAACTTAGAGACCCCCCCTAGCCCCCCCTTAGTAAGGGGGGGGACCACTTCAAGGCCCCATTTAAAATTTTCACCTGTTGCAGCGCCACCCTCTCGTGCTTGGCCAATAATACTCATACAATCTGGACGATTTGACGTAACTTCAATATCAAAAACGATGTCATCCAAACCAAGTGCTTGCGCAAGATCGGTTCCTGCTTTTTCTTGAGTTAAATTAGTAATTTCCCAAATCTCTTTTTCTCCACCTTGCAACTTTTCAAAACCTAATTCATTTGGTGAACAGATCATCCCAAAACTTTTCTCCCCACGAACATCAAGCTCCTCAAGCTCCACAAGTTCCCCATTACCATGCCACAATATTTTTGCACCAGGCAAAGCAACAGCAACTCTCATGCCTTCTTGAAGATTCGTGCCCCCACAAACGATTTGAATAGTTTTTTTACCAATTTTCGTATCTACTAACTTTAGCTTATCAGCATTTGGATGCTTTCGAATCTGCTCAATCTCACCCACAACCACATTCTCAAACTTTTTATTATAATCATGAGTATACTCAACACTATTACCAATTCTTGTGGTTTGAGTAGCAAAATCCTCTGCAGATAAATCTGTATTTAGATATTCTTTTATCCAATTATATGATGCCAAAATATTCATAAACAAAACTTCAACATTGCCCCTCCTATGAGCGATGTATATACATGCTCAACATTATAAATAATTATCCAAAAACCTATTGTCAAAAGCACTAGCAATTCCCAATATGTTTTATGTTGCATTTTAACTTGCAAAAGTAGTTTGTGTGCAATTGCAACAGCAGCACCCAACCCATAAACATATGTTCCAAAAACTACAAGCCACTTAATTCTTGATTCGTCTTTTTCATAAAACGAAAGAGCAAATAGTTGTAAAACCCAAATCCAACTCAGCACAGCAAAAGTAAACAACCATGCTTGTCCAGAGTTAATTTGAAACTCAAAAGCACCTAAAAAATCAAACCATAAAGGAGTTACATAAAATGCAACCACAACATAAAGCCCAAGCGCTTGCAAAACCCACAAACTCCAAAAATCATGTTTAATAAAAAATTTTTTTATTTTTTTCATATTTCCTCCTTGTTTATTTGATCTTTAAAATTGTTTAACGAATCTCAAGTCGTTCTTATAAAGCAATCGAATGTCATCAATCTTCATACCCTCGCGCATCATGAGTGTTCTTTCAATTCCCCAGCCAAATGCAAGCGCAGAATAAACTGAAGGATCTATTCCTCCTGCTTTCAAAACATTTGGATGTGTCATACCTGCACCACCAAGCTCAAGCCATCCTCCTTTACATAAACGACAAGCACCAGTGCCAGATACACCTGTACCTGCACAAATTCCACAACTAATATCTACTTCAAAACTTGGTTCTGTAAATCTAAAATGATGTGGTCGTAAACGAGTTTTTCTATCACTACCAAAAAACGTTTGTGCAAAATAATCAATAACACCTTTGAGATGTGCGATCGTTAACCCTTTATCAACTGCAAAACCTTCAAACTAATGAAACATGGCGCTATGACTTACATCAGACTGACGACGATAGCAACGACCAATATTAATAAAGCGAATCGGCAACTTCCCGCGCTCGAGCTCGCGCACTTGTGAATTTGATGTGTGGGGAGTTAAAACCACTTTTCCTTTTTCACCCTCAGCTTGATCAATAAAAAATGTTTCCCAATCGTCTCGTGCTGGGTGCCCTTTTGGCATATTCAAAGATTCAAACGCATACCAATCCCAATCGATTTCTGGAGCAGTAACCCTATTAAAACCAATGTGTGAAAATATATCTGTGATTTCCCCAATAGCCTGAGTCACAGGATGCAAGTGACCTTGAGCAGGCCACACCCCTGGCTCTGTAATATCAATCCATTCTGATTGTTGCTTTTGACCTGTCTCCTGCTCTTCAATTTTACATTCTTGTTTTTTGAGAACATCTTCAATCCCCTCTTTTATCTCATTTGCAAGCTGACCCACTAATTTTTTTTCTTCCTGAGCAAGTGATCCCATTTGTTTCATAAGTCCAGCCATTTTCCCTTTTCTGCCCAAAAACTCAATCTTAAGCTTTTCAAGATTTTCGCGATTTGCAACATCTTTAATTGCTTGCTCAAAATCGTCTTTTAATTGTTTGAAATCTTTTTGCATATACTTTCTTGGTAATTGAAAAACTAGTGACCTTCTATTATCCTACCATATTTGACACTTTTTCTATAAACCCCCCTCCAAACTTAATTACATCATGAAGAGTAACAATAACCACAAGCAACATCAAGATCATAAACCCAATATTATGCACAATGGCTTCAGTTCGTTGATCAACAGTCTTCCTGCGTAACTTTTCAATAACTAAAAACAGTATTCTTCCACCATCAAGTGCTGGAAACGGCAAAATATTCAAAATAGCAAGGTTTATTGAAAGCATGGCAGTAAACTGTAATAAATAAGAAAAACCCATTTCTGCTACTTTTCCAGTCATCACTGCAATGCCTACAGGCCCTGACAACTCAGCCCCGGCCCCTTGACCTGCAAATAAGCTTTTAAAAATCCCGCCAAAAGCACGCAAAATTTCATAAGTAAAAACACCAGTCGCAGTAACTCCATGAACTATTGCGTAATGAACAGGAAGCGAAACAATGCCAGTTGAAACAATACCAACCCCAACTCCATGCAAGTCTATTGATGTTATGTCCTCAGCCACAAGCACTGAATCAACCTGCTCACCTGATGGTTTTTCCCATTTGAATATTACCCCCTGATCAGCATTTACACTTATATATTCCCTTATATCTTCTTCATTATCAAATACTTTTTCATTAATCGAAACAACTTTATCACCCATCTCAAGACCTGCTCGAGATGCTGGGCTATCCTTTACCACACTCATAACTTGAAGGGATTGATCGCGGACTTTTGCATATGAGGGAGTGTACTCATCAATTGCGCTTGGCAAACCAACCATAAAACCAAAAGACAACAAGACTGCAGCCAAAACAAAATTCATTGCTACTCCCGCAACCAAAACAATGAACCTTTGCCATGCTTTTTTGTGTGCAAAACTGTCATGGTCATGAAAATGCGAACCATCTTCTCCTTTAATTTTTACAAAGCCTCCAAGCGGAAGCCAGTTTAACGAAATTGCCAGACCGCTTTTTCTTTTCCATATTTTTGCCTTAGGAGGAAAACCAAACCCAAACTCCTCTACTTTCATTCCCATTTTGCGCGCAGTAAAAAAATGCCCTGCTTCGTGTGCAAGCACTAAAATGGCAAGAATTAGAATAAAAATAATAATAGTTCCAATCATAACTTAATATATAATACGCCTTTTGAATGAAAAAAACAAATAAAAAAAGCGAGAAATCTCGCTTAACGACTGGTAAAGAACAATTGATAAATGTTGGCTTCAGAACCCTCTACCACCACCTCCAATGCCTTGGTAGCCACCACCAGAGGGCTCACTATCATCAATCGAACCGTACATTTTTTCAAATGAAGCCCAGTCAGACTTATCCCACTCCGTGGTGTTGAGATCGCTGTCGTCTGAATCCGAACTTCCGGCCGACGCCCCACAACTCGAGCAGTACTTATCCCGTCTTGACATTGAAGCGCCACAATTTCCACACGAAGCCATTTTCCCTCCTTCCTTTGAGATTTTAGTACCTCATAATTAGAGGTTACAACAAACCGTGAGAAAAAACAACAAATAAAAAAGAGGGTTAAACCCTCAAGGAAAGTAAGGAAAGAACGAATATTTAGCAGGGCTGGATTGAATCAATCAATCATATGCGCACAAGAATCTAGTTCATCATCCTGCATGCTCTGGTCATTGTGATCGCCTTGCTCATCAAGGGCTGTGGTCTCAACAGGAATAACATCACAACCACAATTTGCGCAAAACTTCACGCCTCTTGAAATAGTCGAACTGCAATATGGACAAATGATAGGCATGTTTTCCCTCCAGTTTTCAGTTTGTTTTCAGTTTCTTGGGAAAAAACGCGAAGGATCAATTTCGGTCAGCCTTGCTGCCCGATCCATTCCGGGGATGTCAGATGACCTCCGATTCGAATGAATCGGCTGAACATCTGAAACAACATCATCTTCATTCAGCCATGTTTTGCACACAACGCACTTTTTCTGGCCTTCAAGGATTTGTGTACCGCACACTCTGCAAACCTTCATAGTAGCCACCTCCTCAGGGTTTGTATAATAAACCAAAAAAGGGTTTTTGTCAACCCCTTGATAATTTGCGGAGTTTTTTTATTACCCCTGTTTTTCCAAATACTGCAAATAGCAATCGTGGCAATATGTTTTTCTATTTGGAAATGAAATATTCTCAGCGATTGTGACTTCTTTAAAACACCAAAAGCACTTTGCTTTAATAAACAATTGTTTGTTTTCTTGATCTATCAAATGATACACGCGTGCGCTTGGATGACGTCGCGGTGGTGCAATGTTCAAATTTTTGCATGCTTCAATTTCTTGTTTGTAATATCTAAACGGACGTTTATACTCTTTATCAAAATAAACATTAGATGCAATCTTGTCTGCGTCCCAATCTTGAATACCATCAGGCAATTCATCTAAATCACTCATGCCACTCTGCTCAACCGCATCTAAGCCGCTGCTTTGAAATGAGAATTGATTTGCCTGAAGCTTTCCGGCCTCTTCTTCATCAACCATGTAAAGGGTTCGCATTCCAGAGTTTTGCCAACGATGTGGGGAAAAACGAAGTGGCGGAAGATCGCCATATTCCTCTTGCTCTAACATTGTGCATTTTATATCATCCAGTTTTTCCCAATACTCTTGTTCTGAATACTGCTTGTTTAATATGTAGTATCTTTTTTTCCTAAGCCCAATACACCCAAAACAAAACTCACAATCATGACAGCTCTCGCAATACTCAATACTTTGACTGTGAAAACAACCGTTCATGCAAAACAAAGCTTTTGAGCACCATGCTGCTACTGCAAAATAGCAGTCAG
>JBDRLV010000011.1:0-8772 GCA_043812755.1 Patescibacteria group bacterium | reverse complement strand
CCTTTTTGGGCTTTTGTGAGAACTGATTTTAGAGTTGTTAACATAGTATTTTATTTACAAAGTCATTTTAGCAGATCTATAAGAATATCGCGATTTTAGTCAATAGTTTTTCCAACTCTTGTTACCTGCCACCACACATCAAACAAGTGATTCATAGTCTGGAAGAACTCTTCGGATTCAATGATCATGCCAAAGTTTTCTTTCCGTGTACCAATCAAGGCGATTTTGTTGTCGTATAAATAGAAAGATATGCTCCAAGGCATTTGGTCAGGAGTGTAGTGAACAATTCGATTATCTTTTTTGCTTGTTGGATATTTATGTTCAACACTTGTTGGCTCTGATTGCATGACGTGCAATTTAAGACCTGCAACAATCCGCTTGTTTGTGACTTCTTGCAGGAATCTTGCTCCAACTGTTTTTTCAATTTCATCAATTGAAAGCATTGCCTTCAAAAATGTTTGCTTGGCAGTGAGAGTATCTTCAAAAACTGTTTTAATGCCTTTTATTCCTTCATAATAACGCACGCGAGGTCGGTTGCTTGAGGTACCAAACAAGGCTTGAAGTTCAGGAAGGGCGTGCTCAACTTTTTTTGTTTGTTCGCGCTGTTGGGCTACAAGTTTTTCAGGTGGCTCTGCGCAATAAAGACGCGTTCGTCCGCTTGTTGTGAAGTTTGCTAGAGCCTCTCGTACAAGGTAGTCTAGGATTTCATAACAAGTCGTTCTCTGGACCCCAGCTTGTTTGGCGATTTGGTTTACTGATGCAGATCTGAGTTTTAATAAGGCCAGATATACATCTGCTCGCTTTCCTTCTAAGCCTATTTCGTGAAGAGTTTCTAATATTTGCATAGTTTGTCGTAATTTTCCGACGACACTATAAGTATATCATTTATACTAAAGTAAGCAACTTTTGTGATTCATTTAATATTTTAAATTGATAGAATGTCGGGAATAATTGACGAAAAGCTTTTTTTATGGTATTATACTATCTTAATTTGAATTTTCCCCATGCTTATGAACAATACGCCAAACTATAATAATAAAATACAAACGCTTCTGGCAGTTGAAAAGCCAGGAGAACGCACATGCGAAATTTCTGGGCAGACTTGGGAAATGGATCAATATGAATTGGATTTATATAAACGGTTTAATATTCCTGTATCAAAGCGTTCACCACTAACACGTATCAAAAACGTGACCGGTTTTGGTTATGGCCTTAATTTTTGGTGGCATAAGCATGCATTGACTGGAAAACCGATTATTACCTACGTTCATCCTTCAAGCGGTTTGAAAGTGGTGAGCGATGCAGAGTTTTTTGAACAAGATCATACAGATAAGGCGACAGAATATGATCCATCAAAGCCGTTTATGGATCAGATTCGTGCTCTTCAGTTACAGGTTCCGTATCCTGCACAAAGAAATATTGTTGCGCCAGAGAATTCTTTAACCATTGCTTCTTTTGGTGATGAAAATAGTTATTTTACAATTGGATGCAAATCAAAAAATACGCTATATGCCATTGTGTCACAAGACATAGAAAACAGCGCAGAGATTTTGCATTCAAATAGTATTACAGATTCATTCCGCGTGGTAAGTTCAAATAGGATTTTTAACGGACGCAGTGTATATCATTCATCAGATTGTATGAATTCTGCATTTATGTTTGATTGTCGTAACTGTGAAAATTGTTTTGGTTCATGGAATAAAAGAAATAAACAATATCTTTGGTGGAATGAGCAGTTGTCAAAAGAGGAATGGGAAAAGCGTAGGGCAGAGGTCGACTTGGGTGATCAAGCTGTATTTGAGAAGATGCGAAAGCGGTTCGAAGAAACAGTGAATACACAAGCTGTATGGCCAGAGAATTTTAATGAGCACGCTGATAATTGTGTAGGAGAATATTTGAATAAATGTCGCGATTGTCGCTATGTGTATGTTGGAAACAACGGGCCTTCAGACAATTTTTACGGTGTGTATTATTCTGGGCAATCAGAGCGTAATGCATTTATGGGTGGAGCAAGCGACAGTCAGGATAATTACAGTTGTCATGCTCCATATCGTTCAAAAGGATGCAAGTTTGTTCATAATTGTATCAATTCACAGAATCTTGAGTATTGCATACAGTGTTATGATTGTGAAAATTGTTTTGCATCTGTTGGGTTGGTTCGTAAAAAATTCTGCATCTTTAATAAGCAATATACTGAGTCAGAATATTGGAAAAAATTGGATGAACTCAAATATCATTTACTTGAAACAGGAGAGTATGGAGAATTCTTCCCTTTGAGTTTTTCTCCATCATATGTCCCTCTTGCTACAAACATGGTGTATCTGACAACCAATAAAGAACAGGAGGCGCTCGGCGCAGTTTTATTTGACCCTGATTCAGATGGTGCGTTTGGAGAAGGAGTTAATGCTGATGTATTTGCAAAACCAGAAGAAGTTGATCAATCAATTGGTGATATCGACACAAAAGAACTTTCAAAAACAGTATTTATGGATACCGATGAAAAACGTCCATTCACATTACTTGCTCCAGAGATTGAGTTATATAAGAAGTTAAATGTATTTCCAAAAGCGGAACATCCTGTTTCAAGAATGCGGAAACTGATGTTGTCTGCAAATTCTGCTGTGTTTGAAAAAGCACAGTGTGTACAATGTAAAAAAGAGATTGAAGTAGCAAAAAATGTAACGTATCAGAATCGAAAACTGCACTGTAGAGATTGCTATTTAAAAGACTTGGAAAAGAATGGGTAAGCACGAAAAAAAAAGCCGGCCATGTGGCCGGTTTTTTTAAAATTATTATACAAATCTCTTGACTCTTAAGCTGGTTTATGATAGTCTTTTTTGTTGAATGGCCATAACTTTTAGAATGTGTTTGTGTGCATGCTAAAAGTTGCGGCTAATAAGGTCGCACTGTGCGCGACAGAATCGCGTAAACATTCTAGCGTCTTGGCGATGAGGTGCAGGGTAATGGGTTTGTCCATTGCATTGTACTGTGTGCCAAGGAGTTGGAGGATAAGATGAGTGGCGCTTTAAAGGATTTACCGTCCTGGGTTGAATTGGTCAACAGAAATGTACACTTTTTTTCCCCAGCAGGGTTTCATGCGTTAATGGATTACGCAGGATCAGTTAATGAATTGGGCGAAGCGATTGCATGCGAAGCGATCAAGATAGAGCAACTCGACGCATGGGTTCGCGAGCGTGTCGAGAAGCAGAGATCTGCTTCAGAAACATCTTTGCCTGAATTTCCGCTCCTGCATTCAACAGACCCAACTACGCTTCAACTGTATTGGAAAGATGTGCTCACAGAGATGCTGGGCAAGGTCACTGATGTTTCAAGGCCACAAGTCTTGCGTCCAAAAACAATTGAAGCCTTGCGAAAATATCGCTTCTTGATCATGCGCATTCCAGCAATCACTGAGGATGATTACCCAATAGATTTTTTAAGACCCGTATGGGGCAAGGATGTAAATGGATACGAGATCAAAAGACGTCCTTGCAAGAATCTGTGGGTGGCTGTGGAAACCATTCAGCCTTCTTGTCATGATGATCCTTTTGCCAAAGCCCTTGAGATTGATTCGCGCTTTGGACACCCTTTGGAAACAGTGACCAAGGAACTTCGTTTCAAAGCAACACAGGTCCTAGGTGTTTCGCGCAAACAAGTTCGTTTGCCCAGTGCTGAGGAACGGAACTGGATTGCGAATGTGTTTCTCTGGCTAAATAAAAACAGAAATGCAACACTACCAGATCTTGATTGTACTGACTATTCTGAATGGTGTAGTAACGCTTTCAATTCGAAAAGCCTTGGTGGCGGTATTCATTATCACAACAGTTCGAGAACTGTAAAAAGGCAATGGATAGGTGGTTATAAAAAAATTAGTTTCCGTTACCTTGTGGTGCTGGGTAATTAGTTGATAGCTCAGAAAGTTCTTTCTTACATAATCCGGCTCATGTCTTTATTGCATGGCCGGAATTTTTGTTTGATAAAAAATACTCGCGGCAAACCGTGAGTTATTTTTTTGCAATAACTTGCAGAACTGATTTTAAAGGGGGTTGTCGATGAATCGTGATCACATTGTACCAATTCCTTGACAATTAGGCGAATTTGTAGTATACTTTCTGCTTGCGGTTAATAAAGACCGCAGCCCGCACAGGGATCTGTGCATTTTTCTAAGAAAGGAGCTTGTCATGACGACACGAGTTGTCACAGACGAGCAGTTGGGTGTTGTTGCCCGCAGGCAGTGGGAGATTTTTCGTCGTTTATAAGATGGGACACTACCGCCCGAAAAGGTGGTGCAGGCTCTCGTGGACATACAGGAAATTCTGGAAGGCAACTTTGATGCCATTCCAACTGGGCCACGGCGGTTGATTGACTGCAGTGCACAGCCACACATTCCTAACGGATTGGAGATTCGGCTAAAGGATCAGATTACAAGCAGAGTGCTTGGTGATTTGCGTTTTGATCCTGACAAGATCGATCTGTATTTGGATGCCGGCCAGAAGGGCGACCAGACGATTCTTGGCAATGATCTGCGACAGATCCTAGAGGGCAAGCCTGTTCTCAACGCTTGTGTGTTGGACCATTTGCTTGTTAACACACAGTTGATCCCTGAAGAGTGGAAGCAGGATAGCCAGGGTCGTACTCGCTACATTTACTTCTGGGGCACGATTTATCGTGCTTCCAATGGCCGCCTGTTTGTGCGCTGCTTGTACTGGAACGATGGGCAGTGGAACTGGGACTACCGCTGGCTTGGTTACCGGTGGCGTGTTCAGAATCCGTCTGCGATCCTAGCGAGTTGAGTCTTTGGTGCTTAGGGCGCTTAGCCTTTGTGCTTTGTCTCTTTGTTCTTTTCTCTTAAGCCTATCGGTGTCTGTGTGCGTTGTTTGTGCACAGACACCTTTTTTGTTTTATTACTTCATGCACAGAATTGATTATGTGCGGAGCAGTAAGTTCAAAATGTTCCAACAGTTCATCAGCAGGGCCTGACTCTCCGTATCGATCTTTGATCCCCATGAACTCTATTGGAACAGGATGATTTTGTGCAAGACACTCTGCAACTGCTCCACCAAGCCCTCCGGCAGCTTGTGCATCCTCAAGTGTTATAATCGCACCGGTTTCCTTTGCAGCTTTAATAATTGTTTTCGAGTCTAAAGGTTTTATTGTGTGGCAATTGATAACGCGCGCTTCAATTCCTTCTGCTTCAAGATCACGAGCGGCTTTCATGGCTTCATAAACAAGCGGCCCACACGCAATTATTGTTACATCTTTTCCATTTTTGAAAACTTCTGCTTTGCCAATTTTAAATGGAGTTTTGCGAGTAGTAAAAACAGGAGCTACATATCTGGTGAATCGAATATATGCAGGGCCTTTCATTTTTGCCATAGCCACAGTCGCCTTTTGTGCTTCAAGAGCATCACAAGGAGTAATAACTGTCATGTTTGGCATAACTCGCATAAGTGCCAAGTCTTCAAGCATTTGATGTGTTGCGCCATCAGGGCCAATTGAAATACCAGCATGTGAGCCTGCGATTTTTACATTAGCACGCTGCGTAGCAATACATGTTTTGATCTGCTCCCAATTACGGCCTGGTGAAAAAGCAGCAAATGCAGACATAAATGGAGTCTTACCAGTAAGAGCCATGCCAGCAGCAATTGATGCAAGCGATTGTTCAGAGACCCCCATTTGAATGAAACGATCAGGATATTTTTCTTTGAATAGATTTGAACGTGTTGCATCAGTTACATCAGTACATAGAACAACAATATTTTTATTCTCACGTCCGGCTTCAACCAACCCCTGTCCGTATCCATCGCGAGTGGCTTTTTTCTCAAGCGCTTTTTCATCAAATAGTTTTCGCGCCAGAAATGAGTTTGGGTTGAGGTTTTTTGTGTTCATAAATACTAAATTCTAATATCTAAATCCTAAACAATTTTTAATGCTCAAAATTCAAATGTTCTAAATCATGGTTTTGAATTTTGATATTAGTATTTTGATATTGTTTAGGATTTAGGATTTCGTGCTTCGGATTTTGTGTTACTCATGCTCACTAACAATACGCCCACCAAGCGTGCGCAAATCATTAATTGCTTCGCGAGCTTCTTTTCCCGGCTTAGGCACCTTGCCATGCCAGCGGTAATCGTTTTCCATAAAATCAATTCCGTATCCTGGTACAGTGTCTGCAATTATAACTGTTGGTTTTTCATTCATGCCATGTGCCTGCTCAACAGCATTAACAAAATCGCGAATACTATTTCCCGCGCATCTTATTGTGTGCATGTTGAAGCTTTCGAATTTTTCACGCAAAGGCTCTAAAGGCATTACATCTTCAGTTTGCCCATCAATTTGAATATTGTTGCGGTCAATAATAAATGTGCAGTTGTATAGATTATATTTTGCTGCAAACAAAAGCGCTTCCCATGTTTGGCCTTCCTGAAGTTCGCCATCGCTCATCAGACAATAAACTCGCCATGACTCACCATCCATGAGCGCTGCATAGGCCATACCAGCTGCTTGTGATGAACCTGAACCAAGCGGCCCTGATGTGGTTTCAATTCCAGGCAATCTTCCAATTTCTGGGTGGCCTTGCAGTCGTGATCCCAACTTGCGCAGTGTCATTAATTCTTTTTTTGGAAAGTAACCAGCGTGTGCCAGAGCAGTGTATTGAATAGGTACAATGTGTCCATTGCTTAAAACCAAGCGATCACGGTTTTTCCAATTTGGTTTTTTTGGGTCATGATTAAGAACATGAAAGTACATTGCAGTGAAAATATCAGCCATTCCAAGCGATCCCGCAGAGTGCCCTGAGCCTGCCTCAACCAGCATTTCAATCATATCTTTGCGTAGCACAAAAGCAAGCTCTTCGAGCTTTTTTAACTGCTTGTCGTGCAAGTGCAACGGTTTGCTCATAGGCTTATTTAGACCTATAAAAATTAGATGATCTGTCAGTGCATGGGGAAAGCGACGAGGATCCGTATTGAACATACGGTGACGAGTCGCAGGGGCCCCATAAGCTGGCAGGTCGCTAATTTTTTATAGGTCTACATTATTTTACCACACAAACAAAAAGCAGGGCACTCTACCAAAGCCCTGCTTATTATTTTTTATTTACTCAACAATCAGTGTTCCTTTCATTGTATCTGGATAATAGCTATCAAAGAATTGATATGTTCCAGCTTCTGTGAAGTATTTAGTAAAGTGCTGATTGGTTTTTAGTGTTCCTGTTCCCCAAGACAGGTTGTTTGCTGTTGCTGTGTGTTTATTTACTCCTGTGTTAATGAATTTTACTGCGCGACCTGCTTTTATGGTTGTGCTTGTTTGGTCATATTCATTGTCTGATATCCGCATGATGATAGGTGATTGTAGGCCCTTATCTGAGTCAATGCTTATTGCATTTGCTTTTTCTTCAGATGGACTAAAGTCCTCCATCATTTCAATAGCCCCACTTTTTTTGTAGTTTGAGAAGAAGCCATCTGGTACATCATCAATCATTTTATTCCAACTTGTTCCATACAATGCAACTGCTACAGCTTCGGTTGTTACCCAGTGTAATTTTCCACCTTCTCCAACAGCATACACTTTAGGATCTGAGTTGATTTTGATCATTTTAAGACCTGGCTTATAGGTTACATTCCCACCAATTTGGATTGTAGCTAGGTCAGCGTCACTCAACCATTTTACAGTATCAAAATTGCTATACCATGTTGCGTATGTTTTATCGTTAGGGAATACATATCTGAATCCATCTCGGCCAACATAATAAACAGCTGAAAAAGATTCACCTCGTACAAGGTCTCCTGCTTGTATTTTTGTTATTGACGTTAGTGCAAAAGCCTCTGATGGAGCTCCGGATAATGTGAGGGCTACTGCGAAAATTGCAATAAAAGTGAGTATTTTTTTCATAATAAAGAATATAAAATTATTTTGCTGATCATAGTATATCATGTTTGATCTGGTTTAGTATAGATAAAACATCCCCAGAGTGGAAAAGTAGTGATGCAGTGCAAATACGTGTAATTCCAACACTAGTTAATTCTTTAAGATTTTCTTTTGTAACTCCTCCGTCGATTTCAATAGGGAGCTCTGGCACATGCGCATGAGCACACTTGATTTTTTCAATGATTTGTTCGCCAAGGAAGGGTTGTCCAGACAAGCCAGGATGAATACCCATAATAGTGAGGTGTTCAATCTGGTGCAACATGTGATGTATCTCATCAAGAGGTGTTTCTGGATTAAGTGAAATTCCAGCTTCAAGATGAAGCTCATCATGAATAACATCAATCACAGCACCGAGCTGTCGTTCTATTTCAGCTTGGATAATTGCTCTTTTTGTTTGAATAACGTGTTTCTTCCAGTCTCTGATAATAGGCAATGGATTTTCAACCATTAGATGAAGTTCGTATTTTACTTTTGTTCGCATGGCACCAACGTCAAGCGCATTGAACCAACTTGTATTATCAAAAAGACTGCCATCCAAAATATCAACATGGATAGTTTCAACATCGTTTTCTACCAGGCGCAATTTTTTTTCAAACTCCTTTTTTGATTTAACAAGCAGGGAAGGGATTATTTCGATCATATCAATCTTGGTGATCGCAGAATTCTTGGTTTTCGATCTGCTCTATTTTTTTAAGTCTTCTGTTGTGGCGGTCTTCTCCTGCAAAGTTTGTATTGAGCCATGTGTGTACTATTTCTTTTGCTTCATCAAGTTCCATGTGGTGTCCTGGCAAACACAATATATTACTGTTGTCGTCTGTTCTGCTCGTCTGTGCTACTTCCTTA
>JBDRLV010000010.1:0-4363 GCA_043812755.1 Patescibacteria group bacterium | reverse complement strand
AATCGAATAGGTTTTTGTTTAGCCGAGGTGGGCTACGCGAAGAGCTTGAAAAGAAATATGCTTTTGAAGATATTGAAATTAAGCAGTTCGCAGATGTGTTGGGAATAAATATCGTTGAAAAGCCATCTCAGCTTATTTGGGGTACTGATGGGGATAAATATATTATAGGGTTGCAAGGAAAGGTTATTCGCAAAAATACTGATGATGGATTAATATTGCCAGTGTTTGTTGATTTGAATAATGTTCCTGTGGATATTCATTCAGAGGTACTGACACAAGATGAAGTCATAAATATTTTTGAATTCAACAAACTTCTTTTAGAGCAAAATATTATTGTGACTAAAACAATGATTGATCGCTTAGCAGGGAAGTGGATGGCTGCGCAAACGGATGCTGGATATAAAATTTTGTTTGATGCAACAGGAGACATAAAAAATCAAATTGAGAATTTAATAATTTTATTGCGAGACACAATTCCTGATCCTCGCGGGCTTGAGTACATTGATTTGCGCTTTG
This sequence comes from Patescibacteria group bacterium, assembly GCA_043812755.1. Lineage (GTDB taxonomy): Bacteria > Patescibacteriota > Patescibacteriia > UBA9934 > GWF2-40-263 > JBDRLV01. The sequence goes on along the minus strand of JBDRLV010000010.1, from coordinate 3,847 downwards.
GGGATCATGTTTATTATAAATAAATGCTTACGACTATGAACGTTGAACGTTTCTCGTCTGAAAAAATAGGAAGAGATTCAGAGTCTTATAAGAAAGAGGTTGGTAAACAACCGTTAGAAATACCGCATGAGTACAGAAACATGTTTGGCGGAGATTATTTATATTGTGCAGAACATAAATTATTTAAGGATGGCATGGATGAAATGAAACAACGCAGTGAGATTCTGTCTCGAATGAGGTTAGGAGTACAACAGTTTGGAATTATAGAAGGAGGATCAAATCCATTACCCGTTTTGATATCTCAGGTCCTAAAAAAGGATGGCGGTACTGCTGAATTGTTCCGAACGAAATATCCAGAGGCATTTGAGACAACTGAAGATTTATTGACTGAAAACGAAAACACCAGGCTGCTTTCTCAAAGCGCTAAAATCGCACATGTAATGACTCAAGCAAACCTTGACATTCAACTTTCGCCTGAAATTCTTCAAGAATTATTGCGCACACATCATGAGCTTTTTTTACGTATCAATGAAAGGTTTAAAGAAGAAATATTACCAAAACTTAAAGAGGTATTTGTAGCTGAATTGAATGTTTTTATTAAAGAGCATTCATTGGAAATTGATCAACAGTTGGTTCAAGAAAGAATGTTGGATATTGATGTGCAGTTAGAAGACCCTCTGAAAGAAGTAGATATGGGCGAAAGAGGATACTTCACTGCATCGGAAAAGATTATTAGGCTACATTCAAGAGAAATGTTTGAAGATGGTCAGTCGGAAGAAGAGATTCTTAAAGGGCTTAAGGTGTTTTTTTCTCATGAGATGTTACATGCAATTTCTGGACAACAGCAAATTGTTTCGCGAGACAAAAAAGACCAAGATTCAATTGTTGGTACACAACAAAGGCGAACAGGCTTGGCTTACTGGCCAAAAACAAAAGGTAAAAGAGAGTATTTTGGGTGGTTGGATGAAGGTGTTACACAATTAATGGCTGAGGAGATTTCAGGACTTGAAACAGATATTTATACTACAGAAAAAGAAATAGTGAGCATCTTATTTAGGAAGATTCCAAAGCACTTGTTTTTCAATGCGTATTTTGAAACACATAACGATGCAAATCAAGAAGCGGGAGCGAAATCAAAACTTAAGCATTCAAAAAAAATGTGGTCTACACTTGCAAAGACTCTTGGTTCCAAATTTATGCTGACATTAGACAGGCGTATCAAGAAAAAAGGATCGGCTTATGTAGCTGAAAGATTGCGTAACAATCCAGCTTTTACAATGAACGAATCCAAAGATTAATTTATGAGCAAAACTTCAAACTACGATACAAAAATTAAATCTATTCTTGATGCGCTAGAGCCCGGCGAGCGGATTTGTGAACTCACAGGCGAGAAATGGAAAATGACGCAAGAGGAAATCGGCTGGTACAAAAAGTTTAATGTCCCGCCTTCTGCTTATGCGCCTCACATTAAGATGTTGATTAGTGCTTCGCATGGTGGATGTTATCAATGGTGGTATCAAAAGCATCCAGAAACTGGAAAGCAGTTGTTGACTTGTGCGCATCCTGCATCTGGTATAAAAGTACTTCCCGATAAAGAATGGCATGATCGTGACTTTTCAAATATTCAAGTTCCTTATGATGCAAATACTCCTTTTTTTGATGTGATCTATAAGTTAGAGCGCGCTGTTCCTGTTATGGCAACACGTAACAGAACAGAGCCTGTAAATTCAATTAGCATTCTTTCTCAAGCAGATGAAAATGATATTGTTACATTTTGGTGCAAGGCGCGAAACTCGCTTTTTTCAATTGCAATGATTGATGGAGAAAATTCAAGTGAGATATTTTTTGGCAATAGTGTAACAAATTGTTACAACACACTTCACAGTGACAGAATATTTAATTGCAAATATTTACGATACTCTCATGACTGCATGAATAGTTCGTTTTTGTTTGATTGTAGAAATTGTCAGAATTGTTTTGGGGCAGTTAATAAGCGCAATGCAGAATATGTTTTTTGGGGAGAGCAGTTAAGTAAAGAAGAATACGAGAAAAGAGTTTCGCAAATTGATTTATCATGCAGGAGTAATCTTCAGGTTCAGTTTGCCAAGTTTCAAAAAATGGTTCATGAAGCAGTGTGGCCTGAAAGTTTTAACATTCACTGTGAAAACAGTGTTGGTGAGCATTTGAATAAGTGTACAGATTGCTCTTATTGCTATTCAAGCGGAAATGGGACAAGGGGTTTGTTCTGGTGTCATTTTACATATGATCATTCTGAGAATTGTGCGTTTGTTGATGGAGGAGTAAATGCAACTGATTGTTATAATAGTCTTGGGTGCATTCAATCACAGAATTGTAAATTTTGTCATACAACGTTTGATTGTCAAAGTCTTGAGTACTGTATGCATTGCAGTAACTGTGAAAATTGTTTTGGTTGTGTTGGATTAAATAGAAAACAATTTTGTATTTTCAATAAGCAGTATGAGAAAGAAGAATATTGGAAATGTGTTGATGAGCTGAAGTGTAACATGCTTGATAGGGGAGAATATGGAAAGCTTTTCCCAGCTTCTCATTCCCCGTCAGCGTTTCTTGAATCTACCGAAGCAATGATGATGGGGCTATGTAATAAAGACATGGCTCAGAAAATTCATGCAAATGTTTTTGACTCATCTGAGGCTGGAGCTGTCGGTGATGCGCCTGCAAAGGGTTCATTGAATCCTGAGGATGTTCCAGATTGCTTGGCTGATATTGACGAGTCGTGGACAAAGAAGCCTGTGTTTGATAAAGAGATTGGAAGGCGTTTTGCTTTCTTCCAGCAAGAAATTGATTTTCACAAACGCATGAATATTGCACTTTCAAATCGACACTTTATGGCGCGCGCCAAGGCTCTGCTTGCAGAGGTGAATGTTGCGCAGTACGATAGGTTTGATTGTGGAAAGTGTGGGAAAGAAGTGTGGTATGCAAAGAATCCTACATACACAGACAAAAAAATATATTGTCATGAGTGCTATCTTCAATACATAGAAAAATATAGTTGATTGACACAGCATGATTTCAAAGGTAATATCTAAATAGTATGGCGAATAAATCAATCAATTTAAGAAATGTTGTTTGGAAAGAAGGCAAGCATTATGTTTCCTGGAATTTGAATACAGGAATTTCTAGTTTTGGGAGCACAAAAAAGGAAGCTCTTGATGCACTGCAGGAAGCCCTTGAACTGCATTTGGAAGATGTGCCTGTTTCTAAAATACAGAAGATTGAAAGGCCGGCTATTGAGCAATTAAGTTTAAAGCATGCCTAGACCAATACAATTTAGACTTGTTTTAAGAGTCCTAAAAGAAAGGGGCTTCTTTTTTGTGTCTCAAAAAGGCTCTCATGCTAAATATTGAAAAATTGGTAAGCCAACTAGAAATGTAATAGTTAAAACAAACAGTAAAGAAATTCCGTATGGAACTTTTCGTTCAATTTTGTTACAGTCAGGGTTAAAAGAGAGCGATTTTAATGGTAAAAATAAAATATGAGTAAAACTCCAAACTTCGACGCAAAAGTAAAAACCGTTTTGGATGCCACAACTCCTGGCGAGCGGGTTTGTGAACTCACAGGGGAAAAGTGGGAAATGACTCAAGAGGAAATTGATTGGTACAAAAAGTTTAATGTCCCGCCTTCGAATTATCATCCGGATACGCGTAATTACATCATGACCAGTTTTTGGTTAACTTTTAATTGGTGGTGGAACAAGCATTGGAAAACAGGGGAGCGCATTTTGACTTATGTGCATCCTGCAACTGGTGTTAGAGTTCTTCCTGATGCAGAGTGGCATAAAGAGGATTTTATCTCTGAAGGTCGTGAG
>JBDRLV010000009.1:0-11526 GCA_043812755.1 Patescibacteria group bacterium | reverse complement strand
GACAAGCATCATTATTATCTTTTCTTTCTCGTGCTCTTCCAATAACCCCATCATCACATTGCTCAGCCCCTTCTTTCACCCCATTTCCGCAACCAAAATTGGTTGTACATGCGCCCCACGAAGCCCAGCTTGTACAGGTTGCACTATTACAATTGCGTGTGCGTGCTGAAGGATATGCAATACAGGATCCTGTTGAAGGGTTTAATGCTATGTCTGAACAATTCGCATCAGCTGTGCAACTTCTTGAGGTGTCATTGCTACAAAGGTTAATTGGATTACAAGCATTACGCCCATTGCTTCCGGCTACACCACAAGTATTTGTTCCTGGGCAATCCGTATCATCTGTACACTGTGTGTAATTATCCGTACAAATCTTTCCAGCCCACGATTGACTGTTGCCATCACACATTTCTCCACCATTTAAGATATGATCACCGCAGTATGGCCCTGCTGATTTACAATCAAAGCTACAAGAGGCACCACTTGTTGAGGCTCCATATTTTCCATTAGGAAGCGAGCAATCATTTAATCCTGCCCATGTAACAGGATTTGTTGGTACACGCCTATAATATGGAGATAAAATAAGACTAAATTCACCATCACCACCATGTAAAAAATCAAAGTTCACAAGGTCTGTCCATCCTGATCCACAGTCACACTGTTCATCAGCGTCCAAGAATCCATCTCCACAGTAAATGCGGTTTGTGAATTGACAAGAGGAAGAGCAATGTCCATACGTTCCATTCAACAATCCTTCATCGCATTTTTCTCCTGCGTCCACTACACCATTGCCACATGTCAAAGGCATGCACACATTTGTTGATTCTAAAACCGTGTTAAATCTACACTCACCATATGTAGAGCTGGTATCATCTCCATCTTCAACACAAGACAGTCGCTTCATTCCATTTGCATTTATACAGGTTCCGTCTACTCCACAAAGAGTAATGTCAGTACAAGATTTGCCATTCATCTTCAAATCTGTTGGATTTGAGCAAACTTTTCTTGAGGTTGCATTATCACATGAGGTTCCAGATTCTATTTCGCAATTTAGACACTCTTCATCATCAGGATCGCATTCAGCTGGATCTTTGCAGAAACTACAATCATAATCAGTTTCACAAGTCTTGCCGTAAAAATATGGATTCAATGTATTGCAAACCATTGCATCTGTACAAGGCATGGCAAAACTTTCGCCAATCTCGCACAGCTCTGCTGTGCCGTCTGAATACTCTCCAAGAATTCCATCGCCACAGGCAGCACTAATACCATACGTTGCATCATCTCGACAAAGCCCCAAGCTGTGCTCTGGAATTTCCTCAGCCCAGAGGGACTCATCTGTTTCAAATGTCATGTACACATCATATTGATCACGATCGCTTTGTGTACTGCGGAAGCCGTAAATCAGAGAACCCTCAGAACAAGAGAACTCTCCAGTGGTTCCTGCAAAACAGGTTTGAGGATCAAGTTTGATAGATGATTGTCTGCTAGCAACAGCGCTTGCGCGTGCTTCTGCCACTCGTGCATTATAAGCATCATCTGTTTCTGTACCACCTTTTGTTGGCGCAACAAAATCCGTAATTGAATCAAATGCTCCACAACCTATGAATTGATTAATAGGATCCGTAGGCAATGCTGTCCCTAAATTATTAGAAAGCTCAGCGCTCCAACTTGGCCACTTGCTGATGCTTCTTCCACGAATAAAGGATCCTTCATCTAATTTTGGCAAACCAGTACCTGTTGCGATTTTGCCATCTAGCGTTGTACGCAATCTTTGTAAATCAAGAATGCGCTTGTAATCACGTGCAAGTTTACTCTTTTCTGATTCACATACATTCCCTGCTCCGCACTGACCATCCCATGTGCATTCAACAAATCCACCTTCGGCATCTTGAATATATGTGTCTCCATCTGAACACAAGTTTATGTCTGTAATCTCATCTGTATTTGTATTAAATTTCCAATTTCTAATTATTTGTTCAAAAATTTGTTTTGATTTTTCAGTCGCGTCAGGGTTATAAGAAATCGCGTAAATATTCTGATAGATACTCAAATGATCTGCATCAGGACCTTGTTTATTTACAGCAAACACATAGAGTGTTGTACCACTTTGTAATGCCTCATAACCATTTACAGTTGTGCGAGCTGGTGCTGATCCAAAACCTTGTTGTGCATACCACTGCTCTGGTGCAAGGTAAGGCCTTGCGCCTGTGGTGTCAGCAGGGTTCCTCAAAATCCTTACGCCCAATGCATCTTTTGTAGTAGGTATCACAAACAAGAACTCACGCAAAATATCTAAGTCATCAATTCTTGGCTCAACCATGTTAACATTCATCGTAGGTAATAATCTTTGACCTGCATTATCACGACAATAATGGAATCCGAAGTTTGTATAAATAGGATCACCTTCAATCGCTCCAGCAGGAAGGTTTACATTACCTCTTGTATCAGCAAAGTTGCCTATTGCAGGCCATGGATTTTCACATAAAATTGCACTCATATCAGCAAATCCAACAACAAATTTTTCCTCACCAAGAATTTCTGGATGTGGAACCAAGGCTGCAGCAATTGCTTTTTCCTCTCCTTCGCTTCCTGCAGCAAACGCGCTTGATTTGTGATCACAGTCATCTCCTAGCCCATCGCCATCTGTGTCTGATCCACACACAGCATCAGAGTCGTCCATATTCATGCGCACTACATTATTAGATCTTGAATCACGGATAGAAGAATTCCAAACCCATGACCAATCATAAGCTATTGTTGGCTGAATCTCTTGAGCAGGCCCAGTACCTCCAGCATTAGAAAATGCTTTTGCTATGAGTAGGTGCTCTTCTGCTGTTTTTGAGAATCTGTTTGGACTTGCATCCTCATAAACTGCTTTATGAATCTTCCCTGTGTCAGTGGCTGTTACTTCATCAACCTTGCAAATGCCATCATCTGTATCTGTTAGGGGGCGCGTTGTAAATGATGCAACAATTCCATCTGGAGCTGTAACATCCATACTTACATTATAAAGACTAAGTAATCCATTTTTTATATCATCTGAAATATTATCATCTCCAACTATCACTGTTTGATAATCTGCGTCAGGAGCAAGCACAGAATTAAATCTAAACGAAACATCATTCCAACTGGTGTAATCAACTCCACCTCTGCTTAATGTACCTTTCATTCTTATTTGATCATAAGAAATAACTGGCACCAAGCACTCTTCATCACCTTGAGCACTTACAGGAGTTCCAATCAATCTATCAAGCCCACGACTCAACCAACCCATTACGCGAGCAAATAAACCATTATTTGCAGACGCCAACTTCTGCCATTCATGAGGGCATGTACTTATGTTTGGAGTACTTCCATCTGCAAGTGTAACTAATTTCAAATAAATATTTGGTGAATCTTTACTACCAAATGAATTCGTATCCAATTCTTCGCTAAAAGTTACTGATACTGCTGTGTTTCTACAAACACCAGTGGCAGTGTCAGTTGGATATGTATCAATTTGTTTTGGTCTGTTCAAACAGCAATTTCCTTTGCCACACCCAAAAGTTTCAACTTCTCCACAAGATTCATCTGTAGAACAGCTACAAGACAGTGCTAACTTTGCGCTTCCAGAAGCAGAATCTGCATAAGCTGTAATCTTTGAAGTGGCAAAATTACCAACAGGAGCTATTGATGAAATATGTGTTTCAAACACAGCACCCGGCTGAATAATTGCTATGCTTCGTGGGCCAACAAGTATATCGCCATCTGTTGTTGGTGCTTCGCATTCCTCTCCTGTTTCAAAATCTCCACCGTTCCCACATATAGAAGGAACTGTATAGAGCATGTTTGAACCCTCATTCAAACACATGGTTGAACACCCATCTCCACTCTTACTATTTCCATCATCACAATCTTCACCATCTTCTTTAATTGTATTTCCACAACAAGGCGTATTTATTGGACTGCATGAAACGCCTGCATCACATTCAGTGTCAAAATTACAATTTTTGCCTGTGGCTGAACCTCCACATCGTTTTACACAAGCTGAAGTACCAATATGTTGACAGGACGCTGAGCACCCAACTTCACCATCACAATCTTCGCCTGGTTCAACATTGGTTGATAGTGCGCTATTTCGAGGTGCTTTTCCACCACAGACAGCATAAACTTGATCAGCTGGGATTGAACCCTCACGCAAACACGAAGAAGAGCATCCGTCCCCATTTTCCAAATTACCATCCCAACATTCCTCTCCACCGCGGTCAGAATGTTCAATGTTTACTGGATCATCTGTTGCTTCATTACAAATCATTGCCATGCCTGCATATGTACCTGCATTCATGCATTGTGAAGTACAAGCATCCCCATCTGCAGAATTCCAGTCATCACATTCTTCCCCTGAATCTATTCTTCCATTTCCACAACAAACTGGATCTACCGGCTGACAGCTAGCTGTCCCCTCACACACACCACTATCACACACAGCAACACCATCCACAAGCGTACATGTTGTAACTGTTGGTGTACAAGCCAAACCATCAGTTGCTCCACCACAGGTAAATTCACAAGCGCTTGTTACTGGTTCATGCAAACAAACATCTGAACAATTTGTTGTCCCTGCAATCGCAACATCACATTCTTCATTTCCAGAAACTACCCCATCACCGCAAATATCATCTGTCAATGAGATCGAAGTCCCTGTATTCAAGCACTTTGAAGAGCATTCTTGAGGAACAGCTTGTGAATATGGAAATCTGCCATTAAGCATTAAAGAAGCAACAATTTCAGAAGTATCTGAAGAATCAATTGCACCCACTGCGTTTGGATCATCAGTCGCTGTCCATGTTCCCCATACCACATCGGTTGCCTTTAGCATTTGCCCATTAATCGCACATGAATCAGGAGCCCCAAATGGGAACCCATAAAACTCTTGTGTTTCACCAACCCTATCTTTTTGAGCATAGCTAGGACGCACATCAACTCTATCTGCTGTGCAAGCAATATCACTGTCTTTTGTTCTAAAAATCCAACTGTATCCTGCTGAGTAAAGTTCTCTGAGTTCTTTTCCACTCAAAGACTGAACCTCAGGCTTAATAGTCACTTTATATATTGAATTTTTATCAAAATTTATTTTTGGAGAAATAATAAACTCGCGAGCCACTGTATCTAAAATTCTTTCATCAACATCTGTTTCGGTTACAAGCTCAATATTTGCATCATCAAAATAATCTAAAGGTGATGTAACAACAGTGCATGTTTTGGTTTCCTCATTAACTGTGCCTTTTTCACATTTCTCAATCGTAATGTTTGACTCAGTGAGCATGGACTCTTTCATGGGCACATTAAATGTTGCGCCGACTGCTGCATTTACACATGCTGCATTACAAGCCGGCCACTTGCCGATCACATCAGGTGGAGTAAAAGCAATCTCAAGCTCTCCAGTTCCAGACACACTTGACACATCTGGTAGTTCGTTGATGAAATTATCAAACTTTTGGACAGCAAATTCTTTATTTACATAACCAGAACCGTCTGGTCGAATCCGGATTTGAATATATGGAGATACCCCATTTGAAATAGAAATACCACTGGTATTCCCAGCTATTGGGAAATAAAAAATCCAATTGTATAAATTACCAGTTTCATATTCTATAAAACCAGCAGACTCTTTATTGAAATAATATCGATTTTGATAACTCTCATTATAAATTACCAGCATTGCGTGCCCTGAAAAATAATTTTCTGAATATATTCTTATTTCATTAACACTTCCATCTTCTCTTGTATATAAAATATTCATTCTGTTATTTTGCCTGTATGTAATTTCAAAAGGAAGTGTTGTATCGGTTGGTATTTCTTGTGAAAAAGGAATTTGAATTCCACCAGCTAATTCAATAGCTAAATCATCTCTGTAAATCTTTGTTCCATCTTCAAATCCTAAAATCCTATCATTATATGAAAACTGAATTTCTTTATCATCCAATGGAATGCCCACCCCAGCAGCTTCAACAAAAATTGGGAAATCGCTTGATAATTCTAAACCAAACTCTGGATTCATTGTAAAAATTGAATTATCAACCAACTCTAGGCGCATTCCGCCCAAATTTTTTGCTAAACCATAAACATCATCTGTTGCAATATTCGTTTCTGCTGTAATATCCACCTCTGGTATTTCTCTAAATGCTGTTGCAGTACTAGCACAAATATTATTTGTTACCTCTGGATCAAGTGTTGCATGATCTTCGCTTGACGAACCCCAATATAGCGTCTGTCCTTGGCAACTTACAACAATACACTCATCCTCTGCTGCAAGTGGCATGGCCAAATAATCAATCTCTTGAAACTGTTCACTGGCTGTATATTGCCCAGGAACCACGATGATATTTCCTATCTGACAGTGACTTTCAACTCCGCCAGTATTGAAAAACCAAGAATAAGTAATTCCAAGTGGAATACCCTCAACTGACTTTATGGCATTAACTTCTTGACCGCCCAATAGCTCAATATAATAAAATGCATTTGGAGCCATTGTTCCAGCGCTTGGTGCCCAAGTAAATGAAATGTCTCCTTTTGAAATAAACGACCCAGTAGCCTCACTTGCACCAGAACAACGATCATTTTCAATTGAATCACATGTGTAAACTTTTACACTGTTGCTATTAATTGAATCTTGCTTCATTGCCTCTGAAAAAGTAGCTGTAATTACAGAGTTTAAACAAACGTCAGATGACCAGAGTGTAGAAGGAGATGGAGAAACAACGCTTGCCTCTGGGTCACATGCTTGCAAAACATAAGGAACTTTTGGAATTTTTGATGTTGAAAATAGATAACTATAAGTTGCTTTTCCATCATTGGCTAAACACGAGCTACTACATGTTCCATCACTACAACACTGTGTCCCATCACCACACTCAATTTTATCTTCTGCTTTATTACAATCCCCAACTTTGAAATCAACTGGGTTAGAATTTACATTTGATGAATTTGTTAAATACACAGGCCCAGTTTGCGCAGAACTAATTGTGTCAAATTCAATATCTCCATTATTCCAATCAGTCATTGAACCTTCTGGAATAGGTGTATATTGTGGAACTCCTGAAGAATCTAGCCCTGAATACATGAACACCTGCCCTTGTGTTGACCCAAAAGCTTCTCCATAAAGTGTTACAGGAGTTTGAACAGGCCCTGAAACAGGATCTATTGCACAAATACCAGGAGTTGGAACGCCCATTATAATTCTAAAGCTCTTTTCATTTGATCTAACAGCATCATGTCTTTCAACAAATACTACATGGTTCTTGTCATTAGCAACTGGCATTATAACATTGCCGTTCCCAACACTATTATAAAACCTTGGAACTTTCACAATAACACTTTCCTCATGCCATTGATCAAAGGCATCACAATAATCAGGGAACTCAACATCCCCAAGCGCCCTTAGATCATCGTCTGGATTTAAAAACCAAACACTTCCAAGCGTACCACCAAAATTTACACCTTTAATAGTAATATACTGCCCTGATGGACCCCAAGCATCCTGAGCCACGCATGTTTCAACAGGCGTAAGGGTGGTATCGCAATCAGCATCAGTATTACAAAATTCATTACTTATTTCACATGCTTTCCATCCGCTTATTATTTCTTGAATTTCAGGATAACTTCCAGCAGTTGGAGAAAGAAGATTAAACAAAACTTCATTTGAACCCTCTCTTTGAGCCTCACATTCATCACCGGCAGTTGGACAATCATCATTATCAACGCAAGGGCCTCTGCTTATTTTGCAAAGATCATTACCAACATAAACCTGTGTTGCATATGTTCCTTCCCCCATTATTGGTACTGTTGAGGAAATTTCTGTTTGCCCCCAACTGTTTATTGTTGGGTTTGTATCTCCTATATATACTACTGAACTACTCTGGGCATCATTAAAATTAATTCCAGAAATTGTCATTGGCTGACTATACTCCTGCGCAGGAGGCGTTAGCTCACAAATTCCAGGCCTTACAATTTGACTAACTTGAAAATCTAAAATAAACGGACCCCAATCATCATCAGTTGAATCAGTTTTGCCATTGAAAGTTGTGATGGTTAATGCACCGCTTCTTACACCCTCACTCAATTCTGGAACTGTAACAAGGATCTGATTCCTGCTCCACCATCCGTCTTTATTACAATCTGGTGCTTGTGCCTGCACTGCTGGCAAAAACAACAATTCTCCAACTTGATTACCAAAACCTTCTCCTAATATTGAAATAATGTTTTTCGGTGCACCATCCCCTGGAGAAACGCGCTTAATCACAGGACGCGATTCGCAAGCGTTTGTAAGTGGATTACAATACCCACCCGCACAATCATAATGATTGGAACAGGTTGGACATGTTTCTACATCTGGATCGCAATCACAGGCACCGCAATAATAGTCCCCATTTTCATCACCCCCACAATCAACATCTGTTTCCCCCAAATCTGCATCTTGAATACCATTACCACATGTTTCACCACGCAACAAAACACTTACTGGTGCGGATGTTGTTTGATTACCTGCACAATCATAACCCGTTGCTGATAGTCTATAAATTTTATTTATATCCGCTTCATTTCGTGTATTCCACTCTTGGTTCGGATCTGTAAAAAACAAAGTTTCAAACAACCCATCATATGGAGCTACTGAAGTAAACCCATTTGGAGTACTAAAATCATTCCCTGAGGTAAAAATCGTTGAAGTATTAACTTTAAAATCCACCATTGAAGCACCAGCATCATCATAAGTAATGGCATGCAACTGCTCTACTCCACCACGAATAATCCTCATGCCATTGTCTGGAGAATCCATGACAACATCTGGTGCCTGTGTATCAACAATGTCTCCTGCTTTAAAATCAAAATCACACTTATTATAAATATCACACTGCAATGTTTTATTTCCAGTTGCGCTCTTTATTGATGAGCTTACTTTAACCTCATATCGCCCACCTGCATTAAAACAATGAGCACCTGGATAACCTTCACCACATAACTCGGTTGGAGTAAATGTTACAACATTTCCAACAATCGCTAATGACCCATCAACACGCTGTGTTGTGCCATTATCATCAAGATATTTAATCACAATTCCATCAGGTAAAACCGTACTTCGATCTACATTTTTTGAAAAAATAAACTGCGGTTGAAAATTTCTTATTGTATTTGCACATTGTGAATTGAACGATTTTAAAACAAAATGTTTATATCTTGGATCAAAACTATTACAGTCTGGACCAGTACAATCCTCACAATTTGGTCCAATGCACTCTGTTGTACCACCTGTTGCACCAGCAACACTTTTCACAACAAAATGCGCAATTGTAAATGACATTAAAACAATTACAAGCCCAATTAAACCATTGATAAGTATTTGCCTAGCCTTTTTAACACGCTCTTGATCGCCGTGGGCAGTCATGTACATGAATCCGCCTGCTATTATAATAACAATAGCTAAAATCCCTAAAAACCCAAGAAAGGTTCTTATGAGCCTTGCAACGATCAATTTTATATCTCCTTGCGTTGAAAGACCTGCTTGTTGAGCAAAACTTTCTGTTTCACCAGCCATTGTTGGGTGAACAATAAACAAAACTGCCAGCACTGCCAAAGCGCTAACTAATCCTGCTGAAATAAATATTTTTTTTCTGCTCATGTATTGATTACTAAATTCTCATAATGACTAATAACTGATGTCTATTGACTAATCAATGTCCAATAATTTAATGTCTAATTCGATCATTGAGATTTAAAAATTCATTAGGCATTAGAAATTAGAAATTTCAAAGCGGTGGGCTACATGGCCCAACCTGTGCCTTCTGGTTCTTTGTTGTTGTTATCCCTCCTGTTGCTTCATCAACACCAAGTATTTCAGCACAACAATTAGGACTTGTGTCATTCACACCGCACTCCCCAAGTGTTTTTCCTATTTTCCCTGGACCTTTTGCTGGCACCATACAGATCTGATTCTTACTTCGTACACCTTGGGTTATTGTTGGCATATACCCATGCCCACCGTCTTCTTTTGAAATCATTGCAGCGTGTTTGATAGTTATCTTTGAAACAATCTCACCATCTAAACTATTCACAAACCAAAATGGATAAAGCGGTACTGGCCAAATTTGAATATTGTCTGAATTAACTGTTCTTGGGAAAAGCAAACCACTAAAAGTAATTTCTACATCTTGTTCTTCTAGTACATCTTCACCAAAAAGTGTAGGTGATAGCCCGGTAATGTTTGGTGGAGTTGTATTAATATTATTATTTGTTGCAAACGACCAATCATAACCATCAACAACTTCACCTTCAGCAAATCCAGTGTCAGTTCCAACTTTCTGAATAATTTTATCAATATCAGACTCTGTTTCTCCAACTGCTGACGTATTAGAATATCCAGCTATCAATAGCGACTCACGAGTTGTTGTATTTCCATTACCATTAAAAGAATTCCCAGATGCATCAACTAAACCATTGTACATGCCTGCACTTAAATCTGCTTGAGGATTAGGTGGAATTTCAAGTGGTGAATCTAATTTTGCAGCTTTTGCATTAACACCAAGGGATGCATCAGCTGGCAAACAATAAATATCATTCCCACAAGGGTCCACACCACACTTATCTGTTGAAACAAAATCTACTGTTTTGTATCCATTACTTATTACAAACGAGCCCTCAACTATTGCAGGTGAATCTGCAACTGTATTATCATTTACTCTAATAATATTAAATAACTTCCCTTCTGAAGGAATATAAGATCCTGAAGCCATTATTGGATTCATTGCCTCTGAAAAAGTAATTGCAACAATTGTATTGCGCTCCTCTGTTTCTCCTGCTTTTGGAATAACTGACACAACTTTTGGTGGTTCAAGGTCAAGATCAGTTGAAACCTCAAAAATCCATTCATACCCATTTTCTGATTCATATCTACCACCTGAAACAAAAGCAGAGGCACCGTCAGTTTTTCTTATTCCAGGCCCCAAGCTCACTGTATAATTTGTGTCAGTTACGCTACTTCCCAAAAAACTCCTTGGTACAAAAACAAAAGTTTGTTTATCTTCACTTACATAAGTTCTTACCTGATCACTCGCAAGTGCATCACCTGCACCATCGGCTGTTTTATAAATTTTTATATTTGAAGTTTTTAAATTTACAGACTGCTCCTCATTTTCACCAAGTTCTTCTTTGTATCCATCAATAATCGTTGCCGGATCAATAGGAACTTTAAAGGTTACAAAAATATTTACATTACGAGGCATCTCAACTGCACCACGAGGTGGATAATGATCATTAATCACTCCAGCACCCAACGCTCCTGAAAGTGGCTCAAAATATCTTTTGGCTCTTTCCTGAACTATTGATTGACTCTGGCCCCTTTTTGTAAGGGCATTGATAATGAATGTTGTAATAATAAATGAAGATAAAATAATCAAAAGACCAATAACAGCATTTGTTAAAATCTTGACTGCCTTATCAACCTTTATCTTGTCCCCTCTTGAAATCATGTATGACCACCCACCATAAATA
>JBDRLV010000008.1:0-15762 GCA_043812755.1 Patescibacteria group bacterium | reverse complement strand
CACAGTCAAACATATCAATTCCACAATTCACATAATACACAATCTCCTCAGGCATTCCTGCACCCATAAAATATCTAGGCTTATCCTCGGGCAATTTGTCTGCAACAAACTGAGCAAGACGATAAGTATCTTCGCGTGACTCCCCTACTGCTAAACCGCCTATAGCGTAACCGTCAAAACCGATGCTGATAAGGCCATCGATTGATTGCTGACGAAGACCTTCGTGCGTACCGCCCTGTACGATTCCAAATAACTGCCTGTCATTTCGAGCGACCAAAGGGAGCGAAGCAATCTTCTTGATTGAGGAGATTGCTTCGTCGTCGCTTTGCTCCTCCTCGCAATGACAGGTGTGGAAGGCCTTCTTGATATTGGCTTTGATGGATATGCGATAGGGGGGTTAGCCGTGGGGGACTCACGTGAAGATACTTATCGTCTTGCTCAGTTTGTTGCAGACAAATTGCCAGAGGATAAGCCTAGATATTTTATGGGTGCAGGAATGCCTGAGGAGATTGTGTATTATGTGAATTGTGGAATTGATATGTTTGACTGTGTTATTCCCACAAGAAACGCGCGACACGGAACTCTCTTTGTTTGGGATCAAGACCCAAGCACAGTTGATTGGAGCAAAAATCCAATTGATCTTTATTCTAAGGTTTTAATAACAAACGAAGAGCATAAATTTTCTCAGGATCCGATTGATAAGCACTGCGACTGCGAAGCGTGCAATACAGTATCGCGAGCATATATCCGCCATTTATTTTCAGTTGATGAAATGCTTGCGTATCGCCTTTGCACAATGCATAATGTTCGTTTTTATTTACAGATGATGGAAAAAATAAGGGATTCAATAACATAATATGCCAGAAGGTGAAAGCGAAGGGAATTTTCAACAAGGAGTTCAAGTAGGTGATTATGCTTATGTTTGTCCTGACAATTTTGATGAGGCGTCATTTAAAACTATACAAAGAGGTGTAATTGGCAAACTGACAAAAACAAATCCTGTTTGCATGCCTGAGCTTTTGAATTGCAATGAAAAATTGCAAATTGTTCCAGTTGAGCAGTCACGCAAGAATATTTCTATTGCGTCTTTTTTTGATCAAGACGTTCAGGAATGTATTTTGTCAAAAGGATTGTTTATTAGTTTATTTGAAAGTGAAAGAATTAATGAATTTTTTGAGAGAATAAATATAAAAGCTGATCAAATTAAAAAAAGTGCAGAGGCTTCAGAAGTTATTATTGTTTTGGATCAAGCTCTTTTAAATGCATTTATTTTAGCAGTTGAGCGATATGCACAAAGCGTTGATGTTTTTGATATTTTTATAACTATCATTAGTCAAAACACAACATTGCACAAACTGTTTGAAGCACATGGCCTTCCGTTGGGTGATGTTATTAATGCATGCAAGTGGATCCAAAATAAACATGCAGATCCAAATGAATTAATAAATCGAGAAAGTGAATTAGAGTATGTTTTCAAGATTGTTCAAAGTGGCAGAAAAAAAATAACTCTTGTTGGACCTCATGGAGTTGGGAAAACTTCTATTATTAAAGTTATCAGAAACGAGATCCAAGATGATTCAGTATCTATTCTTGAAAGTATTGAAGATCCTGAAAAAGACTTGATTGATCAAATGTATGAAGTTGTAACAATAAGTGAACCTGAAACTAATGACGCCGTGCGTATTATTGGGTTAAAAACATGGGAGATTGAAAAGCAAACTGGCGCTTACTTTTCATATAAGGTTTTAAAGCAGGTTGTTGTTTTATCAGACAGATATTTGCTTGATACTTATTTACCAAGCAAGGCCATTGATATTTGTCAACGCGCGGCTACAAGAATTTATAATACAAGACGGGTTGATAAGTTGGTTAATTCTGAAGATATTGTTAAAATAGTTGCAGAAAAGAGCGGGTTAAATTTTGACGATTTATATTCACTAATTTGCTTATGATGTATTTATTATTATTTTGGGGGATTATTGCTTTTGCACTATCTTTTATTTTGTCTGGATTATTACGAAAGACAGCTAACAGATTTTGTATTATTGATAAGCCTGAGGTTTCAGAAAATAAAATTCATAAAAAGCCAACACCACTTCTTGGTGGGAATGCAATATTTTTTTCAATTGCGATTATTGTAATTGTTCTTATTATTACAAGCAATGTTTTAACTGGTGGAGAAATTATGCCTGTGCATTACATGGGTTTTTTGGTAGGCGGAGTTGTTTTAATGATTGGAGGATATCTGGACGATCGTTATCGTTTACCTCCAAAGATTACAATAGTAGCTCCAGTGCTGGCTGCGTTGTGCGCAATTTTATTTGGAATTGAAATTGAAAAGCTAACAAATCCTTTTGGTGGAGTAATATTTCTTGGAAGCTGGCAGTCAGACATTTTAGTGTTTGTTTGGTTAATGGTTGTTATGTATACAACAAAATTTTTAGATGGTTTAGATGGACTTGCTACAGGTGTTAGTACTATTGGTGCGACTATGATAATGCTTCTGGCTTTAACAGTTGCATATTTTCAACCAGATGTGGCTTTGTTGTCTGCTGTTTCAATCGGAGCACTTATTGGTTTTTTGTTTTGGAATATTCATCCTGCGAAATTGTTTTTAGGAGAAGGGGGAAGTACTTTTGTTGGTTATCTTCTCGGTGTTTTGGCTGTAATATCTGGTGGAAAATTAGCTACAGCTTTGCTGGTTTTAGGAATTCCAATATTAGACGTTGTGTGGATTGTAGTGCGAAGATTATCAAACGGAGGTGTCAAACAAATGATTCATGGAGACAGAAAGCATTTGCATCACAGGCTCTATGATATTGGGTGGAGTCAAAAACGCATTGTACTTGTTTATGTTATTGTTGCTTCAGTGTTTGGAGCAACAGCTTTATTTTTGCAAAGTAAAGAAAAAATGATCGCTTTGATCATTTTGGTTGTAGTAATGGTAATTACTGCTTCAGTTGTAGTTTCACATGAGAAAAGGAATTATGAATCTTAAAAAGTTAATTATATTTTTGATTATTCTAATTGTGGCAGTCGTTGCGACTGAATATATTTGGGCAGACGGACCGAAAGTTGTTTTGCCAAATGGGTTTGTTGTGAATGTTGAGATTGCTGATACAGACGAGTTGCGTTATCGGGGTTTCTCAGGCACAGAAGAAATAGCTGATAATCAAGGGATGTTGTTTTTATTTTCAGACAAAAAGCTTCGGAGTTTTGTCATGAGGGATATGAAGTTGTCAATTGATATGATTTGGGTAGATGGCAATACAATTGTTGGTTTTGAGCAAGGGCTTCAACCCGAGGATCCCGTGGAAACATTACATGAGTCAAGCGTGCCCATTAATCGTGTTCTTGAGGTAAAATCAGGATTTGTTGATAATCATGGAGTAAAGGTTGGTGATATACTTGACATCAGATTTGAATGAATGTAAACTCTCGTTACTATTTAAACAATTAATTCGCAGGCACACTTGTCTTGTTGGAACCCTAAAGGGTTCCGCTACATCAATAATTCGCGATGTAGCAGAAGGTTTTCCTACCACCATTGCTTTTCGACGGTAGGAGCCTTCCGCATGAGATATAAAGGAGCCGCGGGAACATATGTTTGCAGTAATAAATACTGGCGGAAAGCAATACCTTGTAAAAGAAGGGCAAGAGTTAAAAATAGAATTGCTTGAAGCTGAAATTGGTAAAAGCATTGATTTTGACGCATTGCTTATTGCCGATGAAAAAGGGGAGAATGTTAAAGTTGGTGCACCACATGTAAGCGGTGCAAAGGTAACAGCTACAGTCGTAGAACACGATCGTGATAAAAAGGTTTTGGTTGTAAAATACAAGCCAAAAGTTCGATATAGAAGACATGTTGGGCACAGACAGCCTTTCACAAAAATAAAGATTGAAAAAATAACCGCGTAACCCGCGGTCTTTTTTTACTTGACAATCTGTCTGGTCGTGTTAAGTTGGGAATAGCAGATCTCTGCATCCACATCGAGACAAAACCTACCTCAGTGGTTTTCTTGCAAGGTTCATTAATTCCTGCTCTTGTCTCTGCAAAATTCCGTATGTTGTCTCGAGCATACGGAGTATCAACAATCCTCTTTTGAGGTTATCGATACAGTGTGCCTACTTGAGTCCGTGGACTTCGAGCATAAAGCTCGGGAATACAGTTCATGCAGATCTGTATTATACAACATGGTCGCTTAATCCAATTAACCATGATGAAAGCCCAGGTCTGAAAAAGTCCTTTTGAAACAAAAGCCCCGCGACCACTCATCTCACCGCTGTGTCACAACTCAGACCAGTGGTTTTTAATTATACGGTTTCATGTCTGCCCTTGAGTGCATCTCCAAGAGTAATTTCATCTGCGTATTCAAGTGATGCGCCGATAGGGAGTCCTCTTGCAAGTCTTGTGATTTTTACATTAAGAGGTTTTATTGTTTTTGTAAGATACATGATTGTTGTTTCACCATGTATGTCAGGAGAAAAGGCTAATATAATTTCTTTAATCTGATTGTCCAATTTAATTTTTTTTATGAGTTCATTTATTCGAAGTGTGTCTGTTGTCATTCCTTCAATAGGATTTAAAATTCCACCCAAAACATGGTAATGACCTTTATACAAATCAGTGGATTCAATTGTTGAAATATCTCTTGATTCTTCTACAACGCATACAATCGATCTGTCGCGCCTTTGGTCACAACAGATTTCGCATATATCATGTTCAGAATATGTGTAGCAAGTATTGCAAACCTTGATGTTTGTTGTAAGGTCTATAATATTTTTTGCAAGTATTTCAAGATCGGTTTTAGGTTGTTTAAGTAAATAAAAAACATAGCGCAGGGCTGTTTTTGGCCCAACGCCAGGCAGTCTTGATAATGACGCCATTGCATTTTGAATTGAATCAGGAAATTTACGCATAGAATCGTTCCTGTCATTGCGAGGCCTTTAGGCCAAAGCAATCTTTTTTAATTGTCATCCTGAGGCCTAACGGCCGAAGCCAGCCCGACAGACTGATAGCAGTCGGTCTGGCGGGTATCCCATTGTTCAGCAATGAGATTCTTCACCTCACTTCGTGAGGTTCAGAATGACAGTGAAAGAAAATTGCTTCGGTCAGCTCAGCTGGGCTTCGCTCCCTCTGGTCGCTCGCAATGACATTTCTGTTTACATCCCCATGTTTTTCAAAGCATCCAGCCCACCCATATCTTTCATTGTTGAGGCCATGTCTTTTTGAATACGTTTTTGTGCATCGTTTACTGCATCTTTGAAACCATTTTCAAGTTTTTCTTTATCACCAAGTATTTCATTATTAATTGAAACAGCAACAATTTTTTGATTTCCATTTATTGTTACTTGTATTTTTCCGCCTTGAGCTGAACCAATTGCCATAATATCATCAAAAGCATTTTGCATTTTTTTAGCTTGTGAACGAAGGTCTTTGATTGCTTTAAGTTTGTTGAACATATTTGATTTATTAATTGATGTAGGGACGCCATTTATGGCGTCCGATGAACAAGATGTGATAGGGACGCCATTTATGGCGTCCGATTGTTTCACGCGCTCGTGTGGTTCCCGGTACTTTTGAACGTTCCAACAGTACCGGGAACCACGGACGAATGGATATTGGGTGGCAGGACCCAAGATCCTCAAAAGGAACCCCTTATCGTGCAATTATTTTATCTAATTATTAGAGTTTGAATCAATCCCCTCTGGAGGAGCTTCAAGTGGTGGAGGTGCTAAATTTGAAGTGTCTACTTGAGGTGCTGGTGCTTTTTGATTTGGCTGAAATACTTGAGGGCTCATTCGCCTTTCAATACTTTTAAAAGATGTTCTTCGTTCATCAAAGAACAGTCTTACAATTCCAGTTGGTCCGTTTCTGTGTTTTGCAATATGTATTTCTGCAACGTTTCTTTCTTCAGGAGGTATGTCATCTTTTTGGTAATTTCTATCAGATGATTTTCTGTAGATAAACATTACAACGTCTGCATGCTGCTCAATTGAACCAGAGTCTCGCAAATGTGAAAGTCGAGGAATGGCCGGCTTATTCATTTCAACAGCACGCGACAACTGTGCAAGCGCAAGAACAGGAATATTTAACTCTTTTGCAATTTGCTTTAGGCCACGGGAAATTTCAGCAACTTCCTGAACGCGATTGTCGCTTGTGCTTTTACCCCTGCCTTCCATGAGCTGTAAGTAATCAATAATGATAAGGCCAAGCCCATGCTCAGCTTTAAGTCTTCTTGCTTTTGTGCGAAGTTCCATTACGTTTAGGTTAGCAGAGTCATCAATGTGAATTGGTGCTTCAGATAAAACGCCAAGCGCATTTCCAATTTTTGGGAAATCATCTTCGCGATCAGAGAGCCTTCCTGTTCTAAGTTTCCACAAATCAACATTTGCTTCAGCACAAATCATTCTGTCTACAAGCTGTTCCTTTGACATTTCAAGTGAAAAAAGTGCCACAGGCAGGCTTCCTTTTTTTGCGGCATGCCTTGCGATATCAAGTGCAAGACTTGTTTTACCAACAGAAGGTCTTGCTGCAAGAATTAATAAGTCAGAGTTTTGCATTCCTGCCAACAAGCTATCAAGCTCAGCAAATCCTGTTGGCATTCCTCTTAATTTCCCTTTGTTTTTATGTAATTCATCAATTCTTTCAAAAGCATCAGAAAGAATACTTCTTATTGGGACAAAAGAATTCTTTGAAAATTTTTGTGAAACATTAAAGAGAGTTCTTTCTGCTTCATCAAGAATTCCTTCAATATCAGATTCTTCATCATAGCCAAGGTGTGTAATGTTGCTAGCTGCACTAAGCAACCTACGCAGTGTTGCTTTTTTTTGTACAATTTCAGCGTAATGAATTATGTGTGCTGATGTAGGTATGGCATTTGAAAGTTCAACAAGATAAGCCCTGCCCCCAATTTTTTGTAACAATCCTCTTTCTTCAAGTCTATTGCCTAGAGACAATAGATCAATAGGGGCATGTTTTTCGTATAATTCCAGCATGGTCTCATGGATGATTCTATTTGAATCTCTGTAAAAATCTGATGAATGCAATACATCGGCAATTTTAATCATTGCATCTTTATCAATTAAAAGGCTTCCAAGCAAACACTGTTCGGCCTCTAGATTTTGTGGCGGTATCTTTTCAGGCATATTTATTGTACGGACATCTTATCATGCTTTGTGAATCAATCAAGCTGTAAAGTGTGGTATAATTGGGGAGTAGAAGTGCATAAATACGAGGGCGGAAGAGTGTTGAAGTGGTAGAGTGGCAGAGGCAAATTAATATCAAGACGATGATTCATCCAAATATACAATTTTGGCGGGCCGTAGGAATGCTAATAGGCGCGATTGTAGGCGTTGGTGTTTTTGGTTTGCCATATGCGTTTGCACAAAGCGGGTTTGTGGTAGGTGCACTTGTTTTAGTTGTTCTTGCTGGTTTTATGGCTGCTATGCAGTTAATGTTTACTGAGGTAGTTTTACAAACTCCTGGGAAACACAGGGTGGTTGGGTATATTCGATATTATCTTGGTCAAAGGGCGGCGTGGCTTGGATTGATTGCATTTGCCCTAAGTACATGGGGGGCATTGCTAGCATATTTGTTAGTTGGAGGAAAATTTTTAAATACTTTTTTATCTCCTGTGTTTCATGGCTCTGAGTTTGTTTATTCCTGCTTGCTGTTTGTTGTTGCAGCGTATTTTATATTTAGAGGATTAAAATTTGCTTCAAAACTTGAGATAGGAATCATTATTGTATTATTGACTTTATTTTTATTTATTATTGCCACAGCACTTCCACATGTTCAAATAAGTAATTTAGCAGGTGTAAATTTTAAGGAAATTTTTGTTCCATATGGTGTTATTCTTTTTGCTCTTGGAGGAATTGGAATAATTCCTGATATGAAGGATGTGCTTGGAAAAAAAGTAAAACAGTTACCACACGCTGTGATGATAGGTCTTGTTGTTACAACTTTGCTATACTTTTTGTTTCCTTTTGTGATTGTTGGCGTAACAGGTGCTGGGACTACTGGAGCAGCGTTTGATGGACTTATCCCAGTTTTAGGTGGTGCGTTTGGAAGTGTTGCCTCGCTGTTAGGGTCACTTACTATTTTTTCAATATTTATGGTTCTTGGGATTGAATTATTGAATTCATTCAAATACGATTTTAAATTGCATCATATTACCGCATGGCTTCTTGTTGTTGGGGTTCCTTTTATATTATTCCTTGCAGGAATCAGAGATTTCATTTCAGTGATCAGTGTTGTTGGTGTGTTTTTACTGCAACACTTGGAACTTTGTATGTTTTGACTTTTGAAGTGATGCGATCTAGCCCTGTGTGTGCAAGGCACAAATGTTTCTACATTCCAAAGTCATTGAGTTGGTTTATGATTTTAGTTTTTGTTGTAGGGATGGTGTACGAACTTTGGCAAATGTTCGGATAACAGTTTTAAACTAATGATTTGATAGCGTCTATTAAGGACGTTTTTATTTTTCATTTCTTGACAAAATTGAGATAAACGTTATGATTCAAGCGATGAGAGATAAAACCTACGCTCTTTTTAAAGATTTTCAGGAGGAAGCTATGAAAGGAATTAAGACCATTGCAGTGATTGGTGCTGGGCCTGTTGGGTGCGTTCTTACGGCGCATATTACTGATAAGCATGTTGTTTTACTTTGTGACCTTAATACTTCAATACTTGATGCTGCGTGCAATGGTATTATTGTCATGAATAAAGATGGTGAAATTGAGTTTCAGCGATATCCAAATCACACGTTCGCACACATCGCTGATATGGCAAGCGATGATCCAGATATTGTGTTCATTGCAACCAAGGCAAATGCAAACAAGAGCGTTGCAGATGAGCTTGCAAAGATTCATCGTAATGGCCGTGTTTACGTGTGTTGGCAAAACGGCATTGACACAGAGCATGTGTTTGCTGATGTTCTTGGGCGAGAAAACGTAATGCGTGCTGTTGTAAACTATGGTTGTGGATTTGAGGCTCCTGCCGTCGTTCAAATGGCATTTCATCATCCTCCTCACTACATTCAGGAGATGGATCATGGATCGCGTGACAAGACTGATGCAATTGCCAAGATGCTTGTCGAGTGTGATTTGCAAACTGAGTGGACCGGTAGCATCAGAGAGATAGTTTGGCACAAAGCCATTATGAATTCAGCCATGAATCCAGTGTGTGCGCTCACAGGCATGACAATGGCACAGGTAATGGGCAAGCCGCATACGCGGGCGCTCGTTGACGGGCTCGTGCGTGAATGCATTAAGATTGCACATGCAAATAGTATTGATCTTGGTACAAGTTGTCACGCAAACGCCATGGAATATATGGGCCGTGCAGGGCCACATAAGCCATCAATGCTTCTTGATATTGAGGCAAACAGGCAAACAGAGATTGATTATCTCAACGGTATGTTTGTTGAGCATGCTCATGATTGCAGTGTTGAGGCACCGCTCAATCAAACAATGTTTGCTCTTATAAAAGGTCTGGAGTCGACAAGATTAACCAGATAACCAAACCTGAGTCGCATTTATGCGGCTTTTTTAATTCAAAAAATCACGCGAGTGCGTGATCCTGATTAGAAAATTGCTTCGTCGGCCCATGGCCTCCTCGCAATGACAGTTATTTCTTCTCCTGTAAATTGTAGGCTTTTAAAACATTCACAAGCAACATTGCAACAGTCATTGGGCCAACTCCACCAGGCACTGGCGTTAACCATCCTGCAACAGGGATAACTGATTTTTCATCAACATCTCCTACTATGTGACCATTAATTTTGGTAGTCCCAACATCAATTACAACTGCATGGCTTTTTACATGATCAGCTGTAATGAGTCCTGGTTTTCCTGCTGCAACAATCAATATGTCAGCTTCTTTTGTTTTTGTTTTAAGATTAGCATCATCAGCAAAGACATGGTCTACATATACTTTTCTTTCAGACAAAAGTGTTACAAGTGGCTCAGCAAAAAGTTCACTTGATACAACAACCGCATGATTGCCAACAAATGCTTCTACAGAATCAAGTATTTTCATAATTCCAAGTGCAACTGCAGGAGCAATGCCTGGTTTTCCTTCTTTGAGTAGACGCATGTTTGTTTTATGAAATCCATCAACATCTTTATTTGGATCAATGGCATCAATAATTACATCTGTGTCATGCCCTGTAGGTAGAGGCAACTGAACAAGAATTCCATTTATTTCTTCTCGTGCATTTAGTTCCTTAATTTTATCAATCAGCTCCTCAGTTTTTACATATTCAGGATAAATGAATTTTTCAAATCGAATAACAGCTTCTTCACACGCTGTCTGTTTTAGACTTACATATGTATGAGACGCTGGATCATTTCCAACTAAAACAACTGCAAGACCAGGATTGATCTTTTGGGTTTTGATTCGAAGGGCTATCTTATCTTTAATTGTTTGAGCAAGTTCTTTGCCGTCAATAATATTTGCCATACTCATTTATTGCGAATGCGCGAATTATAACACGCCTTAGGCTGTTGATCAATAGTTTATAAAAAATATCAAATCTGCTATTATTGACTGGTATGAAAATTGTATTTGCAACACAAAATGAAGGCAAGCTCAAAGAAATGAAAGATCTTCTTTCAAATTTGGATATTGAAACAATTGGTGCACTTGAAGCTGGAGTAACAGAGGATGTTGAAGAAGATGGCGAGACGCTTGCTGAGAATTCATTGAAGAAGGCTCGATTTGTGAGCAAACAGACAGGGCAGTGGGCAGTTGCTGATGATACAGGTTTGTTTATTGAAGCTCTTGGCGGTCAACCTGGTATTAAAGCATCGCGATGGGTTGGCGAGGATCGCTCTCATGAGAATTATCATAGATTTACACTTGAGAAAATTAAAGATGTTCCTGATGAGAATCGCGGGGCGTACTTTGAAACTGTTGTTGCTCTTGTTACCCCCGATGGTCAAGAGAGGGTGTTTAGTGGGAAACTTCATGGGAGGATTACAAAAGAGCCTCGGGGTCATGTTAGAAAAGGTAGGCCTTATGATGAGATTTTTCAACCAGATGGTTCTGATAAAACTTTTGGTGAAATGACTGATGAGGAAAAGCATGCGATTAGCCATCGTGGCAAGGCGTTTGAAGAATTGAAGGTGTTTTTATATTCTTTATGATTGATAAGCCTAAAATTGTTGAGAAGCCATGGGGGCATGAAATATGGTTTGCTCATTCTGATAAGTATGCTGGAAAGATTTTGTTTTTAAAAAAAGGTTTTAGTTACAGTTTGCAGTATCATGAGGTTAAGGAAGAAACGCAATATGTGTATCGCGGAAAATTAAGAGCATGGATTGGTAAAGATGTTGGCGCGCTTCAAGAGTGTATTATAAATCAAGGAGAATCATTTAATGTTCTGCCTGGCGTGATCCATAAAGTCGAGGCACTAGAGGATACGGAAATATTTGAAGTTTCAAGTCCTGAACTTGATGACATTATTCGACTTAAAGATGAGTATGGTCGAACAGTAGGAAAAGGAAATACACACGATCAAGATAAACAGTTGCATGAAAAATTACAAAACTAAAAACGGACCTACGCCCGTTTTTAGTTTATGTTATGCGTCTAAAAATGAATAAAAAAATTGAAAGTGCCCACATGACTATAAAAACAATAAGTCCCAATTTGTTCCATTTATTTTGTACAGTCTTAAATTCATCTAAGCTACCCCATTGTTTACTTTGCCATGCCCACTCGTTTCCTTTATAGCCCATCACAATCCACCAAATACTTCCAACCAATGGGATGAAACCTAAAAAGGATATCCAGACTCGATTATATATTCCCCAAATGATTCCTAGCCCTGCTGCTCCCCAATTCCATCCGGACAGATTTTCAGGCAGCTTTGGCTGCGGTTCTTTTCTTCTCCTCATGTACTTTACAAAGTACATGATTGATAATGGAATACCTATAATCAAGAAAAGTAAGCTAATGCCGGCTGCGACTAATAGTATTTTTTCAACCAACTTGCTTAACATTACAAATGTTGTGTAGTCATAGCTGAATAAATCCATTAGTACAGTTTCCATAACTGACGCAGATTTTTTACTGACGAATGGTACGAAGCTTTGTAAATCATGCATTGCAGCCAACAACCAAAAGGAGACAAAAGATAATATTGGATATGATAGCCATATTATAGAAAGAGTAAGATTGTTAAGATTATTCTTTCTTGGTTTGGTGTTACGGGCTGGGAAGCTCTCTTCATTATTCATAATTTAATAAGTTAGGTTTGGGTATATAGGGAATTGGTCTGTTAACTGTTTTACTCGCCCTCGAATTTTTTCAAGCTCTGCATCATCTTGCCAGTTGGTGATAGTGCCATCAATCAGCTCAGCTACAAGCTTCATTTCTTCTTCTTTCATGCCTCGCGTGGTCAAGGCTGGAGTTCCCATTCGAATTCCAGATGGATCAAATGGCTTACGAGGATCAAACGGAATTGTATTTTTATTCACTGTGATACCAGCTCTATCTAAAGCTTTTTCCGCCTCTTTACCAGAGAGGTTTTTATTATTCATATCAATCAAGATCAAGTGATTGTCAGTTCCGCCAGTGATCAAATTAAAGCCGCGTTCAATTAACTCACTAGCTAGAGTTTTTGCATTTTTAACAATTTGATGTCCATATTCTTTAAACTCTGGAGTTGATGCCTCGAGCAGTGCAGTTGCAATCGCAGCAGTCTGATGATTATGAGGCCCGCCTTGGATTCCAGGGATGATAGCGCGGTCAACAAGTGTCGGCATATTCTCAGGCTTGCGCTCTGTTTTTTTCAAAGGAGTAGAAGGATTGCCGTTGCAAAGAATCATCGCCCCACGAGGTCCACGCAGAGTTTTATGCGTTGTTGTAATAACATCAGCAACGCCCACAGGCGATGGATGATCACCTGAAACGATGAGTCCAGTGATATGTGAAGTGTCAGCAAGCATAAAAGCTCCTGAGAGATTAGCGATTTCACGCAATTTTTTCCAATCAAAAATTCGTGGGTATGCTGTTGCGCCTACAATTAGAAGTTTTGGTTTATGCTCAGTTACCAAATCAGCCATTTGTTCGTAGTCCAAATATCCATCTTTGTTTGAAGTGTACTGAACAGAATTATAATATGTCCCTGAAAAGTTAACTGGCAGTCCATGAGTCATATGCCCACCAAAAGCGAGCTTCATTCCCATTAGAGTTTCGCCTGGGTCAAGCAGGGCAAACATCACAGCAATATTTGCAGCGCACCCACTGGCAGGTTGTACATTGGCATGATCAACTCCAAATAATGCTTTGGCCCGATCACGCGTAAGATTTTCAATATTATCAACAAACTCACACCCGCCATAATACCGCTGTCCTGGATACCCCTCAGAATATTTATTTGTTCCAATTGACCCAAGTGCTTCAAGCACAGCCTCGCTTACAAAGTTTTCAGAAGGGATCATCTCTAGTCCTTCTTGTGAGCGCCTAAGTTCATTATTCAGTTCTTTGGCAAGTTCTGCGTCTTTTTGTGTGAGTATCATAGTTTTGTGTGTTAATACATTAAAACAGAAAAACCGAAAAACATTGTTTCCGGTCTTGCGAATTGATGTATTTTTACAACATAGTATTTTTATTTTACTGTACCCTGAAAGATAACGCAAATAAGCATTTTTCAAAAATAAGAGCGGCATTGTTTGCCGCCAAAGAAGAGCGTATGAGTTGTTGTGGTTTGGCTGTGATTTCTGTTTCATGTTTAAAGTGTTTCCAAAAAGGTCGAGATTGTTTGTGCGAACTCATCTTCAGTGAGATCGCGCCTAAGCGAGAGGCGTTGGCTCCTGATGTGATCAAACAGGTGAAACATCTGCTCTCTATTGAGCTTTCTGCCGTTGAGCGCAGTTTGAACGATTTCTCTTTTGAATAACCTTCTTGTTTTGACTTTTTGTGCATGTCTATCAGCCATGGCTTCCTCCTTTTGCTGTAAGTGTAGTAAAGCCCGTGATGTTTGTCAATTTGTGTTTATATTCGCTCTTTTCTAATACTGAATTTTTGTGTATTCTATTGTTATGTTGGAATCAATTAAAAACATTCATTTTATAGGTATTGGCGGAATTGGCATGTCTGCTCTTGCAAAGCTTATGAAGGCCCAAGGAAAAGAAGTTTCTGGGTCTGATTTAGTTTTATCTGAAATAACGCGCGATTGTGAAAGGTTTGGAATTAGGATTTTATCTGGGCATTCAAGCGAGAATATTAAAGAAGAACTTGACGCAGTTGTTTATTCTGTTGCTGTTCAGGATAATAATGTTGAACGCGTCAAAGTCAAAGAACTTGGTATACAGCAATTTTCATATGCTGAATTTTTAGGGGAGACAACAAAACAGTTTTCAACCATTGTTGTTACGGGTACGCATGGAAAAAGCACGACAACCGCATTACTTGGATTAATGTTTGAAGAAGCAGGCTACGACCCAACGGTTTTGGTTGGTTCATTGGTTCCAAGTTTTGAACTTGGGAATTTGCGAATTGGCAAAGGTAGATTTTTTGTAGTTGAGGGTTGTGAGTACAAAGCTACTATTTTGAAATTGCATCCTGAGATGATTGTATTAACAAACATTGAAGAAGATCATTTAGATTTTTATCGTGACATTGATCACATCCGTGACACTTTTCAAGAATTTGTTAATAAGTTAATTGGAAAAGGAATGTGTGTGTGGAATAGAGATGATGATGAGTCGCGCAAAATTGTATTTTCGCGCGGAGTATCTTGTTCAGGCGATGATGTAACCGATCATGACGCTGATTATTCTGCAGAAGGTAGAGTTACTTTAACAGGCAAACAAACTTTTGAGGTTTACAGGAATAAGATGAAAGAAAAATTGGGGCAGATTGAATTACAAATTCCCGGAAAGTTTAATGTTTCAAATGCACTCATGGCCTGCGCTGCTGCAATGGAGCTTGGTGTGCCGTTTGAAACATGTGCACATGTACTAAAAAATTACAAAGGAATTTGGCGTAGGTATGAGAGGCTTGGTCAATGGCATGGAGCAGAAGTTATTTCAGATTATGGGCACCACCCAACTGCAATTACAAAAACAATAAAAGCCACTAGAGAGTTTTTCCCGAATCAAAGAATCTTGTTATGTTATCAACCCCATCAACATTCACGAACAAAAGAATTATTTGATGAGTTTGTGGTAGCTTTGCGCGAAGCTGATGTTTTGGTTTTGCCTGAAATTTATGAAGTAACAGGGCGCACTGAAGTGCATGATGTTTCAAGTCGTGATATTGCAGAGCGTGTTGAGGGGGCGTATTTTGCTGAAGATTTTAAAAAAGCTGAATCAATCCTGCGTGATGTTGTAAAAGAAGATGACGTGTTGATTATTATGGGTGCAGGGGATATTGATGAGCTTGCAAGAAGAATTACTTCGTAAATATGCCAATAGAATCAGAATCAAGCGTTTGTAGTTCGTGTGGTAACCCAACGTATGCTTGTAGTTGTAAAAAAAATAAAACACCTGGGCAACAGTTTGTTGTTGGTGTTCAAACAGGTGAAGATGGAGAACCAGATTATTCAAAGGCTGCAGTGATGTTGGACGGGCCATTGGTTGAGGCGCAAGCATCTCCAAAGATTTTATCAGCAAAGGAAATGAACAATGTGTTAAACATGCTTTCGTCACAAAGATTTTCAGAGCGACCACGTTTCATTAAACGCATGGCAAAAGAAAAAGGGGTTGATCTGGAAGTAATGAGGCGCGAAATTTTTGATGCAGCGAAAG
>JBDRLV010000007.1:0-37383 GCA_043812755.1 Patescibacteria group bacterium | reverse complement strand
TCGTGGGTGCTTTTTTGTTTTCCACCCTGTCATTGCGAGGCCTATGTAATCGAAGGCCGAAGCAATCTTCTTGATCTAGAAGATTGCTTCGGCATTCCACCTTCGGTGGGATTCCTCGCAATGACAGATCCGCGCAATCAGTGTTTTGATCCGCGCAATCAGTTCAAATAAAAAACCGCAGGATGAGTACCTACGGAATATCGAGATATGAGAATGGATGCGTATCTGGTCCTATCTCCATGAAGGGATAAGCCAGGTCATGGAAGTCATTTGCAAAAGAACGGTTCACTTTCTCAGCAACAACCACTGGCACTGCATCAAAATATATGTATGCATGCGATGTTACAGAACCTAAATCGTGGTACTGATCTTGATCAGGGTCGTTTTGAGCTTCCTGAATCACCACGTGAGGCTTGCCAGCAAGGTGAGCAAACACTTCTTGCTCATGGTCTTGGATGTAGTCTTCCAGTTGGCTGACAGTTGAATCAAAACCGATCCTTCTGTCACCAATAGAAACTGTAAAGGTAGCCTTGTTTCCAACTGTATCTCCGAACTGCGTTTGGTGCTTGTTCCAGAATGTACCGTGCTCAAGCTCGTATCCTGTTACAAGCTCAGTCCAAAACCGAGTGACAAACGGATGGCACAGATTGATTCTATCAATCTGCTCCTCGGGAGTATCCAGGCTTGTGTATCCAGAATGCTGAACCTCAAGCACAGAATAGCACCCATTGGATGAATCAAGCGCACGCAAATCCTCAAGCGATCCAACAGGCACAGGCTCTGCTTCCTGCACTTTTGGCTGAACAGTCTGACACATTGCTGCAAAAAACATTATAAGGCCGGTAAGAACCAGGCCCAAAACTGCCACAAGTCCTCTTGTCCATCGCATGACTGCCTCCTTTTAGCCTAACACATTGCTGCAAAAAACATTATAAGGCCGGTAAGAACCAGGCCCAAAACTGCCACAAGTCCTCTTGTCCATCGCATGGCCACCTCCTTTTAAAGTACGCTATTGCATTTTATGGTGCATTGTTAAAATCGTCAACAACTGCTAAGGCTTTCCGCGTAATTGGCTCCCGGTCTTTTTGAACTTTCAGACAAGACCGGGAGCCCATTGACTGAGCAAAGTGTGAGTAGTTTTAAGCCAACAGATTGCCAATTCCACTGACTTTGAAACATTTAAAATGAGATGAGATATTGGTGAGCAACAAGTACCGAAGCGAAACGTACACAGACGTACGTTGAGCGAGGAACGAAGTTGCGAGCCGATAGATCGCTCATTTTAAATGTTTCAACAAAAAAACACATAACATAAGCGTAGTTGATCACTTAAACATGTGTTTGAGAAAAGATAGAAAGGCTTTGCAACTAATTATAGCGTCGTGCTATCAAAGGTGCCTGTAAACCCCTGTAACCTCTTCGGCGCTATAACAGCCCAGTTTTACTGCACCCATGGCTGGGATTAGTAAGAACCAGCTGCCTCGCAGTGATTATTGGGATTGGCTACCCGCATATCAACTGCAGACATTGGTTGAGTTGTATCATGGATTTTTGAGTTTGTCAAGGTTGTGTAGGGACGCCATTTATGGCGTCCAGTATTGTGGAAAACAAAAAAGCCGACTCTTTCAAGTCGACAGATAAACACGCTTTGGTTTATCCAAGTAAGAATGAACTTGACTACTGAGGATCAGACTCTTCGTCATCAGGATCGTCGTCGAGATCGTCACTGTCTGGATCGTCGTCTCTTGCGAGAAAGTCTCTCAGAGAACTCGCCAGTGCAAGACCGATCATTGGAACAACTGAAGCCATTACATCGCGCGTCCTTCGCTCATGCTTCAGACGATCTTCAGCAGGAAGTGCCTCATAGCGCTCCATGGCCAGCTCATTTGTCAGAGCAAGGTCAAAGCCGATTGCCTGTTGCACCAGCCGAACACCCTGCTCAGCAGTGATATACTTGCGCTCCACACCATGAATCACAGTACCAAAGACACTGTGAACACTCGCGTTGACGCCATCCCTGTGCTCACCATAACAGATACCGCCATGCTGAACGAGAGTATGTTCGCATTCTGTGCAAATCTTGAACTCGAATCCGGCCATGTTCACATCGTTGTCGAAGCGAACGTCGCGGATTGCAGCTACCAAGTCAGAGAAACTAGCAGCAAAGTCCTTGCGTGCCACAACCTCCTCTTGAAGCGTCTGCGAATCCCCAGGCTCTGCACCAGCTTTCACTGCGCTCTTGAGAACCTCAGGCACATCCTCGGCTGTCCAGACCTCATAGCGCCGCCCATCATCATCGACGATGTAACCTCGCACAAGGCCGGCAAGTGCAAAGACAGGATCCTTGATCGGCTGAAAAACAAGCATTATACATACCCCTTTCCGAGCTGTTAAAAACAAAGAACCGCAAACATACTATAATGTCAGCGATTTTATGTCAAATGTTTGTTGTAATTCAAAATGATTTGGTTTCCCTATCTCTTTATTTCTCTGTTTTTCAACCAATCCTTTTCTTAACTTCTTTTTTAAATTGAGCTCCGCGATCAAACTCATTAATAAACATCCCAAAACTCGCAGCCCCCGGTGAAAGCAAAACTACATCCCCTGCGCTTGCAAAATCAAGCGCAGCACTCACTGCGTCTTGCATTAATCCCACTTGCTCGCTTTTCACACTACTTCCTACAACTGTCATAAGCTGATCTGTTGCGTTTCCTTGAAGATACACAACTGCCTTACACACATCACGGATCTTTGCTCCCATTTCATTATGTGATAAACCTTTTGAAGCTCCTCCACAAATTAACACAATATTTTTCCCATTTGCAAATCTATTTAATGCTGCAATTGCACCATCTGGCGAAGTAGCTGTTGTATCATTTACAAATGTAATCCCATTTGACTCTCCAACAATCTCCTGTCTATTCTCAAGCCCTTTGAAAGTTTTCAGAACGCTTGCAATTGCTCCAACAGGCACTCCTGCCAAATATCCTACAATTGATGCAGCAATAGCATTTTCAACATTGTGCGCTCCTTTCATTGCCATTTCAGCAATAGAACAAATCTGAATCTTTTCTCCTTGTATTGTTTCAAATTCAATCATTTGCATTTCTGAATTTGTTTGGACAAAAAGTGGCTTTGATCGAATTTGGGAAGCAATCATACGAACACGCTCCTGATTCGCATTCAACACAGCAAACTGCTCTGGTGATTGCTTTGTAAAAATTGATTTTTTTGCATCAGCATAATCATCAAAAGATGCATATCGGTTCAAATGATCTTCATATAAGTTTGTCATTACAGCAATTTGTGGAGCCTTACCAACATGCTCAAGTGTTTCAATAAGCCAGGACGACAGCTCCAGAACAATTGGCACAGGAGCACTTTCAAGCATTAACCAATCCAAGTCCTCAAGTGGTGAGTGCTGAATATTTCCTGCTATCACTGTTCTTGAATTTATTTTTTTAAGCATCTCCCCGATTAAAGCTGTTGTTGTTGATTTCCCACGAGTACCAGTAACTGCATAAATCGGAAACGGACAAAAATGGAAAAACAAAGATACATCACTTTCTACAGCTATGCCTTTTTTGTGTGCGTATTGTAAAAACTCTGATTCTTTGGGAACTCCAGGGTTGCGAATAATCATATCAGCACTCTCAACATCAACCTGTCTATGTTCTCCCAAAATATAAATAGGCTTATGAATTGTTCTATCAGTTATTTCCTGACTATACTTATCAAAGTGTGCAAGTACTTCATTAACAGAAGTTTTTAA
The DNA here is from genome assembly GCA_043812755.1 of Patescibacteria group bacterium. Taxonomy (GTDB): domain Bacteria; phylum Patescibacteriota; class Patescibacteriia; order UBA9934; family GWF2-40-263; genus JBDRLV01. Next base: position 33,611 of record JBDRLV010000007.1, on the reverse strand, counting down.
TTCTACTTCAGATTTTAAATCAGTTATTGTAACTTTCGCGCCATGACGCATAAACCACTTGGTAGCAGAAATGCCACTGCCTTTTTGGTATAAACCAAGCCCAAGGATTAAAATATTCTTGTCTTGAACATCGTCTGGTTTTGTGATATGAAAATTCATAGTATATAAACTTTTGTAGAGATTCTAAAATCCTCCAAATAATTTTGCAATTCTTACAATTGCAATTGCTTTTGCAACTTGCGCTGACATCTTAATATATTGAACAATTGCTTTTGAAAGTTTCACTTTATCGTATTTTCTCCTTATAGAAAGCCCTGGCAGAAAAACCGATCCATAAGAGAGCTTGTTTGATCTACAGTAATAATTCAAAGCGCTTTCAACCATAAACCCTTTTAAAAATTCTGGCGATACATTTTCAAACACACTTCTCGCCATCACGCGCTCCCCGCCTATCAATGGCATATGAGAACTTAATGAACTCCAGAATTTTCCCCTATCACGAATTCCAACATTCATTGATTTTGCTCCGTTTAAAACAGGGAGCACCAATCTTTCAATATGGTCTGGCGTAAAACCCAAGAGGTCAGCATCAAAAAACGCAAGTATTGGTGCATCAGTATGTGCAACCCCATGCATCATCGCCTCACCTTTGCCACCTTTTTTTGGAAGTTGCAAAGTGCGAGCACCCTCACTCTGAGCAATAACACTTGTATTATCTACTGATCCATCAGAAACGACAATTACATCTCTTATATAAGGCGAGGATTTTAAAACGCGCACAACTTGCGCTATGGTTTTTTCTTCGTTATAAGCAGGTATCACTGCATCAACAATCGCCTTTGACATATATTTGGGGTATTTGGGGTCAGGTCTTGCTAATGACTTTTTAAGCTTACAAAAAGTCATTAGCAAGACCTGACCCCATCTGTTATTTTCGCAAACTCAAATCATAAAGCATTTGCTCAAGCGCCCGCAAATTCTTTTTTGCTTGATCAAACTTTTGGCGCAGATAACCTGTGAGATCTAAATTAAGCATTACCTCAACAGCGATTTCAACTGCTTCATGAGCTTTTTTAACACTGTCCTCATCTCTTTCTGTTGCACGCCTCACAGCGTACCGCACAACCTCGCCTGTTGCATCAGAAAGTCCACCTATATAAATATCACCCTTCATAGCTGCTTTATCTATCAACCCGAACTTCCCTGTTTTTAAAAACCCTTCAAAAATCTGAGCCTCTGCATATTCTTCAAGCGCTGCTTTGTATGCACCTTCATATCCTAACTCTGGGTGTCGTACAAAATGCTTTTCGCACTTGCCAAACAAAACCTTTGCTTCATCAAGCATTTTCTTTGCACCAGTAAGGTCATTTCGATGCAAAGCAAAAATAGCACGCTTTGAAAAACTTAGCGCCGTATTTGATCTTCCGATAATTTCTCCACGAAAAGATTTTGATGATTTAAACTCTTTTTCTAATTTTGAGAAAAAAGCTGGCTTTTTCATGTTTTTGATTTAGTGAATTTATTTAATAACTCTCTTATTAAACGCTTCTGTTCCTCCTTATCTTGCGTATGGCGACGAATTACGCCTTTTTGTATACGAATATGCTTTGCCACACTTCGTGTAAATATTCCTTTTGTCATATGCACCCATCTTAACCTATTTAAGACTTTTTTCAAGTATTGTATAAAACAGCACTCTTTGTACAACGAGCCTTCATTAACCAAACTTTACCAACTTCTATAGCCACCAATTTAACAAATGCCAACCCAATCACCATAACCCAATGAATAAATTGTAAATCAATAAGTTCAAATATATTTTTGAAAAAAGGAACAAACAGAGCAACCGCCATAAGAGCAAAACCAAACGCTAATCCAACTAGCAATAATTTATTTGAAAATGGATTGGTACAAAATATATTTCTGCGGAAACTCTTAACGGCAAAAACATAGACAAGAGAACCTATTCCAACTGCCGCAAATGCAAGTGTACGTGTGAGTGCTTCATTCCCACTAAAGTTAAAGAACCATACAAAAAACAACAGAAGAATAACATCTGTTGCCAAACCAATAATAAAAATAATCTTAAACATTTCTTTGTTAATAACTGACTCATTTTTTGGTCTTGGTTGCATATCCATTACATCTGGCTCGCCTTTTTCAAATGCAAGACCAATACTTGGAAAGCTATCAGCAACTAAATTGATCCAGAGAATCTGCGCAGGCAACAAAATCAATGGGATGCCAAACAACAACGAACCCGTAATTAAAACTATCTCAGTAAAACTGCTTGCAAGTAAATATACAGTTGTCTTCCTGATATTATCAAAGATTATTCTTCCCTGCTCAATAGCTGATGTGATGGTACTAAAATTATCATCAAGTATCACCATGTCAGCCGCCTCCTTTGCCACATCAGTTCCTGATCCAACAGCAATGCCTATGTCTGATGCCTTCAAAGCAGGTGCATCGTTCACACCATCTCCTGTCATTGCAACAACTTGGCCGTGTTTTTGAAGCGCTTGTACAATACGAATTTTGTGCCTTGGTTCAACGCGCGCAAACACTTCAACTTTTTTGATTTGTTTTTCTAACTCGTCATCACTCCATTTATCCAAATCCTCGCCTGTTGCAATCATCCCATGTTTTGTCACAACCCCTGCTTCTCTTCCAATCGCAGCAGCAGTATTAGGATGATCACCTGTAATCATGATTGTGCGAACTCCTGCTTTTCTTGCCATGAGAATTTGGTTTCTAACGCGCGGACGCAATGGATCCTGAATGCCAATCAATCCAATAAATTCAAAACCTAATAAATCTTTACTTGAAATTTTTTCTTTTTCTGTTGATATTTTTTTGTATGCAAGTGCAATCAAACGCAGGCCTTTGTTTGTTAAATCCTCTATTTGCTTTTCCAATGTCTTACCATCAACACCTTTACAAAAAGGCAAAACACGCTCTGGTGCTCCTTTCATAATAAGCGCAAATCCGCCTTTATCCCACCTATTGCATGTAACCATGTATTTTGTGTCAGAGCTAAAAGGAATCTCTGCAAAACGTTCAAATTTCTTTTGCAAATCAGAATAATGAATACCAAGATGTAATCCTGCTTCCATTAGCGCACGCTCTGTTGGAGTTCCATAAACCTCTGATTCACTCACAGAAGCATCATTGCATACCATTGAAAGCTCGATCATGCGATCCTTACTATCGCTATTATATGGAATAACATCCACTACTTTCATTTGCCCTTCAGTGAGAGTCCCTGTTTTATCTGTACAAATCACAGACACGCTCCCAAGCGTTTCAGCAGCCACTAAGCGCCGCACAAGTGAATGACGCTTGAGTGTTCTTTGCATACCAATAGCAAGGATAATTGTAATTGCCACAATTAGCCCCTCAGGGATTGCTGCAACAGCAAGCGCAACAGAAGTCAAAAACATTTCAACCCATTCATGACCCAATATAATACCAATACCAAACACAGCCACAACAAGCCCAACAATAAGTACAGCCAAAAATCGCGCGAACTTTCTCAGCTGTGCTTGCAAAGGAGTTTCTACCTGCTCAGTCGAACTGACAAGTTGCGCGATCTGCCCAAGTTCTGTATTAATTCCTATTGCAACCACCACACCCAACCCACGCCCTGAAGCAACAGTTGTACCTGCATAAGCCATAGAGATACGCTCTGCAAGCGCTGTTGCGTCACTCACAGATGTCGTCGTCTTATTCACAGGAAACGATTCTCCTGTCAACGATGCTTCATTAATGTTCAATTCATGCGCCTCAATCAATCGTACATCTGCTGTTATTCTGTCCCCTGCTTCTAAAATAATAATATCCCCAGGCACAATATCAGATGCAGAAATCTTTTCTCTTCTGCCTTGGCGAGTGACAAGTGTATGGGGTTGAACTAAGTTTTTTAAATGTTCAAGCGCGCGCGTGGCTTTATACTCCTGCACAAAACCAATGATCGTATTTACAAGTATTGCTGCAGCAATAACTCCAGCATCAACCCATTCCTGAAGCGCTACACTTACAAGTGCTGCTATAATTAAAATAATAATAAGAGGGCTTGAAAATTGACGCAAAAAAACCATTACTGCTCTTGCAGGTGGATCTTGCGGTAATTCGTTTTTCCCAAACTTTTTTCTTCGAATACCAACTTCGCTGTATGTTAATCCCTGCTTTTGCGTATTGAGTTCTTCAAGAACTTTTTCAAAGGGAATGTGGTGCCAAGATAGTTGTTTTGCCATATTTGTTTTATTTTCACTTTCTATTGTACGGGTTTTCGCCATGTTTGTATAATCAATTTACAAATAAATAAAAAAGGGGTAGTTTAATATCTGGTGCACTGCTGGGGGGAGAGCTGGTTTATGTGAGATAAAAACCTCCATTCCTTGTCTTGCAGTTATTAGCTCTCTGGGCAGTGCACCATCTCTCATCTTGGAGCGACTTATTCGCTCCTTTTTATTTTTAATCAAAACAGAGTCACCGAAGCGACTCTGTTTTGATATTATGAAATTGTAAATGGAAATCCTTTTCAGGATTACTCCTCCTCAGAATGTCGATAAATCGGCACTCATTTTGAGGGAGGAGCGCGTTGCATTTGCAACGCGCTCCTCACAAGTTTGGGGAACCGAGAACCTACGCTTGGCTCTCAACTCGTTCTGGACCAATGACAATGTTTGCCACGCCGTCTGCGGACATTTGCGCTTGAACTACAAAGCGCTTGCCTTGCCAGACCAAAACCGCGACCCCTTCGCTCACACCCTCAAGGTGCAGGCATATGTCGTCGTTTTCAGCCTTGCTGAAAGAAGAGCCGACTGTTTCGGTTTCATCCAGCATTTGGCCTTGCGTGTCAAACGCTTCAAAGGTTGGGCGTTCAACTTCACCGCCCTGTTCCCAGCTCTGGTCCATGATTTCCATCTTTGCCTCCTTGGCACAGGCTGTTGGTTCATCCAACAGCACATATGCTAAATAACTTCTTTATATACCGCCAAGGAAGGCTCAAACGAAAACCACTGTTCCCTTTTCTAAAGATCTCCTTTCTACTTGTTGAGGTTTCTGTTCGCCTGCTCACCCCACAGCTGGGTGGAGAGGATTCTGACCATCGTGTGATGCACGCGGGTCTCCTTCCACCGCTGCCGGAGATGCTGGCCGAACAGCTTGTTTACGATGGCATATGTGATGCCTGCCACCGCAAGAGCGATCAGCTCTCCACCTTGCGGAAGCGTAAAGAACGCCACCGCCCAAACGAAGAGCAAAAACCAAAAAACCTTCATGTCTTTCCTCCTACTGAGCACTTTTCTCTATCCCCCCTTTTTCTAATACGGACTGCCATCGTGACTAGTGTCACATATTACCTAGAGGGAAAGGACGAAAACGTTATAGATGTTGATAAGAGCAGCGAACCCTGCCACAACTGCAGCAACAACCGCAAAAAGAGTTGCAATCAGGATTATTTTTTTTGCCCAGCCGTTTTCACATCTTGCTTGCTTAAGCAACCGCTCGCAAGATGTGGTGCTGTATCGAGACACAGCAATCGCTAGCCCCCAAAGACACAGTGATGTTTGGAAGGTTTCCGCACGGGAAACCATCACAAGGTAGCACAATGCCACTGTCCAGGCCATCGCGACCTGAACGAAAACAAGCACAAATTTTGTCAACCAAACCACATGTCCTCCTTTAAGGCAATGGTTTTTTTTCTCCAACTGACTACTCTTCTTTATGAAAAGTATTCAGTTGGAGGGGGATGCTATCGTAACCGGACGGTTACTGATCCCCTAAGAAGGAAAGAACTACTGGGCGCGTTGCACGCCCTCAAACTTTCATCCAGCATACTTGTGGGTCCGCTGGAGAATTGTTGTGTAGAGCGAAGCGCTTGGTGCACTAGGCCTTGATCGCTGCCTTGGCCATGGCGATGGCCGCCTCGAGGGTCTTTCCGCCACCGACGAAACGTCCGCCGTGGCAGAAGTTCGCGCCCTCGATGCCGGTTTGTGCCACCAAGGCATTCCCACGCAGACCAGCCCAACTCTCTGGCAGAGGCTTGCGACCAGCGAAACCACGCGGCTCGGTCGGGACCTGCCAGATCATGTAGGCCTGCCCCGTGGGGTCGGAACCATCGGGGTCGAGGTAGAACATGGTCTCCTCGAAACCGTCGGGCCCGGACACGACGTCCGACCAATCCGGCACCACCGCGGTTGCGACCACGATCTGATCCTCGATGCGACGCCCCTGCTCGATCAGTCGCTTGCCGTGCAGGCGAGCGAGCTGAGTCAGGCAGAAACTGCGAAGATACGCCGAAGCGATCTCCACTGCCGCACCGTAGGCCACATCGAAGTCCTCGTCCGTGGCCCCCAACAGCTTGTGGGGGTTCAGGTCGAAGAGCACACCCGAAATGGTCTGCACTTCGACACACGTGTCGTGCATGTGCGGGCCAATAGCTGGACGGAAGCGAGGATCATCGACCGCACCTGCGTCGATGGCATCCACGCCCTGCACGAGCTCGGTGTCGATCTCGTTCATCAGCACCTGCGGGTGCACGTCGGTGTCGATGGTCTGCACCGCGATCACACGCGTGCAGAACTCGATACCGAAGCGGCGCCAGATCAGGCCGAACGAGCTCAACGGCACGCCATTCTTGCGCGTGCCGCCACCACCCTTCTGGTGGTGGTCGAAGTTGTGGGTGTCGGCATTGCACTCTCCACCCACGTCGAACACGATGGTATCCTTGTCGGCCAGGGCGGCCTTGAGGACGTTCTCGTCGCGCGTGCGCACGACCTCGAGATACGGGAACAGGGTTTTGAGAACTGCGCCAGACATCACATCGTCGGCGTGGAAAGCGCCACTGTGAGTTACGATCTTGCTCATTTTAACTCCCAATTGAGTCTATCCACTTGCCAAAGCAGATTGTCTTTTTTACACCCTTAGTTTGGGCGCTTATGATGGATCGAGCAGATCCAACAAAAGAGACGGGGTTAACTGTAATATGGAAACCAACGTTTGGCAGACGTTAGTAAAAAAGTAGGCGATATTTTGCCTTTTCAAAGCACAGTCATTTTATGCTCTGCGAAGGAAAGAGAAATAAATTTGATTTTCTCCTCAGAACATTCATCTTGCGATAAATATTCAGTGGGAGGGGGATGCTATGTAACGGGAGTATCTTGCGATACTGGTTACGATCCCCTAGAGGTAGGTAGATGACCCAGTCGTGTCATCTAGGTGGAAGGAACTATTGGGCACATTGCATGCCCTTGAACTTTCATCCAGCATGCTTGTGGGTCCGCTGGAAATTCTTGTGGGGTTGTTCGCTAGAATCTAGCGCAGGGTGGCCTTGGCGATGGCCACGACGCGGCCCAGCTCCTGCAGATCACTGCACTTCACGAACTGCTTGGAACCGTGCACCGGCCCGGACATGGGGCGGTCCTTCTCATCGACGGCCTAGGACCACTCGAAGTCCTCGGGGATACCGAGACTCTCGCGGAACGTTCCGACGAAGAAGATGCCGTAGGCCTCGGCCCACTGCACCGCGAAGTCGTGCCCCTGCAGGTAGGCGCCCTGCATGCCACCGTCACGGGTGACAAAGGGAGTTCCGTCGGCGATGACCGTGAAGTCACCCTTCATGCGCTCGAGCATATCCTTGGCCGCGGCGATGCGACTCTCGGGATCCGTTGCCAACACCTTGGCGCTCTCCACTTGCTCGATGAGACTGGTGTTGTCCACACCATCTTCCTGACAGATACTGCACATCGCGAGCCACCAGATGGACTCGCTGTCCGGGTCCCAGCTGTCGCCGGAGGTCTCGGAGCGAACCTGCTCCACGGCTGCCTCGGTGTAGGCGGCGTGCAGCACAGAGGCCAGACCCTGCTTGTCGCGCGGGATGATGTCCATCGCGCAGGCAATGCCGGCATCGAATCCAGGGGCGGTGGCCTGACCAACCTCGGGGATACGGCCGAGGAGTGAATCCTTCGCGTTGATGTAGCTGGGCCAGTTACCCTGTTGTGCAACACGACTCATGTTCTCTTCCACGGTTCCACGGATATCTGCTACGATGCTCATTTTAACTCCAAAGAGTCTGTCTACTTGCCAAAGCAGATTGTCTTTTTTTCGCCTGACTAAGGGCGCCTGATTTCCATGATCGAGCAGATCACAGACAGGAGACGGTTTTTATGGAAACACTTGAACCAACGTTTGGCAGACGCTGGGTGGGAAACATATCCCTAAAAACTTCACCATTTCAACCTACAAACTAATCGTTTATAAGCTGTGATAGTGAAACTGCTCTGGTAGCCGCGGCCTTTAGGCCGCGTTCAAACGCAGGCTTCAGCCATAGGCTGATCCGCCTTTTGAGCCAAAGGCCCATCAGCCTCTGGCTGAGGCGGAAAAGCCTGCGGCTACCGCATCCTCCTGAGCCCCTTGAGCTCTTAAACCCCCTTTTGTTCCCCCTTAGTAAGGAGGAAATAAAACAAGCTGACCTTGAGTGTCTTTGTGGAGAAAAACATCCAAAATCAGCCTAATACGCAATAATGCGTAATTATTGTACTTATTGGTCTCTCTCCCCAATATTTGATTGTAATTATGCTACAAGTATAGCACAAAAATGCTCTTTTGTCAAGGGTTTTGTTGACTTTTTTGTCCAGAAAGTTAAAACAAATAATTACTCATTAATGAGTCGTTTTTTTGCAAAAGCACGGCCAGATCCAGATTTTAAATACTTTTCAAATCGTATTGCCTGATACTTTGTTAGAAAAGCACAATACCAAATTAATTCATATTCTCCTTCTCGTACCCTTGTTGTCCGAGTACTTTTCTGCACATGTTTTTGCATTCGCTTTCTCAAATCGGACGTCCAACCTTTATACAGTGACATATCTTCTTGATTTCTTAATATATACACATAATACATATGCAAATATTATAAACAAAAAACTGCAAATTGCGGCTCATTGCATATTGGCCCTCCTACGCTCCTCTGGAGCTACGGCGGGCCAGCCTTCGCTAAACCTTTTTATATGCTGGCTCCGCCAGCCGAAGCTTCGGCGTCAAATAAAGTGCCAACAAATTATAAACAAAAAACTGCACGACATGCAGTTCTTTACTTGGCCCTCCTTCGCTCCTTTGGAGCTACGGCGGGCCAGCCTTCGCTAAACCTTTTTATATGCTGGCTCCGCCAGCCGAAGCTTTAGCGAAGGCTGGTAGGGCGGGCGGGGATCGAACCCGCGACCTTAGGCTTAAAAGGCCTCTGCTCTACCACTGAGCTACCGCCCCAGGTAAAAGGCTCAAAAATAGCGATCTGCTCGGGCTTCGCTCATAAAACACCTCACCGTATATTTAGATACGGCTCGGAGTTTTATTCACTCCAGCCCTTCGCATATCATCTATTTTAAAACCTTTTACTCACAAAAAATTGTGAAGTTTTATTAGATACTCGCTTCTTACGAATATCTCATCCATTTTGTAGAATATTATTTAACACTTCACTTCGCCCAAGCCCTTCGCATCTCATCTATTTTTAAACCTTTTACTTGAATATATATTTCAAAATATCTTTTTATCTGAAATTCTACGAAACCATTCTCTACATTCTGCAAAATTTTACTTACTGTTTTTCATTTCGTTATAGGTGCTCTCACCAACAATGGGATCCTTACGGCCATAAAGGCCTCAGGATGACAAGCTTGTCAGCTCCCCTGCTTTCCGCTCCATGCTTCCTATTTCCCTCATTCATACCAACAAGTGGTCAAAACTATACCATACGAAAAAAGCCTTGACAAGACCTTGTGCATTATTTCCTAAATTAGTTATAATATTTTATATTATTATTAACCAATATCATTATGCTTTTTGACGGAGGTGTTTGTACATCATGCGGCCAAGAGACCGATGAAGAAGCCGAAGATCAATGTAAAGCTTGCCAGAGCATCCAAGATGAAGTTTAAATTATTTTTGCAGGCAACATAACCGCACATGCTCTACAAACTGCAAAGCAGTATTGGTGGGCAAAATAGTAGCAAGATGCTGTGAAAGCTCTTGTTGCTTTTTTTTATCATCAAGCAAAGAAATAATTTCATTATACAAATCATCTGCTGTTGCTCCGATTTGATTAAACACAATGGCTGAATCAGTATCATTTAAAATTTGAGCATTCCTTTCTTGAGGAGAATTTGGCATTGGAATCACAATAGCAGGTTTTTTAAATGCACAAACTTCAGTTAATCCTCCCATGCCAGCACGCGTCACAACAATATCTGCACATGCAAACGCTGATGAAATATCTTTGCCAAGCATTTCTTTTACAACATAATTCTTTCCAAATTCTGAAAAGTTATCTTTTGTCTTCCCTGTTCCTGTGACATGAATTACATTTGCGCGCTCTGATAATTTTTTTCCAATTTTTTCCATTTGATTATTTATCCACAACGCACCTCCTCCACCTCCAACCACAAACACAGTTGGCTTTTGAGAATCTAAGTTGAAAAATTTTTCACCTTGCTCTTTTGATACCCCAAGCATGGATTCACGAACAGGATTCCCAATCCACTTTGTTTTGCTTATTGGAAATGAAGGCAAAGTTAGTTTCCATGCAACTGTAATGCAAGATGCAAACGGTGCTAAAATTTTATTTGTTAATATCGGCAAAACATCTGATTGATGAATCCACGAAGGGATTCCCAACAGCCATGCTGAAATCACAACAGGCACTGAAGTAAAACCACCAGCACTTGCAACAAGATCAGGCTTTTCTTTTGATATAATCCTTAAGGCCTGTGAAAAAGCAAACAGTAATTTAAATGGCAATAAAATCCATTCCAAAGAAAAATATCTAGCAAACTTTGCAACAGCAATTGATTGAAAAACAATATTTTCATTTTCAATCAAATCTTTTTCTGGTCCATTTTTGGTTCCAATCCAAACACACTGAACGCTTGGGTCCAATTTTTTCCACGCTTCAATTACAGCAAGCAAAGGCGTAACTGGCCCAAGCGAACCGCCTCCTGAAAAAATAATCTTCATAATGTTAACTCCCCTCTTACTCCCCTTTCCAGCCTTCGCATAAAGCTTTGGCTGGTCCGCCGAAGTTTCAACGAAGGTGAAAAAGGGGGAGGATAATTATAAATTCTTACAATGTTTTGAAATATTTAAAATAACTCCAACTGAAGCAAGTGTAATTGCAAGCGCAGTACCTCCATAACTTATAAATGGTAAAGGAACGCCTGTGATTGGAAGAAGTGCGACCATTGATCCAATATTTAAAAATGCCTGTACAAAAATCCATGCAGCAATCCCGATAACAACATAGCGCGAAAAAACATCAGGCGCACCATCAGCAATTTTTAAAACCCTCCACATAAAAAATAAAAAGGCTCCAATAAGTAGCACACAAATAATAAATCCAAGCTCTTCTGCAACAACAGCAAAAATCGAATCCCCTACTACCTCAGGTAAATATTGGAACTTCTGTCTTGAGTGACCGTAACCAAGTCCAAAAAAACCTCCTGAGCCAATTGCAAGCAATGCTTGATTAATGTGATAACCAACGCCCTGTGGATCAAGCTCTGGATGTAAAAAAGTTGTGAAACGCGCAGCACGGTATGGAGTCAAACCAACAAGCATGATTAATCCTACAACCCCAGTAGCCAAAAGTCCACCAATGTGCACAAGCGGTGCTCCTGCAATAAAGTAAACAATTAGCGACATTGCAGCAATAACAACCATAGTTCCTGTGTCAGGTTGCAGAATCATTAAAAGCAAAATTGCTCCCAGCACAGAAATGAAGGGCACAAATCCAGTATTTACATCTTGAACTCCGCGCGCACCTCGAGCTGCAAGCCAAGCTGCTAAATAAAATAAAAAGGTGAGCTTGACAATTTCAGACGGTTGAATAGAAAACACGCCACCAACTGAAACCCAACTGTGTGCAGTACCAATCCCTGCTGAAAACCCAGGAATAAAAACAAGCACCAATAATCCAACAGAAATTAGTAACAACTTCCATGCGTGTTTTTTCCAAAACAAATATGGAATTTTCGAAAAAGCAAGAAGCCCAGCAACACCAGGAATAAGTCCAAAGATCATCTGATGTTTTACAAAATAATAACTATCCCCAAATCTCTCATACCCATTTGGAGCTGATGCAGATGCAAGCATGATAAGCCCAAACAAAACAATAACTCCGACTATTGCAAGCAGAGTATAATCAATGGCCTGTGAAGATCGTGCTGAGGACATAGCTTATGTAACAAGCGCATCAAGCAAAGCAACAACAACACCAAGGGCAGCAAACACAAATGAGATAATCCAAAAACGCATAACGATTTTTGGTTCTTGCCAACCAATTGCCTCAAGATGATGATGAAGCGGAGCAGACTTAAGCCATTTCTTTTTTCTTGTTTTTCTTACAATCACCTGCCCTATTACTGACAAAGATTCAATCACATAAACAATCCCGATCAAAGGAAGCAGAAGCGCAGAATTTGTTAAAAGCGCAACAATACCAAGAGTAACCCCAAGTGCCATAGCTCCAGTGTCTCCCATAATAAATCGTGCAGGATGAATGTTAAACCATAAAAAAGCAAGTAAAGCTCCTATGATCACACCGCAAAGCGCAGCCAGATCATATCTGCCCTGAGCAAATGCAATAATCGTATAAGCACCAAAACCAGCAAACAAAGTTCCTCCAGCAAGGCCATCAAGGCCATCTGATTCATTTACAGAAAATGCAGTGGATACAATTACAAAAATAAAAAATGGAATGTACAAAAGACCTATATTAAAATCTCCTAAAAATGGAACATGCAAAAGATCCCAATCAAGTTTTGCACTAAACCACCATGCGCCAACAACAGCAATAAGAGTATAAATCAAAAGTCTGTGTCGCATTCGCAACCCCCCCGCAACCCCTCTCAATTTTTTAACATCAATGTAATCATCTACAAATCCCACAATTGCAGAAGCAATCAGAGCTCCAAGTGGAAGCAAGGTTTCTTTTCTTGATAAAAAATTAAAATCTGCAAAAATACTGTTTGGAAAATTATTTGCAACACAAGAAAAAACAACTACTAACAGAAAAACCGTGCCCCATATTAATATTCCTCCCATGGTTGGAGTACCTTCTTTTTTCAAGTGTAGTTTTGAAAAAATCGGAACATCAGCGTACCCTCGGATTGATTTGCCAATCCCCCATTTATTTAAAAGTTTAATTAAAAGCGGAGCAAGCACAAAAGCAAGCACAAAAGCTGTTGCGCTTAATGTTAATATTTTTACAATTTGGAATGATTCAAGTTCCATGTTCGTTTGTTCCGCCCTTGGCCCCTCCTTGGAAAGGAGGGGAATCAAAACTATATATTTAAAAGAATAATAAAAAACATTGCAGTAAAAAATATCATTTCAACCACTGTTGTTGTAACTCCGATTATCTGTGCTAAAAAAATATCTTTTTGAAGAACCTTCACTTGCAATGTTGAATTAATAATAAAAACAATTAAACCAATCACTGGAATGACAAAAACATACTGCCAAGGTCCAAACTGATCAATTCCGAAAAACACATTGTAATGAAGAGGAATAAACTGCTGGTGAGCTGAAAGAGGAATAATGCGCCAAACTGGCATCAAAACTGTAAGAATCAAAAAGATAACAGACAACACGAACAACCACACAAATAATCTTGAGGATTTCAACATTTTAAAATATGGTTTAATTGTGATTTTCATTTTGAATAAGTACTACTTGTTTAATTTCTGGAACCTCTTCCTGAAGCGCTGCTTCAACCACATGTTTTAAAGTAATATCTGCCATTGGGCATCCTGCACAAGCGCCAGTTAAACGAACCTTAACAATCCCTTGCTTTTCGTCAAGCTCAACAAACTCAATATCTCCGCCATCCTGTTGCATAATTGGACGGATTTTATTAAGGACTTCTTTTACCTGTTTTTCCATGTTTTCTGTCATTATGAGGAGGCCCTGAGTTTATCGATAGACCGACGTAATAATCTCCTTGGTCAAACAATGGATCCTTACGTCGCCTCGCCTCCGGCTCGGCTCCTCAGGATGACAATTGTAGTTATTATACCAAATTAACTAAAAACCGGCATGTGCCGGCTTTTTTTGCGGTTCAATTATTTCTGTTTTACAACATTTGCATATGTTCGCTTCTTCAGAGCGCCGTGAAAATTTGGAGCGATTTTTTTAGTAAACTTCACAAAACCGCTAATTGCTGCATAAAGAGTATCATCCGCGCCTTTGCGAACATTTTTCCCAGGATGAATCTTTGTTCCGCGCTGGCGAACAATTATTTGTCCGGCACGAGTATTCTCACCATCTGCCATTTTTACACCAAGTCTTTTTCCTTGTGAGTCTCGGCCCAGGCTAGTTGAACCACATGCTTTTTTATGTGCCATAAATCTAAAAAATTGATTGATATTTACGTGTCAGGAGTATACACCTGAGCGAAAACAATGTCAATGTTTGTGGGAGCTTGAAGTGCTTGGAGAACAAGGAATTCGGTAGTCGCAGGCTTTAGCCTGCGTCAAGGTAGATAATATACATCTTTAATATCTGCCACAGAATTGCTAACAAAAAAGCATATGTATCTCACCATGCCTTGGTTTATTTTATCTTACAAGGCCGGCTATTCAAACTTGAAACTATAATTTATATAAACGAAAAAACCGGTAGCAGGTCAGATAAAAAATCTTCACTGCTACCGGGCTTAAGTTGTGGTCAAAGAACGATCTTGCTATCCTTGCTGGACAGCACGCGCCTGCACCAGAACCTGGCTAGCGCGACGAAATCGTTGACGAGCCGAAACGTCTGTGTCGGGATCGCACCCGAAATCAACGGCCGGCGTTGCTTCTTTGGCTTGGCTTGCACGCGCTCCGTGGAGCTGCGTGATCGCCAGAGCAGGATCCCCGCAAGCGAGGATTTCTTCGTGAGTCATCACGCCTCTCCCTGCTCGCCTTGGGCGAGCTGTTCGTCGTTGTCGTCATCGTCTTCGGTTTCCCAGCTGTCGCTTGGGAAAGTCCCATCCGAGAGCTCTTCCTCAGCGAGGTCTATCATCGTCATTCCGACCTTGCCGATGCCTGCGCGTTTGTAGGCGTCGTCAAGATCGTTGCCCTCAATGATGCTAGGAGCAAGTGCTTGGAAGTGAATCTTGAAGCGCTTGTCGCTCTTGAATCCACCGCCTTCCTGCTCAGGCTCGTACCAGTCCAAAGCACGAACTGCGCCTTGGCTGTACCCAGCAAGAGTCATCGCCTGAGCGACAGTCTCGCCTTCTACCACCTCGATCTTACGATGGAGCCAGTGAAGTTTGAATTTCGGCATTTCGAACTCCTTTCTTAGCCGCCGTACTCACTGCCGTCGTAGTCCGGCGCCTCGAGCTGGTCGAAGACAGGGTTGGTGTGCTTGTCGATCTTGTTGATCGTCACGCGCACGAAAAGTGCCAAAGTGATCAGTCCGATCACAAACAGGCACGCCTTCCACTCAAATGAAAGTTTGCCGAACATTTCCCCTCCTTATGGGAAAAGGGTTAACAAAGAAACAACGAAAAAAGCCAATTTTAAGCTCATGAGGATTATCCAAACAAGCCCAAAACTGGCCCTTTATCTTTCTCTCCTCACAATTTAAGAAGGTAGTATAGCACAAAAACCCGATTTTGTCAATCGTTTATCCGATATCATGCAACCGACAAGATTGGCCCAGGTGGGCCAATCTTGTCGGTTAATTAAAAAGCACTCAGTACATTACGAATTCGCATGTATGAGTGCATGAATGAAAGCAAGACACGGAGTTGTAAGAACTACCCCACTTCTTATTCCCTTTTTGGTATGGCTAACCTACTTAGGGTGCACAAAGCGCAATAGAATTTCCCCACATCCCTGCAAACTAAAGACAGTGCTCCCCGTCAAGACTAGGATTAAGAGCCTTTAGCCAACAGCATCCAAAGCCACATCTTGCCAAGGCTTGGACTTCCGCTAATCTGCCTAAATTAGGCAGGAATTTGAAACAGCTATTGTGATACTACCACAAAAACCCGATTTTGTCAATGAAAAAACCGCGCATGAGCACGGCTAGGCCAAATCGGATAGCGTAATTGGCGAAAGGATCGAAATATCCAGAATTTCTTTGCGATCATACACAGTCACTTCTTCAACCCCCTCGTCCTCCCATGAGCGGTCAATTTTTATCACAAGTGCTTGTGTTAAAAAAATCTTACTTTCATCTTCGCTACTGTTAACACTAATGGAAAGACGACACGTTTTTACTCTTCCACGAACCACAACATCACGTCGAAAACATGCGGAAACGCGAGGAAGAGAAGATGCTTTCACACACCTGCCAGAAGGAAATATTGCCTTGAGTTCTCCAAGGAAACCATTGAATCGAACATTTACACCAGGCAACAATCCAGCTCGCAGAGCCTCAACAAACAGAGTATGCCTACAATTAACCCCCAATCGTACCCATTCACGCTGATCTGCTGTTAAGCCTTGTATATCAAAACGGTACTGTTTCCCGTTTATGGCAATTGTAAACGCTCCGTTCCTTCCTTTCTTACCTACAAGCCTTACACCAGAGTGATCATCACTACTTTCGCTTCCTGGCAACCTTACCCTCCTTCTTACCAACCCTAACTGCAGCTGCTGCAAACGCTTTAAACAGCGGATGCGGATTTAAAGGTTCAGATTTAAATTCTGGATGAAATTGTACGCCTATGAAAAATGGATGGTCCTTAAGCTCAACTATCTCAACAAGTCCAGACGTAGGATTCACCCCAACTATTTGCAAGCCATTTTCTTCCAAAGCCTCTCGATATGCATCATTGAACTCATAACGATGCCTGTGTCGCTCAGAAACTTTTTTCTTTCCATATGCTTTGAAAGCCTTTGATTTCTCACGCAAAACACAATCATATGCACCCAGACGCATTGTTGCTCCGTATTTTTTTTCAATAATATTTTTTGCTTGCATTGGGTTTGCGTGAATAATTGGATTGTCTGTTTTTTCATCAACCTCAACTGAATTTGCATTTTTAAGCCCTAGAACATTGCGTGCAAATTCAACGCAGGCCAATTGCATTCCATAACAAAGTCCAAAATACGGAATATTTTTTATTCGCGCGTATTTTATAGCTGAAATAATTCCTTCAATTCCGCGCTCGCCAAATCCACCTGGAACTATTATTCCACCATACTTTGATAACTCTTTTACACTCTTTGGATCCTTTTCAAAATTCTCAGAATTTACCCATGTCAACTTTGGTTTGCGACCGTTTGCCCAGCACGCATGCTTTATTGCCTCAATTACAGAAATATATGAATCAGCCAGCGTGAACTCTCCAGTACCAAAATATTTTCCAACAATGGCAATATTCAGCTCTGTGTCAACTTTTTTTATTCTGCGCACCAAAGCTTTCCATTGCTGCATGTTTTTCTTTTTAGGTTTTAATCCAAAACGTTTTAAAATTTTTGTTGACATCCCCCCTTTTTCAAGAATAAGTGGTACCTCATAAATCGATTCAACATCAGGAGCGCTGATAGAGTGGCCATCATCCACATTGCAAAAAGTACCAAGACGCTCACGACGTGGTTTATCAAGCTCATGTGGACCTCGTGCAACAATAAAATCAGCTTGCAAACCAGCTTCGTTTAAAGTTCGCGCTGCGTGTTGAGTAGGTTTTGTTTTCATTTCTCCAATATGACTTGGAACAGGCAAATAACTTACCAATACTACCTGAACATCTCCTGGATATTGGCGCCTCATCATACGCGCTGCTTCCAAAAACAAAAGCACCTGATACTCGCCAACTGTTCCTCCGTATTCAACAACTGTAATTTCTGCTTTATCCTTTTTGGCTGCGAGTTTTAGGCGCCGAATAATTTCATTTGGAATATCAGGTACTACCTCAACATCTTCACCTTTGTATTCAAGATTGCGCTCTTTCTTTATCACTTCCTGATAAACCTGACCTGTTGTTATGTAATTTACTGATGCCATTGTGTTTCCTGTGAAACGCTCATAATTGCCCAAATCCTGATCAGCCTCAATACCATCTTCGCCAACAAACACTTCTCCGTGCTCTGTTGGGCGAATAGTGCCTGCGTCGATGTTAATATACATGTCACATTTGACATTGGTTACCTTGTACCCACGTGATTTAAGAATTTTGGCAATTGAGGCAGAGGTGACACCTTTTCCTACTGATGACATCACTCCACCAACAACAAAAATAAATTTGGACATAATTAATTCTGTCATCCTGATGAGTCCGCAGGATGACGAAGGACCCCCTCAATGAGATTCTTCGCCTATTGGGCTCAGAATGACAATTGTTAGTTATTTTCAATTATCAATTTAATAGTTGCTTCAAACCCATGTTGTAGTTCAATAACCACATCCTTCTCACACGGCTCCTTAATTGGGTCTTCAAGCATAATCATTTCCTCTTCCAGATCAAATCCATTTTTTTTCAATTCAAGTACTATTGTTTTTGAATTTACTGATGCATACAATGTATTCCTTTCACTGACTTTTCCTTTTATTATAAGCTCATACCCATCAAGTGCTTGAGCCATTTTCCCAGCTGCTTTCATTTGCTTCTTGGCTCTGTTTTTTTCAACAATTTCTTTTTGCTTCATCTTTTGAATAGATGATTCAGTTGCACAAACAGCTAGATTCTGTGGAAACAAAAAATTTCTGGCGTATCCATCAGATACGTTTACAACATCCCCCTGCTTACCTAATGATTTCACGGCCTTAATGAGGATGACTTTCATGGCAGTATTATAGCACACTCGCTAACCAAGACCTGTGGATTGAACACTACTCACAAATAATGTCCACCTGGACAATTTCTGTGAGTACAAAAAACAAGATCTATGACCTTGCCTTTTAAATAATTTTATTCGTACCTCAACGCCTCAATTGGATCAAGCCGCGCAGCGCGACGTGCTGGATACAGTCCAAACACTATTCCAACGGTTGTTGCAACAACTACTCCCATAAAAATTGCCTCTGGTGGTAAAACAAACCTCCAGCCATCAACAAAACTTGCAACTATCAAAGCAGACCCAAATGAAAATAGAATACCTATTAAAACACCCATTATTCCCCCAACAAGCGTTAACATTACAGACTCAAGCAAAAACTGCTTTAGAATCTCTCGATACGTTGCCCCAACTGCTTTGCGTAAACCAATCTCACGCGTACGCTCTGTAACTGACACAAGCATAATATTCATTATTCCAATTCCACCAACAACTAATGAAATTGCAGCAATTGATGAAAGAAGTAAAGTCAAAATACCACCAACAATACCAACCATTTCAACAGCATCACTTTGTGAAGAAACAAAAAAGTCATCTTTTTCTGGATCACCTTCAGGATTATCAATATTATGAGAATCACGAAGCAAATATCGTGTTTCTTCTTTTACATAATCAATATCCCCAATAGCTCGCGCAGAAATATATGAAACATGATCCACTCCTAAAATATCACGCTGTGCAGTTGTTACAGGAACCAAAATGCGCTGATCTAAATTTTGAAAAAATCTGGTGCCCTGCTCTTCAAGCACTCCAACAACACGAAAACTAATTTTTTTCATTTTAATTTTTTTACCAACTGCATCGCTCTGTCCAAATAAATCCTCAGCTATTTCTTTTCCTAAAACTGTAATCCTTGCTTTTGATTCAACATCAGATTTATCAATAAATCTACCTGATGCAAGCTCAGCTGGAAAAATCTCAAGGTATCCTTCTCCAATTCCAGCAAGTTGTGCAAAAATACTTTCCTCTCCATGCGACACCAGCACAGAAGAAACTAACATTCCTGAAGCAAAAGCAAACAGCCCGCTCTCACGCATTACCTCAACATCATCAAGATTAATAGTCTGCTCAATAAACGGATCTGGAGGGCCATTCATAGGATCACCTGAACTTGGCTCAACAAAAATCAAATCAGAACCTAAATCTGCAACCTCACTTAATATTAGCCCCTGCGCACTCTGCCCTATTGAAAGCATCATTATCACTGCTGCAATTCCAATTACAATTCCAAGCACTGTCAAAATTGATCTAGATTTTGACCTTGTCAAAGATTCTGAAGATGTGCTTATTAGGTCTTGAATCCTCATACTAACTGTCATTGCGAGGAGTCCGGCAAACAGCCGTACGACGAAGCAATCTTCTCGATCAAGAAGATTGCTTCAGCCTAAAGGCCTCGCAATGACAAATAAATGTTACTTATTATATCCGCCCGCCCTCTGACTACCATTGGCTGAATCTCCCTCAATCTTACCATCTCTAATTTTTATTACTCGCTTTGCATACTCTGCAGCTTCTTGTTCATGAGTAACCATAATTATTGTGTGCCCCTGTTTATTCAGATTACTAAGAATCTCAAGTACTTCTGTTCCTGATTTTGTATCAAGATTTCCAGTTGGCTCATCTGCAAAAATAACAGCTGGATTGTTCACAATTGCCCGCGCAATTGCAACACGCTGTTTTTCTCCACCTGAAAGCTGATTTGATAAATGATTTAATCTGTGTTCAAGTTTCACATTTTTTAATGCTTGTGTTGCTGCCTTTTTTCGCTCACTGTTTGAAACCCCAGCATACACTAGTGGAAGCATTACATTTGATAATACTGTTGCGTTTTGAAGCAGATAAAAAAATTGGAATACAAACCCAACTTCCTCAAGCCTTAATTTTGCAAGCTCATCATCAGAAAACGAATCAGCATCCTTACCTTCAAATTTGTAATCACCTGATGTAATTCTATCTAAAAAGCTCATGATATGCATGAGCGTTGACTTACCTGAACCAGAAGGTCCCATAATTGCAACAAACTCCCCTTGATTAATATCAAGAGAAATTCCATGCAACACTGAGGTAACAACCTCATCGTTTACAAACTTTTTCCGAATATCGCGCAACTGTATTAGAGGTTGCATATTACTTATTCTTGATCGTTAGAATGATCTCATCTCCCTCATTCAAACCTTGTGTTATCTCAAGCTTACCACCATCAGCTCTAATTCCAATTTTAACATCTTGCTCTTCATACTCATTGTCTTTTGGAATTCGCACAAACTTTCTTCCATTTTGTTCAAGAACAGCACGTTGCGGAACATATAAAGCATCATTTACCTGCTTTGTAAGTATTGTTACATCTGCTGACATTCCTGGTTTTAAACCAATTGATTGATTACTCTCAAGCGCAACATCAATTTGATAATAAATTACTCCTTCAATTGAGATCTCAGCAGGATCAATTTGCATTACTGAGCCCTTAAAAATTTTATCATCACCAAAAGCATCAAATGTAACATCAGCACTCTGGTTTTGTGCAACTTTAATAATATCTGATTCTGAAATTTTTGATGTAATTTTAAACTGTCGTTCAAGATTTTGAACTGTTGCAACATGTGTGCCAATTGACACTTGTTCCCCTGCCTCAACAGTAACATCAGTAACAACACCTGCAAAAGGCGCTTTAATTTCAGCCTTAGCAAATTTCGCCTGTGCTGAATCAAGACCAGCTTGTGCGCGTCGAACCTCTGCTTGCAAAGCTGCAACATCAACTGAACGAGGACTGGCCTGTGTTTCAGCAAACTGTGCTTGAGTTTGCGCAAGATCACTCTTTCTAATATCAAGTGTTGTCTGAGCAGAACGAACCGTAGATTGTGTCAAAGAATTGTTACTGTCACGCGTAGCAACAGAACTATCATACTTTCTCTGCGCTTCAACTAAAGTATTTCGCGCTGTACTTTCATTATTTTTTACTGTAATCAATGCACTGTCATATGCTTGTTGCTGAGCAACAAATGAATCATACTCAAGCTGAAGACTTGCGCGCACTGTATCAATAGATGCTTTTACAGTTGACAAATCCTCAATTGAAAACGCATTTGTGTCAATACTTGTAGCATCAAGCACCCTGCGAGTATACATCAAAGTTACTGTTGAAGATTTAAGAGACTCAGCTACCTCTGCTGTTGCTTGATCAATCAATGTTTGTGTTGAGCTTGTTGTAAGTGCATACACTAAATTTTCAGCAGTAACCATATCTGACTTTGCATTAATGTATGAATTTTTTGCATCAATCAAAGTTTGACCATCCAAAGATGCAAGTAAATCATCATAGTCATCATTTGCCATTGTATTATCAACCCCAATCACCTCATCAGCATCAGAAAGCGCTTCGCGCACCTCAATCATATTTCCCTGCATTACAGTTACATAATCTTCGCGGGCATCTTTTTTAGATTGTGTATTTGTTGATAAAGTATTATTCAAAGAGGCCTGCGCTGAATCAACGACTGCCTTTGCCTGAGCAACTGTTGCGTCCCCAATTAACACAGTATGATCTAAATCAGCTTGTGCGTTTTGCAAACTTACTTCTGCAGCTTTGAGTTGAGCGGCTGCAACATCAACTACAGCTTGAGCAACTGCCACTGCTTCACTTGTTGAACCAGCATTTTTTTGACTTAGGTTTGCCTGTGCTGCACTTAATGCCTCACGAGCTTGGTCAGCAGAAGCTGTGAGCTCATCAGTATTTAATCGTAAAATCACTTGATCTTGTTCAACAGAATCCCCAACTTTTAATAACACCTCTTCAATAACTCCAGAGACATCATAAGAAAGCTCTACCTCATCAACTGCCTCCAAGTCCCCTGTTGCCTCAACTGTTTGAACCAAATCTCCTTTTTCAACCTTGCCTGCTACAAATTCAAATGCTGATTCTTTGTTTGCAAAAAAAACAAAATATACAGTAGTCAGAATGACGATCGCAATAATAAAATATAATGTTTTCCTAAAACGAAAAAAACTTTTTTTCTTTGGAGGCTCTATGATCTCCTCTTGTTGATTATTATTCTGTTCAATTTCTTCCATAATAAAATTATAATATCACTATTCTTTATATTTTTCAATCATATTTAGTATGAAAAGACATACTAACAACAAAAACGATTTGCGTCAATCGTGGTAATTATCTCTGCCGATGTTTGACAAAATTTGAAAAAAAGCGTATCATTTCGCTTACAGTGATTTGTTTGATAAACAAGACATTGTGCAAACATATAATTCGTAAAAAATAACTAGTATGTTTGATGACGAAATGAACACAACACCAGCAACAGATGATGGTGCAAGCATGCCAGCCGATGATGCAGTTCCTGCTGATGACGCAGTTGTGCCTGAAGAGGCTCCTGCAACAGAAGCTCCTGCAGAAGAGGCTCCAGCTGAATAAGCCAAAGCAAGCCTGGTGAAGTAATACTTTGCCTATTAAAACTCCGCGAAAGCGGGGTTTTTGTTTTTGGAAGGGATCTGAAGGGTAATAAAGGGAGCTTAGGGATTCGAGCCCATAAGTTCCCATCAGCTCTCTTAAGATCCCTTTAGCTCCCTTGGCTATTGACAAATCTTTCAAAATGTAGTATGGTGTATATCTTCGTATCAAGTGGCGAGGCGTGTAGTAAAGGCGTCTCTTGGTCACTTGTACGATCTTGCTGCAAACAGCCTGGTTATGGACGCAAGCCGCCAAGAGTGGGTAGACCCCATCAAGTGGCGGTATATCCGGAACAAAATCGAGATCGAGGACCGACTGGTGGCTTCAGAGCCACGCCTCGACGCAAAACGATGAGTTCCGGCAGGACGTCCGACTAAACCCGGCAGTAGCAGCGAGACGCCTGACCTTCGGGCTAGGCAAACAACAGGTTCACGTTTCAGCGTTTGGTGGCCGGGCTGGTACCAAGCTCTCGGACATACTCCAAACGTTGTGATTGGCCTGGGAACTGGAACCCAGGTACGATCAGCGACCTGTTGACCTGTTGGCTTTCCAGAGCCAATAGGGATCCACGACTGTAGTAGCAAGCAGAGATAAATTTGCTACTAAGATGGAGCATGATAAAGTACCGGTTGAGATCCGGCTAGTAATCATGTGCTACAGTTCGTGCCGTTGAGGCCGATGAGCCAAAACGGGACCCACCTTGCCAACTGTGCCACCAAAATAAACGGGACACAGAGGCCAGATGCACCAGGCGATTGCCTTGTGCTGTGGCATGGACGCATGTCACTTATGCCTGGTAAGGTTGCTTGCCCTTTTCTTCGCCCAGGGTTTGGGCACAAGCGGAGAAAAGATAATTTTCTACTGTGCCACTGCTGGCGCGTCTTTGATCCGGGGCTTTCCTCGGGAATTTGATCGCGCCAGCAGGTCCCTGACTCGCAATCAGCCATTAAAACCGGCTGATTTCTTTTTGTTCAGCTTGTCATTGCAAGGAGGTTGTAGGCCGACAAAGCCCAGCTAAGCTAGGCGAAGCAATCTTCTTGAATGAGAAGATTGCTTCGCTCCCGTTGGTCGCTCGCAATGACAAGAGGTTGACAAAATCGCAAAAATATGCTATAGTACCCTCTTCACAATTGAATAGAGGGGGAGCCGAATGCGACGGAATCGCAAGAAATGCCTTGTTTGAGTTGCAAGAAACCCCCATCTTGTAATCAAACATGGCGTTTTTCGTTGACAAAAAGAAAGGAGAAGCGAAATGCAACGATTGTTTTTGTTGGCAGCGTTGGCAGCCATGTTGTCAGCTTGTAGCTGGCACTGGCGCGACATTGCCACAGACGAGTTCGGTTGCGACGGCGAATCCCTTTCCTGGGAGGAGTACGAGCAACTTGGAACCGACTGCCATATGGTCGGTGACAATGGTGAATGCCTCGAGCAAGGCTCCGTGACCTGTGTCTATGGCACTGCTATCCTCACGTGCAATGCGTGGGGTGATGCACCTTGGACCACAACCCTTCAGCGCTTGCCTCCGGATTACTGCGAGGCAGGATACGACATCAACTGCAACGGCCTGTATTACGACGGCTGTTAATTTCTCTGACCCAGATCATGCAATGTGATCATCTCCGGGTCGCGGTTCTCCCAAGAACCGCTCCACATCCTGGGAGCGAATCTTTCCCCCTCGGAACCCAACTTTTGTTGGGAACCAATTCGCTTCCAAGATGCGGAATGTCCGCTCTTGCGTCATACGACGCTGTTCTTGAAAACTGAAAACAAAGACCTTCCACATAAAGTGAAAGGCAATTTGGAGGAGATGTGAGAAATCACGCTCTGCAGATTACTCTCGTGTGTCTTCTGGTCGCGTCGTGTGGCCAGATCGAAGATGCTCAAACCAAAAACTTCGATAGCAACGAGTCGGATGCGCAAGAGGTAGATGCCTCTGAGCAGATCGACCATAACATGTACGAGGCTCAGGAAGCCCCTGAGCTGACCGAAGTCGAGCCCCAAGAGCCCATGCGCCTTATCGGCGCTGGTGGCAGTTCTGCTGGTGGATCCGCTCCTGCGGATGAAACCGCATCGGATTCTGATGAGGTTCTGCTCAGCGATGAGGAGCCTGCGGATGACACCCCGCCGAGTAGCGGTGGTGGAAGCAGTGGTGGTGGCGGTGACGGTGGCGGACCTGAGTCTGAGCCTGTTGCATGCGATAACCTGGACTGTTTCCTGGAAACCGCATACGACAACTGCTTTGACTCGTTCTGCAATGTGCTCAATAAGTGCGTGCAGATTCTGAGTGACTTCGATGGCGACGGCGTGGCAGCCTGCGGTACTGGTGAGTATGAGTATCCCGGTGGCCTTGACTGCAATGATCGTGATCCTACCCTTTGGGCGGATTGCGACGTTGTCGAAGAGGATCCCGAGGATATCGAGTGCGACAGTGACCCTGACTGCCAGAACGGTCTGTTCTGTGACGGCGAAGAGTTCTGTCTTGCAGGCGCATGCTACAATGGTGCGCCTGTGATGTGTGACGATTCCACTGACTGCACGCAGGATCGTTGCGACGAAGCTCGCGACTACTGCATCTACACTCCGATCCCCGGATCGTGTGCGGAAACCCAGTATTGCGACAACTATCGCACATTGGGGTGTACGGACAGTCGCTACCCTGACTACGAATGCAACGACAACTGGGACAATGACGAAGACGGCCTCATGGACTGCGAGGACCCAGACTGCGAGTACGTTGATTCGTGTCTTGAGCCCGAGGATCTCGACGGTGACGGCTATACGAGCGACGTTGACTGCAATGATCTCGACAGCAGTACCCACCCGGGTGCTCGGGATGAATGCGACAACTACGACAATAACTGCAACGGCGAACTCGATGAGGATTACGAAGACCTCAAGGGTCAGCCGTGCCATAGCTTCAACGAGCACGGTCTCTGTGATGGAGACGGCTCTATGAAGTGCAATGAGTGGGGTGGTCTTAGCTGTTCAGTTTCTGGCCCTTATGGCAGTGACTGGACTCGCGAAACCACTTGGTGCGAAGACGGCTATGACCGCAATTGCAATGGGTACCGTTACGACAACTGTTGTGACTCGCCAAGCGACTGCGGCCTGAGCGACGAAGTGGTCGAGCCTTGCACTGCCAACATTGGTGGAATCCCCACCAGTGGACGCATGGTGTGTGGTTACGACTTCGACGGATGCGATAGCGCCTGCGTGATGGATTGCGCAGTCGGCACCGCAGAAATTTGTGGTGATGGCATTGACAACACCTGCGATGGAAACATCGACGAAGGGTGTACGATCGAAGTTCACCCTGCACGAATCCTAGTTCGTCTGGCTCGAGTTGGCCATGATACTGTTGTGAAGGGTTCCCAAGACGTCAACGTGCTCAGCTTGAGCATTGTGGACCTCATGGGTGGTCACTCCAGTGACCTCACTCTTCGAAATCTCAGCATCTATGCCGTTGGCGATAATGACGGATCATTCACTGATCCAGTCACTGGCGACGAAGACATGGAGAATGACGTTCCAATCAACGAGCATATCAGTAGTTGCTCGTTGTACAGCGCGACAACTGGTGCGCTGATCGAAATAACAGAGACTGCATCATTCGGGTCCTTCTACTTCAACAGCATGAGAGAAGGCCTTGAGGATGATGTGACAAGGATCGATATGACGTGCAATTTCGTTCCAACAAATACCCTCGGTGACGAGGATGATGTGTATGGGTTCGGAATTGTAAACGCCAGCAGTATCGTGCTCGAAGATTCCGATGGAAACAGGATCCCCAGTGAGAGCATCGTGTTCGAATCTGTGGATTCCCCTTCCAGCGCCCTGAACCTCGACCCCCCGGAGTACTACACTGTGGTGAAAAACCATGGTTACCTCAATGTGGAAAAGTGTGCCGAAAACCCGAGGTCCAAAACAGTGCTTGGTGACAGCACGCGAATTGCAACCGCGTGTTATAAGTTCACTGCTCACTACGAAAATTTCGTGGTCAAAGAACTGCAGTTTGACAATTGTCTGGGCAATTCACTGACATCGCTTGATGAGTGTGCTCACAATTTGTTTGGTGTCCAATTTGGTGATGATGGTGCAATTGCAAGCACATCAATCAACTACACCAACATCGATGGCACCAGCGTAAGCCATAACGGCTTTCTTGTAGAGCACTCAATTGATTTGGATCTCTTCGGTGGTGGAATGCCTGTGACCCAAGATTGGTCAGCTTATCTGTGGGTGTACACGAACACAAATTCTGTTGGCCCAACCGGTGCTGCCTCTGGTGCGCAGTATCAAGCCAATCTGAATATGGTTCCAGGTACTGGCCACTTCGTTGCTGATGGTGTTTTCTCAGGCGAACGACTGACTGAGAATGACATGAATCAATACATCACTAGCAACACCATGACGCTCCGCAAAACCCAGCTGACCATCAGCATGGCGAGTGGCAGTCCTTCGGGAGCTGCGATTCCTGGATGGCAGGAAATTCTGCGTCTGGGCGTGTGTGCTGACCCTCGTGGTTGGTCTAACCTCAACTGGCTGGACTTCAATCTGGTTACCACTGACAGTGCGGAGTCTGGCTGGAACACATGCGGTGCTCTGATCGACGACGACGACTGGGGCTTGTACAACACAAGCGAGATCCCAACTTCACTTGGAGCTCCCTGCTCCCTAGAAGATGTGCTTACCAACTTTGGCATGTACACTCTTGAGGAAGTAATAATCGTAGCTGGCACCTGTGAGGAATTTCCCATATGGATGGACTCCACTGAGGCCAGCGCAATTGGAGATGATTCAATCAGGCTTGACCTGGTTGGATTCTCCAGAAGCGACGAGGGCCTTGTGGACGATGTCTACGATACGGCCACTGTGGTCGGTGGAACTCTCATCTTCTGATCTTTTACTACCTTTACGCCCGGCGTGTGCTTTTGCAAGCATGCGACCGGGCGTTTTTCGTTCACTTTCCTGTCATTGCGAATCCTGAACAGAGTGAAGGATGAAGCAATCTTCTTGATAGGTTCCCTGTGCGTATTGGCTCCCGGTCTTTTGATAATATTGGCTCCCGGTCTTTTGATTATATTGGCTCCCGGTCTTTATGAACTCTCAGACAAGACCGGGAGCCCAAGAGCAGACAAGACCGTGAATTGGTTCCCGGTGCCTTTGAACGTTCAGTCGGTACCGGGAACCTAAGGCAAAAACACTTGACATTGGGTGCTTAAACAAATATACTTTACTTGATGATCTTTTCTTGAATACGGCAGTAGTATTCCCCTTGACACCCCAAACCCAAAAGATTCAAGGTGGAGTCATCTGCTGTTGCGCCTCACGTTGGTGGTTGGTTTTCTGCCGAGTAAACTAGCCACCACGTGAGGCATTTTTTTTACCAAAACAAAAAATCCTGATACCATATAGACATTATGAAATACTTTATTGTCCCAATCATATGCTCAGTACTCTTGCTTTCTGGTTGCAGTGCTAGACAACAAAGCTCTTCAATAAATTCATCTGTAAAAACTGAATCCGTCCAAACAGAAGAGACATCGATAACCCCCTCTAACTCCCCCCTGAAAAGGTGGAGTAACGACTTGATCCAGAAACTAAACGAAATTAAAATCAATGACAATGTCGCTCGATTAGAATATAGACTCCCAGAACCATCAAATGGACAAATCATTTTATACAAATTTGATGCAGACAAATTCAACTGGCGATTTGAAAATTCAAAAGAGCCAAAAACAATGGCTCAATGGGCTGATACTTTTCCTGAAAAAAAGTTCATCATGAACGGCGTGTATTTTCATGAAGACAACCTGCCCTCTGGACTTTTAATTTCAAAAGGAGAACAAATCGGGCTTCGTCAATTTGATCTTAATTTAAGTGGCATCATATCACTGTCCCCTACTGTTGAAATAATTCAAACTGAACGAACAGATATTCAGCTTGAAAGATTCAAAGAAGCTGCGCAAAGCTATCCTTTCTTAATCAAAAACGGCCAAGTAGCCATTGAAACAGACAGCGAACAATACGCTGTGCGCTCATTTATTGCAATTGACCAAGAAGGATTTATTTATCTTGGTGTTGTTCAAAATGTTCCAATAAGCCTATTTGGACTAGCAGAAAGAATGCTTGCAATGGATGTTCCATGGGCCACAGCCATTAACCTTGATGGCGGAGGATCAACAGGATTGGTGGCTGAATTTGATGAAAATTACGAAAGAATTGACTCATTAAATCCTGTGCCCAATATTATTTTATTGACAGAAAAGTAAGCCAGTGCTAAGTTTTAATCTCCAGAAAGGAGGATATCATGGACACGAAAACCGTACATTTTCATCCATGCACACATACAAACCCGTGCCACCACGGACACTTTTGCACAACAAGTTGTGCAGGAACACCAAACAAGGGAAACCTCCTTTGGGTCAGTGAACGAATTTTCTCACAAGCCCATGCACTCCGAGTGCTAAGGGAAGATCCAGAACTATCAAATCTGTATCCTGATGAAGAAGACCGTTTGTTCAGACAGATAAGTGGCAGTAATCTTGCTCCAGAAGTCGAGCCACAGCCTGAGCGTCGAGCCACAGCTCCGCAATGGCGCAATACATCCAATACGCATTTTGCTTCTTAGGCGCCTGAAAAACTCAGGCGTTCATTTTTTTTAAAGAGTAAGAAAAGCCGGTATATTACGACTAAGAAGGTGGTGTATTATATCATCGCGTTAAAAATGATATAATGTTTCTATTCTGTTATGAAAAACGTAAGCACAAAACAAATTGCAAAAGTAATGCTTGATCATACGCAACCATACAAATGGTTTGCTATTTTGATTGTATTTGCTGTTATCGGTGCTACAGCGCTTGATTTGATTTCTCCATGGTTTTATAAACTTTTCTTTGATGTGTTAACAGGGATAGGAGGCCCTTCACAAGTAGCACTTGGTGAGCTCACGCATATATTGCTAATCATCCTCGCGCTACACGCTTGTTCATGGGCACTTTATCGAACAGCTGGTTTTACAAATATATATTTACAAACACGCTTAATGGCAAACCTTGAGCAGACTTCATTTAATTATCTTCTTGGACATTCATTCAGTTTCTTTTCAA
This sequence comes from Patescibacteria group bacterium, assembly GCA_043812755.1. Lineage (GTDB taxonomy): Bacteria > Patescibacteriota > Patescibacteriia > UBA9934 > GWF2-40-263 > JBDRLV01. The sequence goes on along the minus strand of JBDRLV010000007.1, from coordinate 3,213 downwards.
ATTCATTTACAGGCAGTTTGGTTAGAAAAGTACGCAGGCTTTCTCGTGCATATGAAGACATAACTGACAACTTTTATTGGAACTTCCTTTCGCTTCTTACAATAATAATCGGGACTTTGATTGCGCTGTTTTCACGCAACTGGATGATAGCAATGTCAGTGCTTGTGTGGATGGTTCTAATGATTTTTGTACATGTTGGGATTGCAATGTGGAAACTGAAGTTTGATGAACAAAAAGCAGCTCAAGACTCCAAAGTAACTGGAGTGCTTGCTGATGCTGTTACAAACAGTACAAATGTAAAACTCTTTGTTGGCCAATCTTTTGAAAAATCAATGTTCAAAAAAGCCACTGAAGAACTAATGAGACTGCGAGCATTCACATGGAAAATCGGCGATACAGTTGAAGCATTGCAAACACTTCTCATGATAGGTGTTGAATTCGCAGTTATTTACATTGGAGCTAAACTCTGGGCTCAAGGCCTTCTAACAGTTGGTGACTTTGCAATGTTCCAAGGATACTTAATTATGCTTTTCTCTAGATTCTGGAACCTTGGCCGGGTTGTGCGACGTACTTATGAATCTATGGCTGATGCAGCTGAAATGGTAGAGATACTTGAAACTCCGCACGAAATTGTTGACTCACATATAGCAAAACCCCTAGTCATTAGAAATGGTGAAATTGAATTTAAGGATGTTGTGTTTAACTATCGCAAAACTCGTAAAGTGCTTGATCACTTTAATTTGAAAATCAAACCAGGTGAAAAGATTGCACTCGTTGGTCCGTCAGGTGCTGGAAAATCTACAATTGTGAAATTACTTTTCCGTTTGCATGATATCAGCCAAGGAAAAATATTAATTGATGGACAAAAAATTTCACAAGTTACACAAGACAGTTTGCGCAAACAAATCACAATGGTTCCGCAAGACCCAGTTCTGTTTCACAGAACTCTTATGGAAAATATTCGCTATGGGCGCCGAAATGCAACTAATAAAGAAATTATTATAGCTGCAAAAAAAGCTCGATGTCACGAATTCATAAATGAGTTTCCTGATAAATATCAAACCTATGTTGGAGAGCGCGGTGTCAAACTTTCAGGCGGAGAGCGTCAGCGTGTTGCAATAGCGCGTGCCATTCTTGTAAATCCTCCAATCTTGGTTTTAGATGAAGCAACTTCAAGTTTAGATTCTGAATCAGAATCATTGATCCAATCAGCTCTTCATGAGCTCATGAAAAAGAAAACTGTAATTGTAATTGCTCACAGGCTTTCAACCATTCTTGAAATGGACAGGATTATTGTTGTTGATCGTGGCCGAGTAGTTGCTCAGGGAACGCATAATGAGCTGTTGAAAAAAGGCGGGCTATATAAAACGCTTTGGGAGATTCAAGCAGGGGGGTTTATTAAGTAGGGTTATGAAGTGAGCTTAGGGGAGCTTAAGTGGTTACAAATCAAACCGGTTGCTTAGCAACCGGTTTTGTGTTTGTTATTGTCATTGCGAGCCGGTTGCTTAGCAACCGGTTTTGTTTTATCTGTATCGGTAGCCGCAGGCTTCGGCCAGAGGCCGATCCGCCTTTGGCGGAAAAGCCTGCGGCTACCACAAATTCCCAATATTTACCTTAAATCAGGCAAATCTTGTCCACCCACAGTTGACAAAATCACAAAATTGTGCTATACTAACCTGTTATTTTACAATTAATAAGAAGGAGGGAGCTGAGTCTGTCACAGCTTAATAACGACAGAATAGCTGGTGTTTTTGCGTATCCTTCTTTGTTTTGGATGTGCACAAACATCAGCTTTTGCTCTTTATATATTAGGGTTGCAAAACCCACCAAAAAAGCTGAGGGTTTCAAGCTTACGGGCTTGAGACCTTGATTGAGTCTTCAGGGCCCTCCCCTGAAGGTTCTCCGAGGTCTTTACACATCTGTCATTCTGAGCGTAGCGAAGGATTATTTCCTAACCTGTCATCCTGAGGAGCCGAGCTAAAGACGAGGCGACGTAAGGATCCCATTGTCAGATCAATGAGATAATTACGTCCCCGGCCTAAAGACTGGGTCCTCATAATGACAATAGAAAGCGAATCCTTCACTTTGTTCAGGATGACAAAGAATATTTTCTTTTCAAAGTAGTAGTAAGTAAACCATAGAGCGTCCCTGCTCAGTTGCCTGTGTCCTAAAAGCGCGCAGGAAGTCGGGCAACCGGCGCGGGCAGGGAGGGATTTGAAATCCCCTGCTCGTGGAGAAAACTAGTGAGTTTCAAACGTGTTGTTGTTGTGGCTCCGACTAGGAGCACTTGTGTCAACATTGACACAGTGCTTCAGAACCTCAATATTCCCACCACCCTGCTTGCGCAGGAGAAAGGACCGGAGATCGAGCAAGTGATTGCCGAGCTCCAGCTTGGTGGGTTCGGAATCGTTGCAGGAACTGGAACTGGCAAGACTGTCAGCATCCGGGACATGGCCAGGAAGATTCTCGGCGAAGAGCTCATGGTTGATGTTGTCACCCGCGAGCATGATGCCACGGATTACACATGGACCTGCAATGTGTTGGTGGTCACTCCAGGGGTGGCTCTCAACTGGTTCAAGAGTGGCCAACTTGGTGCAAGTGATCTCATGGTGTACGACGAGGTCCACCAGACCTCTGAGCACCTCGAGCTCTCACTCGCGCTTGCCAAGCGTGCAGGTTGCACTGCAGTTTTCATGAGCGCAACGGTTGACCCACAGGTGTACAGCGATTACTTTGGCTCACGCCAAGTGATTGCTTGCTCTGCGTTTGACCCGAGCAAGAAGTCTGTTGTGTTCACAGAAAGTCCGCCGAGGGTCGATCGAGACTACGATCACCTGGAAGACTACCTGACCCGCCACATGCACAAGTGGATTGAGCAGAAGCGTGCTGTGGCAGTGTTTGTGCCAACGCGTGCAAAGGCCGAGAAGCTCTCTGGAATTTTTGGAGAGTGGAAAGGTCTGTATGCAGACTTCTACCATGGTGGTGAATCTGCAGACAAGTTGCGAGCATTCCTCACTGGTTCAGTGCCCCAACCCTTCATCATCTTCATGACAATCGCAGGGGCCAGCTCGCTCAACATTCTGGGTCTTAACACTGTTGTGATTCAGGACGACATGTACGCAGAGCGCGTGCGCTCTGGCGTTAGTGTGCTTGAGCGTGTCGAGCTTGGCAACAACGAGCTTTTGCAGATGGGCGGTCGTGTGAACGGCCGTA
>JBDRLV010000006.1:0-2155 GCA_043812755.1 Patescibacteria group bacterium | reverse complement strand
GCACCTAATATTGCAAATTTCCATGCACTGGATTTTACAAATGGATGAGCACCTGATTTTACACGAATTTACGGGTGATTTTGGTGTTTTTGGCATCTTTTTGATGATTTTTTTTGTGAGTAGGGGTTTGATGGTTGTGAGTAGGGGTTTGATGGTTGAGAGTGGGTGAGTGGGGGTTTGATGGTTGTGAGTGGGTTGTATGTTGGGTTTTCATTTTGTTTTTTGTTGATTTATTTTTTTCAAAATTTTTTATTAAATTGTTTTCTTGATTTTCATTGTTTTATTATGTTCCTGTTGAGAAATACCAAGCAACTGTTGAAACATTTAACTCATTAGCACTGTCAGCTGAATCAACTATTTCAATTTTCTGTGAATCATCTGTAGTTACCCTTTGGACAGTATATTTAGATTTAGTTCCGCCTGCCCCGATCGCTGTAGCGTAATGCCCAATTGATCCGGATTGACCATTTGTTCTCCAAAAGTACCACCCTCCAGCACCGTATACATTATACCCAAATCGCACTAATGCTGATTTTGAAAACTTTGGTACGTGAGTTAATGTTACATCCACCCAAGTAAGATCGACATCTGCACTGAATTCATCAAAGTGTGTTGAAAAATGAATAATGTCTTGACTATGAAAGAATTCTTTGATACTACTGCTTCCATCAGTCCTAACAGCAAAAATAGCCCTGTCATTCTCATTATACCAGCCGTGTTTTGAATTGCTCCAGACAGGCTCTGTTATTGAATCATACAATTCAGTGCTTGTTATATCAACACCCGTAGTTACCTCAGAATCATCGATGTAAAGGTAAGACCAATCACTTGCTGCTAAACTTGTGAAACTATACTCTATATCAGAATCCCATTCAACTAATCTTCCATTAACTTCATACACTCCTGCGCTTATATTGATTGATTTAGTGCCGTTAAACATAAACTTAGCCCTCTGCAGATAGCCTTTAGGCAAAAACGCAGTTATCTGAACTGAATTATCACTAAAAGTTATATTTCCAGTGATAGCTAGGTTACCGCCATTAGTCACTCTCATTCTCTCAGAGCTATGAGTAGAAAAGATTAATGCGCCGCCCCCGCTGTTATCAGTATCTGCAGCCATATTAATATCAGCTGCGCTAGTGTATCCAGTGCCAGTACCAGCAGCAGTTGTCATAGTTGTTCCATCAGGGAATTCTACCCCCCCAGTAGTTGACTTAATTTTTCCTGCAACCTCTAATTTCTGAGATGGGCTCGTTGTCCCGATGCCGACGTTGCCGCTTGCACCAGAATACAAGTCATTGCCTGAGAACATCCAGTCTTTGTCAGAGCCAGAGCCTCCGCCTCCGCCTGCTCCGAGGGAGATTTTGTATGCTCGGGCAAAGAGGGTGATTGAATCTGCACTAATTTTATAATAGATATTGCTTCCAGCTAATGGTACAAAATTAGGACCACCATATGATGCATGAATCTCGCCCTGAGTACTACCAACTCCTGCTTCAGTATATACTTGAAATTGTGTTTTCGCGTTAACCCCATCGTCAGAAAAATATACATTGACATAACCACTAGCTGAAGTACCCCCAAACAACACCTCATTCGCCAAACTTGAATTTGTTGGTATAAAAGCAGAGATGTCTAATGCTGCATATGAAGTAGAGCTTAAGCCAGTTGCTATTTGTGTTCTTGCTTTATAATCCACTCTTTCATCAATCTGAGATTGATTAATCAAGTCAGAGCCAGAAGTTGTTTTAAAAGCTGAAATCAATCTTTTCTTTGTATAACCAGATGGCATTGTAGGCGCAGTATAACTTGTTGAAAGCAAACCAGCCATTGTTGCAGTATCTGAATTGAAAATCCCCCAGACATAATACCAAGTGCTGGCAGCTAAACTGCCAGTATCCAATCCATTTGCTCCTGTTGTAGATGCATCTATTGCAACGCTTACATTAAAGTTTGCATACCCTCCAACCTCTAAATAATCTGCTGTTATGTTAATGCTATCATCCTTGCTTGCGTCAAGGTTTTTTATTCTTAAGTTTTTATATCCATACAGCCCTACTCCACCAGTTGATATTGAAGTTCCATCTGGGAAATATAATTTAGCGTCGGTTCCTGAAATATTTATGCTGCCAACAACAGTCAGCTTATGGGATGG
>JBDRLV010000005.1:0-21640 GCA_043812755.1 Patescibacteria group bacterium | reverse complement strand
AATCCAAGCATGCATTTGCGTGAGCTTGAAGTTCTGCGAACACTGCAAAAAAGTGAGGCACAAGGCTCTTACTATTTTGCCAGTATGATTCCTGAGCTTGTAAACGCTGGGTCATATGAAGATGTGGAAGGCAAACTTCATTCTGTGATTATCTACAGAGATAAACATGAGTTTGATTGGACGCTCGCTGATGTAATGAGTGAGTACCCAAATGGAGTCGATGGTCAAACGCTCGTGTGGATGATGAAGCGAGTGCTCGAAATCCTTGGGTGGGTGGAAGATAACGGTTTTGTTCATTGTGGGATCGCTCCTGCACATGTACTGATTCATCCTGCAAATCATGGAGCAATCCTCTTGGATTGGTCGCATGCAAGAATACCAGGAACACAACTGGGCATCATCAGCGGCTCTTGTGAGCCTTACTATCCGGAAATGGAATTGGATGATAAGCCTGTTGACTCAAGCACAGACATTGCAATGCTTTGCAAAACAATGATCGCTGTGGTTGGAGGAAATCCTGCAACCGGCGATGCCCCAAAGGAAATTCCGCAAAAGCTTACAGATCTGTTGTGGATACATGGCAGATACCTGGAAACTGACAAAAAATTCAGGCACCAAAGCGCGCTCAAGCTCCACGATGAACTTGTGCGCACTGCTGAAGAAATTTACGGACCTGCAAGCTATCATCCGTTTGTGATGCCTGCACAACAAGATAAGTAGTACAGGATTCAAAAACCAGCAGTACAACAAAAGGCTGTTGAAAAACTTCAACAGACCAAGAAAGAGAGGACAAGATGGGTCGTGGCGAATATTCACACGAGGCACACAGAGCATCAACTCGGCAAAGAGCAGCTCTTTCAAAAGAAGAGGTGTTCAAACAAACAAAGTGTCACGACGACATGAATCCGTTTGGGCTCATTGCTCGCGAAAGCAGAGACAGTGAGAATCATCCTGATTCAGTGTCCATCATCATGGCGCTTGATCAAACAGGTTCCATGGGTGGAATCCCTGATCGGTTGGCCCGTGAAACATTCCCTGACTTCATGAAGTTCGTGCAGAAGGTCCTTGCTGATCCACAGCTCATGTTCATGGCTGTGGGAGATGCTGGAAATCACGAGCTAGCACCTCTGCAGGTTGGCCAATTCGAAAGCGAAGGCCAACTCATGGATCACTGGCTCACCAGCATGTACCTTGAGGGGAATGGTGGTGGTAATGGAAGAGAAAGCTATGAGCTTCCGCTCTTCATTGCAGCACGCCATGTGGTCATGGATTGCTGGGAAAAGCGTCGTCGCAAGGGCTACATGTTCATCACAGGTGACGAAAAGGCCTATGAGGCTGTGAGCCCTCGTGTGATCAGAACGCTCGTGGGAACACAAATCGAGACCATCACAATTCAGCAGCTTGTTGCTGAAGTTCTCGAGCGCTGGCACCTGTTCTTCTTGATTCCTGATCCTGATCGTTACAACTATGCAGGCTGTGGCCAGTTCTGGCGCTCTCTGATTGGTGACTGCACAATCACGATGGGAGCTCCTGAAGACACATCTGTGGTCAGTGCAACCCTCGTCGGTTTGACCGAAGGAGAGTTTGCAGATCTCGATACTGTCAGTGCCAAACTGCATGAGATGGGCTATGATGGTCGCGATGCCTTCCGGGTCATTCGCGCAGTGGAACCATACGCTGCATCAATCGGCTTTGGTGGTGATCGTCGTGGAGCAGAGCGTGCTGAGCCTCCCAGTGGCAAAGGCAAGGGCAGAAACAGACTGCGCAACTGATCTTTTCAGCCAATTACCTTGGGCCTTGCTGTGACAAGCAAGGCCCATTTTTACTCCACTGTCATTGCAAACCCTGAGCATAGCGAAGGGTGAAGCAATCTTCTTGAATGAGGAGATTGCTTCGTCAGCCTACGGACTCCTCGTAATGACAGGCGAAAAGAAAAGGAGCCACTAATGTCACCAACACGAGAAGCTGTTGTTGTCACTGACCTCGTGTTCGGTGACAGCACAAAGGGTTCGGTTGTAGACTACCTAGCACGAACACGCAATGTGCACACTGTTGTGCGCCACCATGGTGGAGCCCAGGCTGCACATAATGTGGTAACTCCAGATGGAAGCCATCACACATTTGCACAGTTTGGCTCAGGCACGTTTGTACCTGGAGTGCGCACCTACCTTTCACGCTTCATGGTTGTGCATCCAACAGCAATGGTTGTTGAAGAGCGTTACTTGCGCAAAGCAGGTATTAGCGATGCGTTTGCTCGAACATTCATCAGCCGAGATGCTTTTGTGATCACACCGTTCCATCAAGCTGCAAACCGCTTGCGAGAACTTGCGCGTGGTGATAAGCGACACGGCAGTTGCGGTGTTGGTATGGGCGAAACAGTTGCTGATGCGCTTAAAAATCCAGATGATGCAATCCGTGTTTCGCATCTGTTTGCAAAAAAAGAAAAGCTGATGAAACGCCTTTCGCGAATTCAAGAACGGATGCGAAATGCTGTTCGCGATGAAATGCGAATCTGTAAATTCCAAAGTCTTGCAAAGGATGATCTTTGGCTATTGGATTATCCAGACATGACAGGAGTTAATTTTCATCAACTAGAAGAATTCATTGCCAAAGCTCTGGCAGTTGATGAAGAGTACCTTAAACAAATACTTCAACAAGAAGGCACTGTGGTTTTTGAAGGAGCACATGGCGTGCTCTTGGATGAAATCCACGGTTTTCATCCATACACCACTTGGAGCAATTGCACACCTGAAAATGCTTTGGCTCTTCTTGCCGAGCATGGCTTTGATGGCAGTGTTGAAAAGCTCGGCCTGATGAGGGCATACGCAACCCGTCATGGTCCAGGACCGTTTGTGACTTGGGATAAAGAGCTCTCAGAGCGACTTCCTGATGATCAAAATGAAATGGGCATGTGGCAGAGAGAGTTCCGCGTTGGATGGTTTGATGCAGTAGCTGTTCGATATGCAATTGCTGCAAGTGACAATCAGATTGATTCACTTGTTGTGAGTTGTCTTGACCGGCTTGAATGCGAGCCTTACTGGAAAATCTGCACAGCATACGAGCTGCCAGATGATCTCGTGGACTCGCAAGAAATTGACTTGTTCTTTGAAAGATTTCCTCATGATAATAAGCTTGTACGCAACATCAAGCTTGGACCAAGAGGAAATCTCAGGCACCAAGCACGGCTGACAGAGCTGATGATGCAAGTCAAACCTGTTTACATAGATACTGCTGTAGGGACGTTGCATGCAACGTCCCTAAACGAATCTGACGAGCGTGTGCGCGCTCACATACAAAAAATCCAAGCTGAGCTTGGACTTCCAGTTAGCCTGTTGTCATTTGGACCACAAGCACAACACAAACGTACTATTCTCTAAGGACGCACCACCTGCGTCCTTTTTTAATTGGGGGTCAGGTCGTTAGATGTAATTGGGGGTCAGGTCGTTAGATGTAACATTTTGGATTATTTTAATTTATAATCATTTAAAATTCTACTTACTGTAACTCTGCTTAAACCCAAATGCTTTGAAATATCTGTTATTGAATAACCACACCGCACTTTTGCTCTGTATATTAATCCATTCCTGTGTTTCTTGCTTGATACTTCTTTAAATAATTCCTTCAGTGTCGGTCTTCCCAGAATTCTGTCTTCTCTTGTTATTTCCGAAATGCTCTCAGACCCTTTTGTCACATTATTCCAAACCCAATCAATAAATGGCTGATAACCAAGTATCGCACCGTGCTTTACTTTGCTCAATGGAGATTCATCTAATACCACTGACATAATACTGTCTTTATATAATTTTTGAGCATAATCTTTTTTCTTTGAAAAATATGAGAGTATCCAATTTATTGATAACCAACTTTCCTTTTTGCTGTCTCCAGCTGTTGCTTTGTAACTACTCCATTTCCATTCTCTTGGGTGTTTTGCCAAATTCGCTCTCACAGGATTAAGAACAATATATTGCGCAACATTCAATAAATACGGCTCTTTTTCTATTAAAAATGCTTTGTATCTACCCTGAAAAAGATGACCGACTGTTTTATGGTTTTTATTGTATCCCTGCGAATAATTCCCATTAAGGTCGCGCATGCCTGCTGAAAGATTCCCATCCGGTGTTTCAATGAGTAAATGATAGTGGTTTGGCATAAGACAATATGCATGGCATAACCAATTATGATCCTTAATAACATAACTAAAATATTTTAAAAATAACTCATTATCTTTTGAGCTTTCAAATATTGACCCCTTTCTGTTTCCGCGGCTTGTGACATGATAGACAGCACCGGGATACTCAATTCGAAGTGGTCTTGCCATATCAATTTATTATTAAAAATATAAAAATGTTACACCTAACGACCTGACCCCTTTTTTGAAACAATAAATAAAACACCGCTAATAAGCAATGGAGCAGAAATAATTAAAAATGAAATAATTTCCTCGTATGCACGAAAAAAGTACAAGGCAAAAACTCCAAGACAAATAAATACGATTCCACCTATCAATGGCTTCTTCCATGCAAGTACAAGAATCACGAGCATGATTATCTGAGGCAACAAATGCATAAACAGTGCAAGCAACACCTCTGGGAAACCATAGCCTTCTCCAAAAACATCAAAAGACAACAAGCTCATAAAAGCAATTATTGCTATAATAATTATCCTTGGTGCCCAAATTATTATTTTATTTTTCTTACTCATAAATTAATTGTATCATAAAAACAAAAATAACGATGAAGATTCACCGCTATAAGAATTTCCTTCAAAAAGATCAGGCCTGCTCAAGGGCTTGAGCAAAGTCCCACAAAAGGTCATCAATACCTTCAAGGCCAACTGAAAGACGAATCATGCCGTCTGTGATTCCAAAGCGTTCTTGAAGCTCTGCAGGTACATCAGAATGCGTGTGCTTTTTGGGATGCTCAGCCAAACTCTGTGTGCCACCTAAACTCACTGCAAGCCTACACACCTTGAGCGCATTGAGGAATCTGTATGCAGCCTCTTGACCGCCCTTTATCTCAAACGCCATCAAGTACCCAGAGCCTGTACACTGATCGCTGTGACGTCGATTCTGCTCTTCACTATCTGTCATGCCAGGATAAGAGATACTTTTGATCTTTGAGTGCTCCTTGAAAAACCTTGCAATAATCTTCCCCTTTTCATCAAAAGCACCCATACGCAAATTGAGTGTTTCAATATGAGTCTGTAGTTGCAAAGCCACAAAAGGACTCATAACTGCCCCAAGGATTGTGCGCCATGCCTTGAGAGCATCAATATGATCTTGTATTTTTGCTGTTACGAGTCCACCAATAAGGTCGCTATGCCCACCAATTCCTTTTGTAGCTGAGTACTGAACCAAATCAGCACCAAGCTCGATTGAATGCTGAAACACTGGACCAAGCACAGTTGCATCAACACTCACCAGAATATTCGGATTGTATGCATTTGCTTTTGCAACAATCCCAGGAATATCTGCCATCATGAGCGTTGGATTTGAAGGGCTTTCAACATGCACCATACAGACATTGTCATGTTGCCACATGATCTCATCAAATTCATCTGCAGAAACCCCAAGATCAAAGTCAATCACCCTGACTCCAAACTTGGTCATAATGTGACGCAGAAGAAAATCAACACCACCATAGACTGGCGCGCCAAACAGAATTGTATCTCCTGGTTTGCAAAACGCAAGAAAGCAAGTTGAAATTGCAGCCATACCGCTTGCAAACGACACACACCCTGAAGCACCAGGCTCAAAATCCTTGAATCTGTCTTCTAGGATCTCAGTGTTCGGTCCTGCAACTCGAGAGTACATCAGAATGTCTGGTCTTCGTGGATTGCCATCAAGCCCATAGGCTTGCACAAAACAATATTCAAGCGCCTCAGCGCTTGGTGCCAAAAACGTTGAAGTCAAAAAAAGTGGTGGACGAATTGAGCCTTCTGATAATTCAGGTTTGAAGTAGCCTTGGACTGCCAGAGTCTCTGGTGAAAGTCTGTGATCATGCTTGCCATCAGCCATTTGTTCCTCCTTGTTGTAGGCAGAATGATGTTAACTAAATTAATAAAGAAAGTCAAAACCGGCTTGTGCCGGTTTTTTGTTTAATGATTATTATCTGATCTTCTCGACAAATTTTTCACCACCTGAACTACATTGTCTTGGATAACTTTCCATGACTGGGTTACCTGCTTTTACGCAATCATCAAAATTATTAACTTGCTCTTGTGTATTCTGCTCGGTAATAAATTTCAAAATATCATCTGAATATCTTGTATAAACAAAATATCCAGCAACCAATAATATAACAAGAACAAAAACCAAAATCCTTACTACTTGTCCGCCATCATCACTCTCGTCCCCAGTACTTCTCTCTTTTACATAACCAACTTGTTCATGTCCAACCTGATCAACAGCTGGTTCAACATGATCTGTGTCTGACTGTATTGTTTTATTTTTATTCATCCCACTAAATAAAACAGATAAACCTCCTTCTGACTTTTCAAGCATTCCCCTTTTTTTCATTTGTTTAATTGCAAAAACTGCAATTAAAATTAATATTATAAATACAGCTGGGATTAATTTAGACAAATTGCTCTCCTCCAACCCGTTTGAAACAGCAATGCCAATAAAAAATAGCAACATAATTATTGTCATTACTGGATCTGACTTTTTCTTTGTTTTCTTTGCAAATTTCATAGGCTTTTGTTAATTAATCATATTTTACCACTTTTTGGCAATTATTGCTTTTGGTGCAGAAAACACACATCAACGTCGGACGCTATAAATAGCGTCCCTACGAAAACGTCGGACGCTATAAATAGCGTCCCTACTATTGACAAAACCGCTTTTTTATGCTATACTACGATGTTTTCTGTTTGAAAAACCTGAAACCCGGAGAGAAAAAATGGAAACCATGCAAGGAAAACACGGATCCGCGTTGATCACAGTTCCTGTGGCTACGCTGGAAAAATCGTGCACTGTGCAGATCCAGACTTTTCTGGATCACCCAGTGTTCACCAACCCGATTGCAATCATGCCTGACACCCATGCGGGTTCAGGTGCCGTAATCGGATTCACCATGCCAATGACTGAAAGGATCATTCCCAATGTCATTGGTGTTGACATTGGCTGTGGCATGCTGAGCTTCATGATTGGTCAAGAGCTTGGTGTGAGCCATCAAGACGCCGACACCTATGTTCGTGCACATGTTCCCTTTGGGATGAATGTGCACGATGACCCAGTACTTGACATGGCACGGGAATTCCCTTGGGAGCAAGCCAACCAGCTCGCGCGTCAGTTTGCTGGTCGCTATACTGCGCAGTTTGGTACAACGATCGAGCCACCGCGCTATAGCATGGATTGGTTCCTCAACAAGTGCCGTGAGGTACATGTTGACGCAGGGCGTGTTATGCGTTCACTTGGATCGCTTGGTGGAGGCAATCACTTCATCGAGATTGGACGTTCACAAAATACTGGCAACCTGTGGGTGACTGTGCACACAGGAAGCCGCAACTTTGGCCTCAAGATCGCAACCTACTGGCAAGCAATTGCCAGCAAGCACATCCGAAAGGATAGCAAGGTTGCTCTGCAGGCTGAGATTCAACGCATCAAACATGAAACTGCAGACCGCACCCAGATTGGTTCACTCATTGCCGAGGCAAAGCAGCGACTTGCTCCTGTTGCGCCCACTGGTCTTGAGTGGCTTGAGGGCGAGGATGCACACGGCTATCTCTTTGACATGATTTTCTCTCAGATTTATGCTGAGGAAAACCGAACGCAGATTGTTCGCGTGCTTGAGCGAGCGCTCAGAGTTGATGAACAGGACCGGGTGGTTTCGGTTCACAACTTCATTGACTTTGAGGACTTCGTTATCCGCAAGGGTGCAATTCGTTCTTATGCTGGTGAACGGATGGTGATTCCGTTCAACATGCGCGACGGCCTTCTACTGTGCGAAGGAAAATCCAATGAGGCTTGGAACTTCTCTGCTCCTCACGGTGCAGGGCGAGTAATGAGCCGAACTCAGGCCAAAAAGGCTCTGAGCATGGACGACTTCTCGCAACAGATGACAGGTGTGTTTTCAACTTCAGTGTGCTCTGGCACACTCGACGAAGCTCCGGGTGCTTACAAAGACCCCAAGCTGATTGAGGATGCCATTGAGCCCACTGCTACGATTGTGGATCGGGTAAAGCCAATCCACAACATGAAGGCCATTGAAGATGGCCCTTCATGGAAGGAAAAACGCCAGCGCGATAAGCGCAAGGGCAAGAAACGGCGCTAAACCTCAACCCCTACCTTAGCCGGTGTCAGAGTGTATTCTCTGGCACCGGTTATTTGATTTCTATAAATAAATGCAATATAATTAATTTACTTATAATAATGAAAAGAAACATGTGCTAGAAAGAGAACAACGAAGGCCATCAACAAAAGACTTTGAAGCGCTTACAACTGCGCTTGTAAGTAAAGATATTGATACAAAAGCTGGAGAAACAACCTGTGCTGGTCTTGCTTTGAAAAAAATTGGAATCATGAAGGGTGACCCACGCTACAAAATACTTTTTGCCAGAGCTTGTGCTGATATAAAAAGCGGAAAAATTAATCGCCTAAAACAACAAAGGCGAGAAACTGAAGCAAATCAAAAACCTGCTCAAGAACAAACCACTAAGCGTAAATTTGCAGATGATCCAAGATTGCTTGCAAATGCAAGGCATCATGAATTGCGTTTTGGCCCTGGCGAAGATAATGAAAAATAATCTCTTGGTGAAACTCAAAACAGAGCACATGGCTCTGTTTTTTTTTGAGAAATTAGTATCTTAACTTATATCCCTTTTTAAATAATGAAAACACTAACACAAAAAGTAAAATAAATAACCCAAGTAGAAATATTACACCAAACATTAAATTACTTTCTGAAAATGAGATCATTGAATAGCGCAATCCATCTACCATATAAAAAAATGGATTTAATTTTGCAATTGGTTGAATTGATTCGGGGAGCATGGAAATGCTGTTAAAGATGCCTCCTACATACATTAAAGGAGTAATTATAAAAGTCTGCAATACACTAAGATGCTCAAACTTTTCAGCCCATAAACCAACAAGCAATCCAAGTAGAGAAAAGATCAATGAAACAATAATAACATAAAAGAAAAACGCACCAACATGATCCATATTTGCTTTTGTAAAAAACAAAGCAAGAATAAAAATTCCAAAAGCAACTATCATAGCTCTTACAAGCGCCCCTGTCATATAACCAATAATCATTTGTGTATAAGAAAGAGGTGCAGTAAGAATCTCCTCTATGGCTCTGGAAAATCTTTGAAAATATAATGATGCTGAACTTTGTCCAAAAGCAGCAGTAATAATATTCATCATTAATATTCCAGGAAGCACAAAATCAATGTATGAAAAATCAGAAGAAAACTGAATTCGGCTCCCAATAACCACACCAAAAACTAAAATATACAATGACGCAGAAATCCAAGGAGAAGCAAGTGTTTGAATAGGAACGCGTAAAAATCTTTCAAATTCTCTTCTAACAAATGTGTACAATGGGATAATATTCATACATTTTTCTTTTCTGAATCCTTAATTGTATCAAGATAATACTTTTCAAGTGTTTGCTTATCTTTTGTAAATTCTTCTTTTGTCACAGTAGCAATCAATTTACCCTTATTGATAATGGCCACACGAGAACACAGTTCTTCTACTTCTTCTAGATAATGTGAGGTAAGAATAATTGTCTTTCCATGTGCATGAAGTTTTTTAAGATATTCCCAAAGCTGATGCCTTTGTTCAACATCTACTCCTGCAGTTGGTTCATCTAAAATTAAAAGCTTTGGATCATGCATCATGGCGCGAGCCAAAACAAGCCGACGCTTTAATCCTCCAGATAATTTCCCAAAAGGTTTCTTACGATGGTCTTGTAGATCAAAAATTTCAAACAGTTCATCTATGCGTTTTATGCGATCCGTTTTTTGCATTCCAAAATACCCACCCACATAATCCATAATCTTTTCAATTGGAGCAAAAACATCTGCGTTGAACTCCTGTGGCGATAAACCAACAAGAGTACGCGCTTGTTTATAATCACTTTGAACATTATGACCAAATACCTCAATTGTTCCTGCTGTGATTTGTGCTATGCCTACAGTACAATTTATTGCTGTGGTCTTACCTGCCCCATTTGCTCCAAGCAAACCAAATAATGCTCCTTCCCTTACATAGAGATTAAGATCATCAACAGCGTTTGTTTTGTTGTCGTATGTTTTTGTAAAATTTTTAATTTCAAGTGCATTCATATTACCAACGCTCTTCAACAGGTTTGCCCTCTTGATACCCAGACGCAGACTGCACACCAATCAAAACCTTTTCATGAAACTCCTGCAAGTTGCTGACACCAGCGTATGCAAACGAACTACGCACACCTGCTGTAATTTTATCAATTATATCCTCAACGCTTTCCTCCCCTGCTTTAAGATACATTTTACCTCGGCTAATTCCTTCAACAAAATATTCCTTCTTTGCCTGTGCAAACGGATCAAGAGCATCTGTTCGATCTTTTACAGCACGGTTTGATGCCATACCAAAATTCTCTTTGAATAATCGTCCGTCATTGCTTATCTGAATATCAGCAGGACTTTCATATGTTCCTGCAAACCATGTTCCAACCATTGCAAAGTTTGCGCCAGCAGAAAGTGCAAGCGCAACATCTCGCGGATGCTTACAGCCTCCATCTGCACAAACCTCAACTCCCGATCCTTTTGCAACGCGTGAAACTTCATATACTGCACTAAACTGAGGTCTACCAACCCCTGTCATCATACGAGTTGTGCAAGCAGCACCAGGACCAACCCCAACCTTTAACATTGAAACACCTGCATTAATCATATCTTCAGCAGCTTGAGCAGTAACAACATTTCCAGCCATGAGTGGTTTGTCAGGCCCTAATATTGAGCGCGCGAACTTAATTGCATCAAGCATTTTATTTTGATGACCATGCGCAGTATCCAAAACAATCAAATCAACCCTCATTTCAATCAATGCATTTATTCTTTTTTCAAGATTAGCATTTATTCCTACAGCAACACATGTTAAAAACTCTCCGCGATCATTTAACGCTGGTTTATAAATCTCAGCACGGAGCGCACCCTTTTTTGTAAGTACTCCAACCAGCTTGCCTTGTGAATCAACTATTGGCATCACTGGCAGTCGTTGCGCAACAAGCTCATTGTAAACCTGTTTATAATCAGCTCCATCAGACATTGTAACCAAATTTTTTGTCATTACTTTATCAATAGGGGTATACAGATCTTTGTCTTTTGCATCAGTTTCAGTAAAAATTCCTACAGGTTTATTTTCACTATCAACAACAAGCACTGCACCATGTGAACGTTTGTGAATTAAGTTCAATGCCTTTTGAACAGAATCTCGCTCTTTAAGCACAACAGGAGTTTCATAAACTGGATGACAGCCTTTCAAATATTCAACCATGAATTTAATCTGCTCATAAGTTTTATCCTGAGGAAGAACAACCAAACCACCGCGACGAGTAACAGTTTCAGTCATACGCTTTCCTGCAACAGCATTCATGTTTGCAACAATGAGGGGGATAGTAAGTGGTAACTGGCGACTTGGAGTAAGATCAACACCCATGCGTGAACCAATTTCGGAATACTGCGGATATAAAAATACATCTTGGTATGTTAGCTCTTTTTTTTCATCTTCTGGATTTTTGAATGGCATACTAATTGAATTTAAGACCTTACTGATTATAGCAGATTTGAGAGCCAAATCTATACACAGGCTCTGTACAAAACAAGTATCCTTTTTTGGTTTGTGATACACTGTCTTTAATACCTCAATTCACCGGACGCCATAAATGGCGTCCCTACATAGATATTATGCGAATACCAAAAAGGAAAGCCGAAGAACAGGCAAACCAAAATAAAAAAACTGATTACTTGATAAGCGCAGACAAGCTTATAAAAATGAAAGCAGAAATAAAAGATTTGGTTGAAAGACAACGTCCACAAACAATTGAACAAATGCAACTTGCAGCAACTGATGGTGACTTTTCTGAAAACGCACCATATCAAGATGCAAAATATCGCTTGCGCAGAATCAATTCGCGCATCACTTCAATTGAAGATAAAATTAAAAACGCTGTTATTATTACAAAGGATGATAGTGGGAAAATTCAGGTCGGCTCATTTGTTACTATTCAATGTGATGGTAAAGAACAAACATTCGAAATTGTTGGCTCGCAAGAATCAAATCCATTGCGTGGAAAAATTTCTTATACTTCTCCACTGGGCTCTGGCATGATTGGGAAAGTGGTTGGAGATGTAGTTGTGATTACTTCTCCTGATGGTGAGCGGGAGTATAAGGTCGTTGGGGTTGAGTAGTTGTGGAGTGAAAAAACCTGTTGTTGCTTCTCGATGGGTTCCCGGTCTTTATGAACTTCCAGACAAGACCGGGAACCCCTATGAACTTCCAGACAAGACCGGGAACCCCTTACAGGCGAATCAAAATTTATCACGTCCAATCGGTTGTGTAGGGACGCCATCTATGGCGTCCGGCGAATCAAAATTTATAGCATCCGATTGTTCCACGCGTTCGTATGGCTCCCGGTCTTTGTTGATGTTAGACAAGACCAGGAACCACCCTTTAAATAATAAAAGCCGGCTATTAGCCGGCTTTTATTATTTACTGAACTATAATTATGCGCGTTGCACATTAACAGCTCGTGGACCTTTTTCTGACTCTTCAATGTCAAATGTAACATTGTCGCCAACATTAAGTTCATCCATGCTTACGCCTACGCAAGCAGTAGAGTGAAAGAAAATATCTTTCTCTTCACCTTCTTTTGTAATGAACCCAAAGCCCTTACCAGTAATGGTCTTAATAACACCAGTATTCATAGTAATTTGCCTTAAAGTGTGAATTATCCGCAAATTTTGTCTTAAAGTAGGAAAATTCGACGGATCTCCACTTACGGACTTTTTCTTTGCTTGCAACAAATATACACCACAATCTTCAATCTGTCAATGCCAAATATCAACAAAGACTTCCTTTATTTACTAATTCCTAATATTTACCCAAAAAATACATTTCATTGACAAACCATTGCTTGTACCATAAACTCAACGAAGTTCCTCACAATTAAAACTATTGCCTAAAAGGCGAAAGAGAGGATTCAGTGCATTTCATCAAAAAAAACAAACCTTTGTGGATGCTTGTGGCAGGAATCGCAATTTTCGCAGGTATTTTGTGCATTGGCTTGCCTGCCCTTGCTGGCGGTGTGGTTGAAGCAAAACCATGGTACACAGGCTTCACACCGATTGTGATACTCCTTGTAGTTGTGATTTTCATAATTTCACGACTCAAGAAACCAGAAGGCCTTGCGCATCTTCAAAACAAAAAGTACATCAATCGCAGAGTACTCAACTGGGTAGCACTAGGAATTACATACGCATTCCTATACTGGGGGCGCTACAACCTACAGCCTGCAATTCAGGCTATTGATCCCAAAGATGTTGTTGCAAGTTTCAACTGGGTGTTTGGTGTTGGAACCTTCACATACGGATTTTCGTTTCTGATCAATGGACCGCTCACTGATCGCAAGGGCGGAAGGTTTGCAATCATTGTTGGAGCCACTGGCGCTGCTGTTGCAAACATTCTCATGGGCATTGTTGCATGGGCAAACATCAACGGACACATTTCTGACAATGGATTGTTCTGGGGGCTGATGATCATCTACCCAATAAACATGTACTTCCAATCCTTTGGAGCAGTCGCAATTGTAAAGGTGAACTCACACTGGTTCCATGTGAATGAGCGCGGGACCTTTGGTGCAATCTTTGGTATTTTGATTTCGCTTGGAGTCTACTTTGCCTTTGATTGGAGTTATGCGATCACTGGATTCACAACTGCCAATTGGGCATTTGTTATTCCTGGAATCTTCCTTGCTCTTATGGTTGTTGTGAACTACTACATTGTTCGTGACACACCAAGTGATGCAAAATTGATCAATATCAACACTGATGATGCATCAGCTGGTGATGACTCTCCGCTTCTCCCAGCCATAGCGGTTTTCAAAACCATGTTGAAAAACCCTGTCATTGTCATGATCGCCTGCATTGAGTTCTGTAGTGGATTCTTGCGCCAAGCAATCATGCAAATGTACCGGTTCTTTGCAAAAGCCACAGATGCAACCCTGCACCTCAAAGACGACTTTGTCTATGAAAACTGGGGTATGTGTTTGTGCATTGCTGGCATTCTAGGAGGAGTGTTTGCAGGCACAATCTCAGACCGTGTGTTCAAGTCGCGACGCGCCCCTGTAGCAGCAGTGCTTTATGCATTCATGCTGGCAGGAAGTATTGGAATGTTTTTCCTGCTTGACTCTCCTGTTCTGGGATGGCTCATGATCTTCATGTCAATGTCAATCATTGGCGTGCATGGCATGCTCTCTGGCACAGCAAGCCAGGATTTCGGAGGAACGAAAAATGTTGGTGTTGCTGTTGGTATCATTGACGGATTCGTTTACGCTGGCACCGGAGCGCAGGCAATCTTCTACAAATTCACTCTTCCTCAAGAAGGGTCTGGTATAGAAGCTGCTGATCTTTCCAACTGGATTGCTTGGCCTTCTGCCATGATCCCCTTGGCAGCAATCGGGCTTGTGTTGGCCTTCATTATCCGTAATGAAAAGCCAAAATCACAAAAAGAAAAAGCTGAAGCAAAAGCTGCGGAAGCTGACAAATCAACTACATAGCCCTTGTTTGCAGTTAATGTCCAATCGGACAATAAATGCACAAGGTCTTAAATACTCTTAACCTGTCCAAAATGGCGGGTTTTTTAGTTCAAAAATACTGAATCATACGAAAATATATACTTTTATTTAATAATTAAGACAAATACATTCAAAACTTGACAATTTTTGAAAAATGCGTTATATTCTTCCGTTCTTTACAATTGAAGTTAAGTTGTAAAAGACAAGAAAACTTAAACCCAAAACCGGAGGATACAATGGGTGCAATGGGGATTTTCATGTGGGGGCTCTTCATCATGGCAGCAGGATGTTATGTCCTGTTCCTAACCTCTGATCCGATGGAGTCGCTGGGCACCAGGCTCGGCAAGCTTCTTCGGCTTCCTGAGGATGTGATCGCATCGACTTTTGCTGCGGCTGCAACTTCAGGACCTGAGATCGTGATGGCGATTCTTGCTGCAACCGGTGCCATTATGGCATCGCAGTGGAATGGGTTGGAAGTTGGTGAACGAGCGTGCTCTGGCACACTCAACATGAGCTTCTCGGCCATGGACAACTTGCTCGGCATCGGTGCTGTTGCAATTGTGTTCATGATCTTCCTCAAGCATGTGAAGAAAGAAGATCTGATCCCTCGAAAGCCAAGCACGATTGTTGGCTTGGGATTCTACATGGTCGCATCATTCCTGTTTGCACTGTTCGTGAACGACAATGTACTGACCTACAAAGAGGGATGGACCCTTGCTGTAGTTGGTATCGTTTACGTACTCGCACAGTTTGTCATCCCCTACACCATCAACAAGTATTTCCCTGATGATGGCGGAGACGGATTCGAGGACGATGAGGAAGATGATGATGACGATGAGGCACCTGTGCCTTCACTTACCAAGCAACCAGGAGCATGGAGTTGGGACTTCGTCAAGACTATGTTCATGTACGCAGCACTCGTGTTTGCGCTTGTGATCATTGTCCGCGAAGTGATGGGTGCAACGTTCGACATGGGAACAACAGGCTACGCCAGCGTTGGCGGAATCCTACTTCTGTTCACCTCCTACGTGAGCAGCTTCCCTGAGTTCATGATGAGCTACAGGTTTGCTGTTGCAGGCAAGCGTGCTGCGCTTCTTGCAATGTTGTTTGGCTCCAATGTGATTGACCTGGCATTTGCCGGGTTCCGAGCGATTTGGCTTCATGAGGACATGGCTGTGTATACCACTGGCCGTTTCCCTGAGCTTCTTCCCTATTACATCTGGTGTTTGCCTGTGATTGCAGGGCTCATGTTGCTCCTGCTTCTCACCCGCAAGCTCAAGTGGGCGCACGCTTACCCAATGGTCGCGTTTTACGTGATCTATATTGTAAGCGGATTTATTCTGTTGTAATATAACTGATCTTGACATTTAGCACGCAGTGTGCTAAAACAAGACGGTTCTTTCAACAACCTAAGAAAGGAAAAGAAGATGCCAGGAATTTGGGACCAAATCAAAGCAGGTGCCAAGCAACTCAGCGACGCAGGCAAGAAGCAATTCGGACAGCTCAAGAACAAGAGCGTATCCGAAGGCCTCATGGCTGCATGTGCGCTCACAGCAGCTGCCAATGGAGAGCTCAAGGACTCTGAGATCGAGGCTGTGATGGCCACGATCAAGTCGAACCCATGGCTTCAGGACTACGATCCAAGCCAGCTCGTTCAGAGGTTCAAGTACTTCTGCACACAACTGCGTGGCCCAACCAAGGCAATCGGCAAGGTGACTTGCCAGCAAGCCATTTCCAAGAACAAGGGTGTTGGCGAAGCTCCTGATATCATCATTGCCATCTGTTGTGCCATTGGCGCAGCCGACGGCGATTTCGATGACAACGAGAAAGCGATCGTACGTGAGATGTGTGGATGGCTCGGAACTCCCGTGCCTCCTGCGGCTGTCGGAAGCACTTCTTCCCCAGCCACAACTCCAACTGCTCCTGCACCTGCAAGCAGTGACCCTGACGACCTGCGCAACTTCAAGTTCTGATCCAAGCAAGCTGAAAAACTGAAACTGGCTTAGCCAAAAAGTAGTACAACCACGGGCCATGGGCCCACAACCTGAGAGGAAAAGAAAATGAGCAAGATCGCTGACAAGGTGGACGTCCAGAAGCTGAAGGCCAAGATCGGCATGAAGCTGGCCGAAAAAGGCATGAGCGGGCGCACAGCCCAGGTCGTGTTCTCTATCGACATCTCTGGCTCCATGGACGGGCTGTACCGCAACGAAACGGTCCAGCGTGTGGTGGAGCGTGCCATGGCGCTTTCGCTCAACATGGACGATGACGGCAACCTGCCTGCGTTCATGTTCGGTATCAAGGCACATGCCCCTGTTGTGGCGACAGCCACGAACATCGATGGGTTCGTGAAGGACCAACTGCTCCGCCAGATCTCTGGTCGGCTCGAGGGTGGCACCAACTACGCTCCTGTTCTGGAGCTCGTGGCGCGTCATCACTTCGAGGCTGCCTTCCAGCAGAAGAAGAAGGGGCTGTTCGGCGGTGGTGGTGGAGTCGAGGTCGTGAAGATCCCGGCCGTCAAGGACCCTGTGTTCAACATCTTCGTGACCGACGGTGCCAACGGAGATCCGGCTGATGCCGAACGCATCATTCGTGAGATCTCCAAGCTCCCGATGTTCACGCAGTTCGTGGGCATCGGACGTGAACGGAAGGACTTCCTCGAGAAGCTGGATGACCTGAGCGGTCGCTTCGTGGACAACGCAGGATTCTGCGAGCTCGGCGACATCTCCCAAATGGACGACGATGACTTCGTGGGCGCCCTGCTCAACGAGTACCCGGAGTGGTGCACCAAGGCTCAGGGCCTTGGGCTCATCCTCTGATTCAACCAACCAACCTGTTCGGAAGTAGCAGATAGGTAGTAAACTTTGTCAGCTTCCTGCCCAGTGACCGTTTGGTCATTGGTCAGGAGCTGGCCCACAACCAAACAGATGAGCAAGGCCTGGATAGCTCATCTGTCACAAAAACCAGGCAAGGAGAAAAGAAATGGCGACTATCGGTAGCAAGGTAGCGATCGCGGCAAAGGGTGGATCGGCTCCCATGGATCCTGGCATGAAGGCCAAGAAGATCCTGCTGAAGCTCCTGTGGGGTACAGAGGTCGACCTGGACCTCATGGTCTTCGTGGAGTGCAAGGACGGCTCCGTCATCGGACGGTACACGAACCTTCTTCCGCCACGAAGCAAGGAAACACTCGGCGATCTCGCAGTATTTCCGTTCATCAAGCACTCTGGCGACGAAGGCGTCGGCGGGAACGTCAAGGACGGCGGGAACGTCGAGACTGTGCTCGTCGGTAAGCTCGACGACAACGTGAAAACCATCACTGTCGTGGCGCTCAACTTCGACGCTGCCAAGGACGGCACTCCCGTCCCCTTCGCCCCCTACGGCGCAAAGGTGGAGGTGGCCAATGAGGAGGGCGACGGCTTCACCATTGACCTCAACAACACCGCTCCGGGCGTCGCAGCGGTGATCGCCAAAATCGTCAACCAAGGCGACATGGGTGCCGAGATCCAAAACTGCAGTGAGCTCTACGACCTGGACGGCTTCTTCACCAACGTCCCGGGCGCCAAGGCCTTGCAAGGGTAGTTCCTTCCTACACAGTTGAGCCTTCTGGCTCCTGTTACCACCTACATTCTGTAGGTCGGAAAATCAATTTGTATCGGTTCCCGGTACCTCTGAACATACAGACGGTACCGGGAACCACACTCAAAGGGTATCCGTAAGGATCCCTTTTTTAATTCAACTTTTAGCAGAATTACCGCACATAGCTTCAGCGAAGGTGGTCTGAATTTCAATACGTGACCCCCTAATATAGATCGAGTAGGGACGCCATTCATGGCGTCCGGTAACAATCATGAAATTCACGAATACAAAATTCTTTTTCTAGTATCCAATTGTTCAAATTGCTCCCGGTCTTTATTAACTTTCAAACAAGACCGGGAACCCCAAAGCGAAGCGAATGGTTCGCAGTGTTTATGATGTCCAGAAGACAACACCGGTATCCCCAGGAATCAATTGTGTAGGGACGCGATTTATCGCGTCCGATGAATCAAGATTTATCGCGTTCTTGTGGATCCCGATCTGTATGAACATTCAGACAGCATCAGGAGCCTGATGTTGGTTTCCAGTGTTTATGGATGTTCAGACAACACCAGGAGCCCCAAAGTGAATGGCTCCCGGTCTTTATAAACTTTCAGACAAGACCGGGAGCCACACTTAAATAAATAAAAAAACGCTCGTTTGCACGAACGTTACGATTTGTTCTTTCAGTCGAAAGGATCGCAGTCAAAGCCGTCATCAATGATATCTTCTGCAAAATCCAGAGCAGCACCTACCCCGTTTTTTCCACGTCTATTTGATCTTCCAAATAGCAAATCCAACAGCAGGAATGCAATCACAACGACTATGAGAATCACCCACCAGTACTCAGCAAGCCACGCAAGCATACTGCCCCCTTTGCACTAGCTACCGAGCTTGATGCCCTGCAGGTCCTTTTTGGCCTTCACAGCATCCTTCTCGCGAGCCTGCGCCCTGACCTGCTCTGGCGTGAGCTTGGCCTGTTTCTTTGTAGCAAACCATCGCCATGCCAACACAGGCACACCAACAATGACTGCCAGGATGATCAGCTTCTTTGCCAACCACCAAAGAACGATTGCCCCAACAACCACACCCACAACCCATGGAAGAAGTTTCTTCAGCATCATTGCTTTCATGTCTTTTTCCTTTCCTTTTGTGTTTAGGAAGCAAAAAAACTATACCAGATATTTCAATTTTGTCAAGTATTTTAGCCATGCTATTGCCCTTGACAAAATGGCTCAATTCTGCTAAATTGCTGTCAGCTGTTTTCAAGGATCGGGGCAGTGCCCCAATAACAGGGGCGCTTTGCCCCAAAAAAAAGGAAAAGGGGAAAGACATGATCGACGTGAAGACCATTGTGGAAGACGGAGTTGTGGATGCGGATGAGGTCAAGGCTCTCGAAGCCGATCTCTACGAGGACGGCGTGATTGACCGCGACGAGGCCGATGCACTGTTCGAGATCAACGACGCGGTCACTGGCAACGCCAACGACCCGAGCTGGGACAAGCTCTTCGTGAAGGCGCTGACCGACCACGTGCTCGCCGACGACACCTCGCCGGGTGAGCTCGACGCAGAGGAGGCCGAGTACCTGATCGGCAAGATCCAGGGTGATGGTCAGGTCGACGGCGCCGAGCGCGCCCTGTGCCTGAACATTCTCGAGAACGCAACCGCAGTCCACGAGAGCTTCGTGAAGTTCTGCGCGGACAACGGCATCGCTCCGGCAACGAACGCTCCCGCGTACGACGTGGCTGTGATTGTGGCCGACGGTGTGGTCGACGAGGACGAAGTCGCCACGCTCAAGACCGCCATGCTGGCAGACGGTGTGATCGATCGGCAAGAGGCCGAAGATCTGTTCGCAATCAGCGACGGCACCTCCGGCGCCGAGAACTGCGCAGCCTGGGGCGACTTCTTCGTGGAGTCGATCACGGCGCACGTGCTCGCCGACGACGAGAGCCCAGGAGTGCTGGACGAGGACGAGTCCACGTGGCTCATCAACAAGGTCAAGGGCGACGGCCAGGTCGATGATCTGGAGAAGCGCCTGTGCGCCAACATCCTGAAGCAGGCCACGGACGTGCACGCGAAGTTCACCATGTTCTGCGAGTCCAACGGCATCACCGCCGCGTAGAGCAGAAGATCGTTCCTTCCTACACAGTTGAGCCTTCCGGCTCCTGTTACCACCTACGTTCTGTAGGTCGGAAAATCAATTCGTATCGATTCCCGGTACCTCTGAACATACAGACGGTACCGGGAACCACACTCAAAGGGTATCCGCAAGGAACCCTTTTTTAGTTACAATGTGTGAAACCCCAAGCTGGATTGTGTAGGGACGCCATTTATGGCGTCCAATCGTTCTGCTCGTTCGTGTGGCTCCCAATGCTTATAAACATTCAGATAAAATCTGGAGCCCCATGCGGTCAATATGAATAAGATGAAATAAATTTTTGAAGCGAGGACTGTTTGAGGCCACAAACAACATTGGCCGAGTTCCGGAGCAAAAAAATTTCATTTTATCTTATTCCAGCTTGTCGTTGAATTGATCTTGGGTGGCAGGCAATGGGCCCACCGGTAGCGCGCAACGAAGTGAGCACTAACGGGGCAATTGCCTGACGGACCCAAGATTCTCAATTGGCTCCCGGTCTTTATGAACATCCAGACAAGACCGGGAGCCACACTCGAAAAATAAAAAAACGGCCGTTTTCACGACCGCTTTTTCTTATCAAATTCTTTTTGCAAGCTGAGCCCTGGTTAACAAGTGCAAAGTATTTACACTAGCTGGATTTTCAATTGTATCCCCTTGCGAATATCGTGACATTAAATTTGCATCAATATCCACAACATAATCTGCCCAAGCGACTCCAAACATCTCTTTTGCAACATTCTCAGTTTTTACCCATTGAAGCATGTAACTTCCATCATCTGCTTCTTCTACCCAATAAACCTTTGGTGAATCAACTGTTTTTACAAGTACAACGCCAGGCTTTGGAAGCATAGGAGCACCCATTGAATATTCAGATAATTCAGTACCACCAACCTGACTTACATTTTTCCATCCTTTTTCCCATGTAGCATAAATAGTTGGGTTAAGATACGGTTTTCGAACACTGCCATCAATTCTATAAACCATTGATGACGAGCTACTACGAATGCTATTTGTTCTGACAACTAAAGCTGCCTCAGGACTCTGTTCAACAGGCTGATCAATTGGATCTAACAATTCTGGCTCATCACTTTGAGTTGCAACAACAACGCCGCAATTTGTTGCTTTATCAAGTTCGATTGAATCATAAACA
>JBDRLV010000004.1:0-5966 GCA_043812755.1 Patescibacteria group bacterium | reverse complement strand
GACCCAAGAATCAAGAAAGATGAAGAAGGGAATGTTAAGTTTAAACATATTCATGATCGTCCTGTTACTGTTACACAAGAAGTTGAGGGTGATCCAGATTTGAAAAAAGAAAGAGATGAGATGATTGATGCTGGATATGCTGGAAACCCTGATGCATTTATGGTAGATGATAGGGGTATGAAGGTAGCAAATCCAGATTATCGCGGAGATGCAACAATTTTAACTGTAATTAAAGTTGATCAGCAAATTCAGGATCGTTTTGGTAAAGCAATGAAATACCATCCCAACAAACTTGAACCAGATGCGCTAAAAAGATTTGTTGAAAGACAAAAAGAGTTTGGTGAAGCTGATAATATAATGGTAAAAATGGCTGACTCAGGGATTTTTCCATATCATCCAGAATGGAATTTTATTCCTGAAGGAGAACCCAAGGGTAATGATCCTCAAGGTAAGTTCATAGAGCTTGTTATAGTTGATGAGGAAAGGTTAAAAGCAAAATTACAGGAGGGGAAAACGGAAGCTCAAAAGAAAAAAATAGAAAAACAAATTGAAAGGTATAAAATGTATAAAGCGATAAGTCATGCGTATGATGAGGTGATGAAGAATGCGTATTCTTCTTTTACCAAAAGCGATCAGGATGAAAATGTAATCAATGAAGTTTATCAAATTTTGGAAACCATTCGTACAATGTACGAAAATGGAGACCTACCCGGCGCGTTGTATTTATGTGAAGATATACCTCACGAGATTTCAATGGCTTTTTTCCAAACAAATGAAGATGAGAAAGCTGAGGTGCTTCATTTAATAAAAGAAAAAATTATATCAGGTGGTTATAGCGACAGAATAGAGCAATTAAAAGAATACGAAAGGCAAAGCACTGAAAGAAAGAAGCACGATGAAGAACGATTCAAGGCTACATCAGAGAAAAGAAGAAAGCAGCGTGATAAGGATAATAAGCAACAAGGTTTAACAGAAGCTGCGTAAGTATTTATCATTATGCCATTAACACCAGAGAGCATTAATCGAAAAATTGAAGAAACGCCAAAAGAAAAGCGGATATTAGGCGAAGAAGGTGTTTTGCATCCGATTGTATTAAACGGTAAGGAATATTTTGCAAAACAGTGGCGCGGCAGGCATCCTGAAAATGGTATTCAAGGTGCTACTTATGATTCGGAATCAAACATCTCTCCAACATCTCCTTTTTGGCACAAGGTAAAATATTATCAGCATAAACTTGTAAATGAGGCTTTTCCTGATTCTGTAGTACGTATTTCAGCTGCACATGATCCGAGAATCAGTAAAGAAAGTAATAAATATGAATTTAATTATGAAGAAGGTAGACCTGTTACGGTTTCAGAGGCAGTACAAGGCGACTCGAAGTTACAAGTAGAACGTGATGAGATAGTTCAAAAAGCATATGATATGAGTTTTTCACAAATTGAGCCTGGGGCAAGTGGACGGATGCAATTAAAAGATGGGGCAGACGCGGAGGTGGGGCACTTGGCTTTTGCAGAAGCTGATCAACAAATGGCAGAAAAATTTGGAACAGACTTGTTGGAGTCTCCGCCTGGTAGAGAAGAAGAATGTATTGAGAAATTTATTATAAAAATAAAAAAGCAAAGTCCTGATGGGATAATATTAAAAATGGCTGAGGCAGGGGTTTTTCCAATTCATCCAGCACTTAATTTTATTCCAACAGATTTGCCCAAAGGCAGTGATCCACAGGGGGTGTTTATTGAGGTGGCTATTTATGATCTTGAACGACTCCGAAATAAACTTACAGAAGGTAAAACAAAGGTAGGTAAGCAGAAAGTTGGTAAGATTATTGAGAGATATAGGCTTTATCGTGTTCTTGATCAGTTGTATTCAAAAACTGTTCAAAGACTGTACTCTCAGAAATATAAAAAAGTTGAAAAAAATGTTATCAGTGAAGTATATAAACTACTTGAACAAGTAAGGGTATTGTTAGAAAAAGAGGTTGAAGATCAGGAATGGATTTTACAATTAGCTCAAAGTGATATTGAATTCGTGCTGAGTAATTTATATGGTGTAGATGCGGTTGAGGTTGCTGTTCAAAATCTAACTACCTTTAGGAGTATGCTTCAAGATGGTAGCTATCTAACAAGGATTAGTGATAAAAAGATGAGAGCAGAAAAAGATCAAAAAAGAAAAGAAGAGATGAAGCGAAGGGAACAAGCAGAATCTAATCAAGCAGCCTAGTATGCGCTACATTGTTGACTGGCATATACATTCAAAGTATTCCCGAGCATGCTCTGGCGAGCTTGAGTTGCCAACCATTGCGAGTTGGTGCGAGCGCAAGGGGATAGATATTGTTGCTACTGGGGATTGGACACATCCACAGTGGTTTTCTGATATTAAAGAACAACTTGAGGAAGTGCGTCAGGGCATTTATCGTCTCAAGAAGATTGCTTCGTCGCCTTTGGCTCCTCGCAATGACACAGAGTTTATGCTTGTGCAGGAGTTGAGTCAGATATACAAAAAGGGAGACAAGTGCCGCAGAATTCATAATTTGGTTTTTTCTCCTTCAATTGAGACATGTGAGAAAGTCATCAAAGAGCTAACTAATCGTGATTTTAATCTCAAGTCTGATGGAAGGCCGATCCTTGGTATTGATTCGGAGGATTTATACAAGCTGTTAAAAGAAATTGACGAGAAGATAATAATTGTTCCTGCACACGCTTGGACACCTTGGTATGCTATATTTGGTTCTAAGAGTGGCTTTGATTCAATTGAGGAGTGTTTTGGTAGCATGACCAAGTATATTTATGCGATTGAGACAGGGCTTTCATCTGATCCACCTATGAACTGGCAGTTGTCTCAGCTAGATAAGATTGTACTAATCTCAGGCTCGGACGCACACTCTCCGCGCAATCTAGGGCGTGAGGCAAATGTTTTTGAGGTTGATGAGGAACCGAGTTATGATGAGTTTGTAAGGATTTTGCGCGAGCAGGATAAGTCAAAATTCAAATATACAATAGAGTTTTTTCCAGAAGAAGGAAAGTATCATTTCGATGGATGCGCCAATTGTAAGTTTTCATGTCATCCAAAAGAGAGTAAGAAGCATGACTATCGCTGCCCTGAGTGCAAAAAGAAAATGACACTTGGTACAAACTATCGCGTCAGCGAGCTGTCTGATCGAGATTCTGATTCAGTAAAAAATAAAAAGATTTCATTTAAGTATATTGTGCCACTTGCAGAACTTATTGCTGAGAGTTATGGAGTTAAGTCAACTACATCAAAAAAAGTTGAAGCTGAGTATATAAACCTGACAAATAATGTTGCAAATGAGTTTGCCCTACTTCTTGATACTCCGATTGAACAGATAATAAAGTATGCAGGCAATTCAAATATAGCAGAAGCCATTCGTCGAGTTCGCGAGGGTCAGGTTGAAGCGACTCCAGGATATGATGGAATATTCGGATCAGTCAAAGTATTTGGTAAAGCAGGCCTAAAACCAGCAACACAATCTACCTTGTCATTCTAAACAAAAAAACACCCTCTACTGCGTCTTGTTGAAGGTGTTTTTAATTTGAAGTGATTTACTTCTTGCCTTTCTTAGCTTTGCGCTTTGCTGGTTTGCGCTTTGCTGGCTTCTTTGCTTTCTTAGCTGGCTTGCGCTTTGCTGCCTTGCGCTTTGCTGGCTTTTTAGCTGCTTTCTTCTTTGGAGCTGCCTTGCGCTTTGCTGGCTTCTTAGCCTTTTTCTTTGCTGCCATATTTTTTTTGTTGAGACACAATGTCTCGTGAGCAGTGTTAAGAATTAAAATGCTCGATCGAGCATTGCAAATAATATTTGCAATTCCTCCCAAAATATTATTGACGCAAGATAATATTTTCTGGATTAGTTATATTATAACGCAAATAAAAAAAACTTTAAAGAGTTTTTTAATAGTAGAATGGTGTTTGAGTGATGAGGTGTTTGAGTGATGAGGTGTTTGAGTGATTAGATTTTGAGAAATATATTTGAAAAAAATTAGCTATTTTCCGCTCTATGACCCGTCCACTTAATTAATTACGCACCTCAACTGGAATTCCTTCTACTGCCCAATTATAAATCCATTTCATATTATCAAGCGCAACATTCACACATCCATGGCTCATTGGATGACCGAAATTGTTATGCCATGGTGCATAATGAATATAGATATGCGGAAAGATACGAAGATTATATGGCACCCAACCAAGATCATAGTTTTCTTGGCTTCCAGATGCATAGAACCATGCATAGTGTACTTCGTAAATTTTTGCTAATATTCGTGTATTTCTGGCAGGTGTTATCCAAGGTTTCCGTGCTGATGAGATTGGGAAAGTGTGTGCCAGAACCCCTGATTCATAGGCAAAAAGTTGTTGTTTCGAAAGGTCAATAATAATAGTTTTTTCAGACTTATCGTTTTGAAACATGGGTCTAAATGGAGCGATAATCAAATTGTTTTGTGAGTTCGTTTTTGTGTGAATTGCCTGCACTGTTGAAAACTTTTCTCCATCATGATTTGTTGTTTGTTTCGATTCTAAATCAATAATTGTTCCATTGGTTGTTGCAATTTTAATTCTGTCATTTTGTAAAAATAAGTTTACAATTCCGTAAGCATTAATTGAAACTTCTTCTTGTTTTTTTGGTGTTGCTAGGTTGTGGATAACATATGTATTTATTTTTGCAATTTCGCCATGTTGTGTTGCAAGAAATATTTTTTTGTCAACAATCAACCCCACAAGTCCTTGCAGATTATTTTTTTCTTGAGCAAAAAATTCATTGTGAAGTTTCATTTCGCCATGATTCATCTTCCAAATTTTTACATGTGGGCCACCACCAGTAGCTGGGAGTGTGATTAATTCATCCTGTGGGTCATCATCAATATTTCCACACGCGAGATTTACGCCGCTTGTGAAGTTTTCTTGATAAGCAAAGAATCCACCAGCATCAATTGCTTTACCAATGTTATTAAAAATTCTAATGTGAGGTCCTCCACCTTTTTGAGGGGAAGCGATAATTTCATTTATTCCATCACCATCAAGATCACATGCTTCAACATTTATTCCAACTCCCATATTTGGAGCGTAAGCGAGGAATTTTCCAATCTCTGATCCGTCTTGACGTAACACATGAATATAAGGCGCGTTTCCTATTCCATCACCGATCAGTATTTCCTCATTTCCATCTGTTCCCAAATCTGCCACTGCAATACTAACGCCAGAAAGATAATTTTTTAATGGAAAAGTAAAACCACCAATTACATTGTTTGCATTTTGAATTTTGATATTAATAAAATGATTGTCATGTGCTTGTGCTATTGGCAGTGTTAATACAGCGACAATAACAATACATAACAATAGTACAGACACAGTTTCTTCAATTATTATCTTTTTATTCATATTCATTTTGCGACAAGATCTAGAACAGCGTGTTTAATTTGTTTTTTGAAATTATTATCTACATTGATAATATTGATTTTATTAATTTCAGCTTCTTTGGTGAAGTATTCACTGTAGACGCATATCATTCTGGCAATTTTAATATCAGCATCAGAATTTTTTGTTTTGCATGTAAACCAGTCGTTCTTTGTCGCGAATTTTCGAGAACATTTTGCGACCATATTAGTGTCATGCCTTGTAATAACAAGCCCTTTGATTTGTTTAGCGAATCTTTTTATCATTTTTGAAATAAGTGCAGGATGAACTTGGTGTCCTTCAATAATAAGGTCGTGATTTTCATAAATTGCAACTTCAACCGCCATTTCGATTGCATCCCACGATGATTTTGCTTGCCTTATATATGCTTCTGCTATCTGTTTGATAGTGTATTTTGAATACATCAAATCATTACTCTGTTTTGTTTGCTTTCTGATAATTCGTTTTGGGAACATTGTTTCTAGCTTGCTATTTGGAATATATGGCAAAATCATAGATTCAATCATATCAGCTGAAATCCAAGAAGCTCCAGTTTTTTTGGA
>JBDRLV010000003.1:0-40737 GCA_043812755.1 Patescibacteria group bacterium | reverse complement strand
ATATGGGTGGTTTTTTGATTATTAAAAAACCCTGAAGTAATAATCTACGTTTCACTTCAGGGCATGACCTGCATAGAACTGCTAGGGTCAAGACGCTTTTTGTTTTCTAATCCACATTGCTGTGAGCATACAGAAATTGCGAAATACTCCGCTTACGATCGGATAAACTAGCATTTCCCAACCCCACTTGTCACTCACTAGCACGGAACTAATCATGAATATGTATGCTACTATTCCAACGCACCATGCAAATGGAGCTTCTTTTAGATGGCCTTGCACAACTCCTGTCATTGCAGGAATAAATGCCATGAAAAAAACTACTTGTATGATCAAATTTGTCAGAACTGGATCTTTTGTAAACCACCAGAGAATCCCAGCAGCAAAAGCAAGCACTAAAGTTATTTTACTCATGCTCTCAAGTGGCCCAACCTTACCCCATCCAAAAGCGTAAATCAAAATCACAGTTGAGTTGAAGGCGTGCACAATTGCAATTGATGATTGCATTAAATCACTGTCTGCGACAAAAAAGTATGAGCCTGCATTTAGGCTTGAGACAATTAGCACAATCACGCAGGTTGCAGGATTGGGAATAGACATGCCGCGATATACCTGAAAGAAGTACAGCGGGCATGTAGCAAGCAGAAGAATATCTGCAATAATTGAAAGAACATGTTCCACGCCAACCTCCTTTCTAGCACGAGTCCACAGTGTGTCACAAAACTTAATTCTTGACAATATAAACTAAAATGATAAGCTCCTGCATGGAACTGAAAAACCCAAAGTAGCAAAGGGAAACAAATGCAAGATAACAAAGTTCTCGATGTTTTACTGGTTCTGGCTTTGGCAGGTTCAGGAAAGTCAGAGGCACGAAAATCCATGAGGTCATTGGGCCCTGAGAAGTGCAAAGACCAATTCCACATCTGGCCCACTGTGCAGATCGATGACTACCCATACGTGGAATTCATGCGATTTGTCGATGAGTTGGTTTCAGGCGGTCTTGAGGCTCTGGATATGGGTGGGCTCTTCTTCCGCTCACACAGAGAGTCTTTCAAGGACCAAAGAGAATGGGGCACGCTCGTCCAGCTTGTCAACATGGACTATGATGACATCCTGCACAACAGGAATGTTGAGCCTGAGTCGCCTGGTCTGTGGTTGCTCAAGCGAATCGCACTTGCACAAGAGTTTGCTGATATTTACAACTCACCTCTTCGTCGCCTTCCTGAAGATGTACTCAAGCTGATTGCTTCTCACCTAGAAGACAAAACCCAAAAAGTCCTGGACATGAAACGCGAAGCACTCACAGGCACACTCGAGGGCAAGACTCTAGTGATCGAGTTTGCTCGCGGTGGTCCCCACGGCGCAAGCATGCCTTTGCGTGGCTCGCAGGGCTACCAATTCTCGCTTCCGCACCTCTCCCCTGCAATTCTCAGTTGCGCTTCAAT
The DNA here is from genome assembly GCA_043812755.1 of Patescibacteria group bacterium. Lineage (GTDB taxonomy): Bacteria > Patescibacteriota > Patescibacteriia > UBA9934 > GWF2-40-263 > JBDRLV01. Next base: position 39,295 of record JBDRLV010000003.1, on the reverse strand, counting down.
CCTGTACATCAAGGTTCCGCCAAGCGAATCGCGCCGCAAGAACTTTGAGCGCGCTGTGCCTCCACCAGATGCCAAGGACAAAGATGACACTGGCATTTGGCATGGAGTTCCTTTATCTGTGATGCTGAGCGAGTATGGCTCATGCGACATGGAGTACTTGCGCTCACTCTCTGACAGATCTGACACTGTGCGTGTTCGCGCACATGGCAAGGAGTATTACCTGCCAATCGGCATCTTTGACAACACCACAGACCTGACATCGTTTGCGCGTGGAGATCCTGATGATTGGGACCCAAAAGATATCCAAGCACTTCACGCTGGACTCAAGCCTGCAATGGATACACTGTGGGTAGCCCAAGCAAACCGCTGATCTTTTCGTTTTTTACCTATACTCAAGTCGTCTCCGGACGACTTTTTTTGTATAAAAGTCCATAATCAGACCTGACCCCATATTTGCTTAATCCACACTTTTTCTTGCGCTTATATAAGAAAGCGTCTACGATAAAGATATACAAGCTCTTTTTTAAATTAACTAAGCAAAAAATATGATTAAAAAAGGTATATTGTTTGGCATCCTTTGGTGGATACTCATTTTTGTTGAAGTATCAATCATTGGCTTTATCCCCGCGCTTGCTGAACGCACTGACACTAGTTTTATCTTCAATTCAGCTGGATGGATAATTCATTTTATTGCGGTGATCGTTATTGGACTTGTGATTGCCTACTTTGCTTTTCGAAGCAACAAAGGTGGGTACATTAATGGAATCAAGCTTGGTGTAATAATGCTTATTATTGCAACAATTCTTGATATTATTATCACTGTTCCATTGTTTGTAAAAGATTATGGAATGTTCTTTGCGGACTGGAAATTATGGTTGGGGATTCTACTTGGAATTCTAGCAATAGCAGTTGGCGCACAATTATTTGGAAAGAAATTACCAGCATCTGCTACACCAGCACCAGCACCTATTGTTCCAGAACCTCTACCTGAAAAAATTGAGCCTGAACCAGAATCTTTCACTCCAGAGCCTGAAGTAGCTCAAGAGTTAGAGCCTGAACCAGAGCCAACATCAGCTGAACCTGAAATAAAGCCAGAAGTTCAATTTGAACCAGAGCAAGAAGTACCATCTGGATCTGAATCATCACCAGAGCCAGAAGAGCCTGCAGAAAAAACTTATTAGTCAATAAACACCGCCTAGGGCGGTGTTTATGTTTGAGTGCATTTGTCATTATGAATTACGGTAGTCACAGCCTTTAGGCTACGTGCGAAGCGCAAGCTTCAGCCAGAGGCTGATCCGCCTTTTGAGCCAAAGGCCCATCAGCCTCTGGCTGAGACGGAAAAGCTTGCGGCTACCGATTCAGGGTGACAAGTTAATAATATTACGCTATCATCTATATGTATGACAACTTATATTTTACACGGTGGTGAAACAAAAATTCCAAATGAAAACCAACGTGATTTTTTCAGATCGCTCATGGGCAAGGACAAAAAACCGAAAATTCTTTGTGCATATTTTGCAAGTGAAAAAAGTAGTTGGAAAAATAAACTCAAACAAGACCTTGGTCGTTTGCAAAATTTTGCAGACAAAAAAGCTGAACCTGAAGCACAAATTGCTAGCGAGAACATTGAAGAATTAATTGAGCAGATCAAATGGGCAACATGTGTGTATATCCGAGGAGGATCAGATTCAACACCACGATTAGTCTTTGAAAAAATTCCTGACCTTAAAAATTTGCTTAACAATAAAATCATTGCAGGCTCATCAGCAGGAGCGCATGTAATAGTAAAATACTATCATTCAAAATCACTTAATCATGTTCGTGATGGTCTTGGTCTTTTACCAATCAAAATATACACGCACGCGGATATCAAAGTAGATACTAATCTTAATGAGCTTATAAAACACAAAGAGCACTTACCAGTAGTAGTACTCATGGACACAGAGTTTGTAATAATTATTTATTAAACACCAATTCAAAAACAGCCCTTCTGGCTGTTTTTTGTTTAATAATATCCTACCAAGCTTGTAGTTTCCTGATAAACTGCTTTTCTGTCATAATCCGATGGACTTGATAATTCTGCAAGAACTTTATAATGAGAAAAGAATGTGTCTGAAAATTCAATTACAAGCTTGCTCCAACTATCTCCATACAACGCTTTGGCCATTGATTCAGTTTTGATACGACGCAAGTAACCTTTATTTAAAACCACATAAACATCAGGTGAAGACACAAATTTTATTGGCCGTAAACCTGGCCTGTATGTGACACCAGAACCAAGAGTAATGGACGCAAGAATATCGGGCGAAACAACTTGAACATCATTAAAATCCTTATACCATGAAAAATATGCTATTTCATTTGGAAAAGGATGCCTTTTCCCATCAGCTCCAAAATAATATACTGCCTTGCATGGGTCATCTGTTTGTGTGTCTCCAGCACACCAAGCTTTTATCAGTGTGCCTGGATTCATCAAAAATAACTCGGGTAATACACCGACCTCTTGAGTTAAAGATGTTTTGTTTAATTGATAATCATAACAATCAACTAGCACATCATGATTCCCAGTCTCTGAAAACATATACATTTTTTTTGCAAGACCGTCTTTATTACTAACAACCATCTTGAATTTTTTTCCATCAACAATGAAGTCACATTGTTTGATGGCAATGTTGTCACTTATTTTCACTTCAAACAATTTGCTTTGATTTTGTCGCGCAGAGCTTGGCGTTATGCTTTTAATAACAGGCGGTTCTCGGTCAGCTTTTCGCGAAACCAAAACTCTTTGCGTTGGACTTTGGCCTGTTTTTTGTGATTTATTTATACACTTTACATATACTTCCCTATAACCCGGAGTCGTAAATTCATGAATAAAATTAAATTGTTTTAGTGATTCGTTTGCCAAAGCCATTAAACCTTGAAACTTTCCCTCTTCATAAAAATTACATCTGACAATGTCGCTTGAGGAGGTAATGTTAACAGAAAAAACAGTAGGTTGCCCTAGACCTGCCTCACTTGGTACAGGATCCGTAATGACAGGGGTCAAAACAGCACCAAATGCATGCATTGGCATAAAACCTAAAACTACAAAAATGAAAACCCATTTTTTCATACAAAACCATTATACATTGAAACAGACTATAAAACCATATTTTTTAACATAGACAAGGCAGAATCTGTAACAAGCAGGGGCTTGCTCAACTTGGAAATATCAGCCAATCTTCTGCTAGCATTCACAAAGTTCTGCTCATTATTTTTGTGGACTTTTTTTGATACAATAGATACATAAGATAAATATAATAAATGTTTCAAATCTTAGCCGATCGGACCAAATATGAAACCTAAAAAAACACAACAAAATTATCATCTTCAAAAGTCATCAGTAACGGCCCGTGTTCTATTAGAAATGGCCCAGGCCATGGATGATTTTCTTTTAATCGGATACCATCCAACCCTTGCTCTGGCTTGGACAAAAGAAGGGGCACGCGAGATACTCAATGAAAAAGAAGCAAGAGCACAACGACAGGCTGTCGCACGCCTTAAAAAACGCAGACTATTAACTGTAAAAAAGCAGGCAAATGAATACCACATAAAACTAACAAAACAAGGCCAAGCAGAAGCTTTTCGTTTAAAGATTTTAAATGCCGACCTTCTTCCAAGGCACCAAATTTGTATGGTCGTATTTGATATTCCTGAAACACAACGCAAACTCCGCCAACAGCTACGGCTCTTCCTTAAAACCGCAGCCTTCATTCCTATTCAACGAAGTGTTTGGATTACACCTTTTGATGTTTGTTCACAACTACAAAAACTTTTCAGTATCAACAATGTAAAAGGATGGGTTAAAATCTTCAGGGCAGTTGAGTATAGGGTTTCAAATCTTAGCCGATCGGGCCAAATATGAAACCGGGGAATCAACAATAAAAAGAATAAACCGAACTTAACCTGCCCAATTCGCAGGTTCTTTTTTTACAAACAAAAAAACCCGGATTTTCAACCTTGATAGGAAGAATAATCCGGGGCAAGAAGTGTGACAATGCTTTCAGATCGAGTGACACGAATTGTCGCTTTTTCTGGTTGATCACCGTTGTTATAAGGCCACAGAGGAACAGAATCTCCATCAAGGATAACTCTGCGCGAATCCCTGTGCGTAATTGGCAACTCGATTTCAAGCGTACGAGCAGGCTTGTTGTAAGTCCATTTTCGAATCCAAGGCGCAATCCAGCCAATCCAAAAAAATGGAACAGCTGTGATTAAAAGTAGTGGATGGCCAGAGTAAATGATCATGCGAAACTGATCGATGCCTATTTCACCATTGAAAAGCTTGAACCCGGCAGAAATCGTTTTTCCAGGACATGCAAGAAAACCAAAATGATGGTTTGCACTAATTACCCCACCATCAATCCTTACAACTGCTTGCGTCATGGAAAACACACGTTCCCATTTGCGTGGCTTTATTTCCCATCGCATTCTTAGCAATGTAAGCAAGTTGCTCCAGAAAAACAGCCATATGAGCCTTGGAATCAACTTGAAGCCAACAACCAGATTACTACCTTTGCCAAGTGGATCATATTCAAGACGAATTACACGCTCCACAACTCCATCTGAAACAAAGTTTGTGAGTCTTGTTTCACCACTTACAGAATTCCAAATCTCAATTGGGCGCCATTCAATTGGTTTAAACTGCAACCCGTTGTTGAAGGCTTCACGCAAGTTAATGAGTGGATTCGTTGTTCTAAATCCGATCTCCTTGCAGACCAAGTTCATTTGCCCACCACCAACAGGTACAATGCCAATCGGCTTGTCTTTTGGTTGATGCTCAAGTACCCACGGCTTCACGCTCATTACTGTTGAATCACCACCCACTACAAATAGACGATGAATACAAATCCCAAATCCCTGCTGAAGTTCGCGGGCATATTTTGTAAGCCCATCTATTGTGTCCACAAGCCTTTCTGACCTGATTATGTGAGCTTGGTTACTAAACTCCCTTTCAATAAGCTGTGGAAGACGTGGGTTCTTTCGAACAACCCACGTCGCATTTTCATTAATAACAATGACGTCGGTTATTGGTTTACCCAAGCTACCTCCTTATGTGGATATTTTTACAAGTCATTCCTGACATGAAATTGAATGTGTAATTGTCCAAAGTAAAGAACGAAAAGTGAGCAAAGTTTAGCAGAATCTCAAAATTTGTCAACCCTGTTTGGAGATCGATTCTTAAATCGCTAAACAACAGGATAAAAGATATCCACATGAAGTATTGCAATTTTGTCGTCTATTCTAATACTTTCAACACAGCTATCCTAAATCATCAACAGGCATGCTTGCACATGAAATGATTATTTGATACGTTATAAGTAGCTCCAACTGTGTATCTGATTTGGGACAAACATTGGTTAGAGGGTTCAAGGTGTAGGCGCCTGCGGGCGCATGCAGGAGAACCCCGCGGTACAGATAGACAATGTGTTCGATCTCTGGGTTTCTAGAGATTCGGCAGATTTTCCGCAATAAGCCCGATTGGGTTAAGCCAATTTCAGTGCACAGATTCGGGGCTTTTAGTTTAAAAAACATTGAATTAATCTATACGTATTTCTTAGAAAATAAAAACAGGGCTGAATTTTTAGCTCTGTTTTAAATTATTTCTGAATCAATTATTCAAACATACTCTCATCAAATTCAAATCCATCAAAGCCTTGTTCAGTATAATACATTGGAGAATCTGTTGTCATAACAAAACGCACAAACTGCACAATCGAACCCACTAAAAATATCATTGCAATTAGCCAACCAACTATTCCCAAAATCACAAAACGAATACGTCGTTTCTTCAAATCCTTCACCTCAGGTACTCCACCCTTATCGCTCTCAAGCCAAAAATACTGCTCAGCAATAAAAGACATGAGATATGGCGTATAAAAGAAAATCTGATATGTATACAATAAAATCATGGCTATAGAAAAAACTGCAACATTTTCAGACTCAGCTGGAATTACAAATATAATAATTGGTAAATACGTCACAATTCCAACCAAAAGCATGTGTCCCAATAAAGCCCACCATTTTCCTTTCACTAAATCCTTGCTTTGCAAAAACGCACCAAATCCTTTAGTTCCTTTCATTAAAAGAATTGGCAAAGCAAACATGAGTGCCAATCCAAGATATATTCCAGGAACTGCAAATAAACATATAGCAGCATAAATTATCAACATCTGAAGCGCTCCAATCCAAACTGTAGGCCAAAACAACTTAATCCCCTTTGTCAAACACTCTTTAAAACTAACTCTGTTTGGTGCAAGAACACTATAATACGCAGCAACATTAGCTAAAACACTAAAAACAATCATCCAGACAAAAGCAAGAATGCCTAACAAGATTGAAAGAACAATTAAATCTCCATTTGAGACTACATAAACTAAAGCTGCCAAACCTCCAAAAACTACCATACCAACCAACATAAGAATCATTGGCAAAAATAATGCAGCCATAATGGACCAGTATCGCCCTCGCATGCGTTGCCAAGGAGCTGTAAATAATCCTTTTATCCCAGTATTATTCATATAATTTTATTTAATAATCTCTTAACTTAGTTATCATTGGATTTGATTGAATCTTTTCAAGAGCTTTTGCCTCAATCTGACGAATACGCTCGCGCGTAACATCAAATTCTTTTCCAACTTCTTCAAGCGTGTGGCTTACACCATCAGTGAGCCCAAAACGCATTTCAAGAATTTTCTGCTCACGAGGAGACAAATCTTTCATGCTCTCATGAACATAATCGCGTAACAGCTCTCGCGCAGCAGCACGATCAGGCGAAATGGTTTTTACATCTTCTATAAAATCCTCAAGCTTTGAATCTTCATCGTCCTCGCCAACAGATGTTTCAAGTGAAACTGTATCCTGACTAATTTTTCTAATATGCAATACCTTGTCGATTGGTTGGCCCATTTCAGCAGCGATTTCCTCAGGCAATGGCTCACGCCCTAAATCTTGTATAAGCTGACGCTCAATCTGCTGAAACCTGTTAATTGTCTCAACCATGTGAACTGGAATACGAATAGTACGAGATTGATCAGCAAGCGCGCGTGTAATCGCCTGACGAATCCACCAAGTTGCATAAGTTGAAAACTTGTAACCTTTGCGATATTCAAATTTCTTTACAGCACGAAACAATCCGATATTTCCCTCTTGAATCAAATCTAATAAAGACATTTGTTTTCCAACAAACTTTTTTGCAATTGAAACAACCAAACGCAAGTTAGCTTCAATTAGACGTTTTTCAGCCTCTTTGTCATTTCGCTCTTTTCTTTTTGCCAGAGCAACTTCCTGTTCTCCATTTAACAAAGGAATTTTCCCAATCTCTCGCAAGTACATCTGAATTGAATCTTGTGTTATCTCAGGAAGTTCAAAACCCTTCTTTTCGCGACTTACTCTGATCTTATCAAATACCTCTCCCCTATCTTTATCTCTTCCTAAAACCCCTTCTTTCATTTCAATAAAATGGATACCTCTGATTTCAAGGGTTTCAAGAAACACTTCAAAAATCTCAAGATAATCCTCAACTTCAGTAAAAGTTTGAATAACTTCATTTTCTGTGATAAATCCTCTTTGCTGACCTTTCCACAGAATTCGCTCAAGAGATTCAGCAGATGGTGGAGAAGATCGCACATAACGTTGCTTTCTCTCTTTCTTCTGCTTTTTCTGCTTTACCTTTTTCTCAGGTTTTTTTGTTTGTTTCTTAACAGTGCTTTTTGGTGCTTTAGCTGATTTTTTCATGCTTTTTGGTGCTTTAGCAGCTGTTTTATTTAATTGTAATTTTTTCTTTTTTGGGGGCATATTCTTGAAAATACCAAAAAACTAACATCCCGGCGCAAACCAAAATGCTATATTGTTAAATCATTAAATTCAGAAATGAGCTTTTGAGCAGTTTGTACATCGCCTGCTTGTTCAGCTTGGCGAATATCTGCTTCAAGTTGCTTGCGTTTTTTTGCAAGTTTTGAATTTGTGAGCAAAGCTAATAGTTGCTCTAGTTGTTCTGACACCTTGTTTTCCGGAACAACCGCGATGAATTGCTCGGCCTTAAGGCAAATGGAGTCTAATAAAGGAATTGCTTTTGTTTCCTTTGACGCCTCGAGTCTATCGCGAAGCCGATTAAATAAAGTTTTTTGTGTCAGGTCTTCAACTTGATTATATTCTTCTTTCAGATTTTTGTAAATACAAGACAGTTCAGGGGAATACAAATCCATGCCATCAAGCTTAATTATGATGTCTTTACATAGAGTTTTGTTATTTATTGATATTCCAATCAACAATCTCGCGGCATGCTCTTCTTTTGATACGGCCTTACGTTCTTTATTAACATGCTTATCTTCTAAGGTCTGTTTTACTGCTGTAGCGGGATGCAAAGCGCTTCGCACTGAATCAATATTTGTATGAAGAAGATCAGATACAACCTGCAACCAATGTTCGCGTTCAATAACATCTACAATATCAGAAAGGGCTGGAATGAGTAATCTTGCTACCTGCTTTTTGTGATCAACGTCCTTTAAATTTTTTTCTTTTATTGCCTGATCAATAAAATATTCCATGATTGGTTTTGTTTCTTCAACTGCATTTTGCCATATTAATGGATCTTTCTGAATAGCTTCATCAGGATCCTTCCCAGATTCAGCTGGAAGAATTGCTGCACGAATATCAAAACCCAAAGCCCGAGCTGTTTTTATCCCTCGCTGTGCAGCTGTAAAACCAGCAGCATCTGCATCAAGAGAAAAAATAATTGTGGTTGTGAATCGTTTTAACAGTTCAAGTTGATCTTGAGTAAGCGCAGTTCCAGAACTTGCAACAACATTTTCAACCCCTGCTTTATGCGATGCAATAACATCCAAATTTCCTTCAACCACAACCACATTGCCTTTTTCTTTAATTGCTTTTTTCGCTAAATCAAGACCATATAAAATCCTTCCTTTGTGATATATAGAGGTCTCTGGTGAGTTCATGTATTTTCCACCAGCTTTTTCATCAGCTCCGGGTAATAATCTGCCAGTGAATCCAATTGTGTTTCCATGGTGATCAAAAAGCGGAATCATTATTCTGTTTCTAAACCGATCAACAAAACCTGAACCTGATTTTTTTTGAAGTAACAATCCTGCCTTTTGACATTCTGCGCCTTTATACCCACGATTTGATAAAAAAATTTCTAGCGAATCCCAATTATCGGGTGCAAAACCTAAATTAAATTTTTCTTGCAGAGATTGTGTTATTCCTCTATCCTCAAGATACTTTCTTGCGTTTTGCGCAGTCGATGACTCATGCAAAACCTTTTGAAAAAATTTTGAAGCCAAATCATTAATTGCCAAGACCCTTTGATTTTCATTACTTTGCGCAGAAGAAAACCTTTTTATCTCAACCCCAACCTTTTTCCCAAGATGACGAAGAGCTTCTGGGAAATCCATTCCTTCCATTTTCATTACAAACTCAAAACAATCCCCACCCTCACCACAGCCAAAACAATGCCAAATCTGCTTTTCAGAAGATACAAAAAAAGACGGTGTCTTTTCCCCATGAAAAGGACAAAGCGTCTTAAAACTACCACCTCCTGCAGGCTTTAAATCTAAATATTCTCCAATTAGCTCGGATATTTCTGTTTTTTGTTTTATCTCATCTTTAGGTTCCATGTTTATAGCTTGCACTGAAATCACTTGAATTGCAAGAGGACAAAAACACTGGAAGTTCAATTCCAGTGCAAACAAACAATAGACAAATACTTATCCTCTAATAATTGAAAGTGTTATATAAGCAATATATCCAAGAACAAACAGCCCACCTGTCCATCTTTGAAGATGATGCTTTTTGCCTAAAAACATACTTAAAAATAATGCAAACGTAACGGCAACAACAACCAAACCGTCCTGCAGTGCGCTTTGAACAAACCCAAGCGGAGAAACAATCGATGTAACTCCAAGCACAAAAAATATGTTGAATATGTTAGAACCTATTATTCCACCAATAGCTAAATCAACATGTTTTCTGATTGCAGCCATGATTGCTGTAGCAAGTTCTGGCAAGGAAGTTCCAACTGCAACAATTGTAACCCCAATCAAGTGCTCAGAAACTCCAAACGTTCGTGCAATATCTACACCTGAGTCAACAATAAACTTTCCTCCAAGAACAAGCCCAACTAATCCTGCCAAAGCAAACAGAATAGATTTCCAAATTGGATATGTTTCAACGCGATCACCATGTTCTCCTTCTGCTTTGCTCATTCCAAATGTGTAATAAAGAAATATTGCAAAGAATCCAAGAAGGACAATTCCGTCTCCGCGTGTTAAATAATTTCCAGCTCCCATGCCAAAAAAAACATCAAAGCCAAGTACAACAAGAATAATTGCTGCAAGAAGCGAAAAAGGAATCTCTTTCCAGACTGTCCCTCGATGAACAGCAAGAGGTGTAATAAGTGCTGCAACTCCTAAAATTAACAAAATATTGCTTATGTTAGAACCAAGAATATTTGCAACAGCCAATTCATTTGACCCAGAAAGTGCAGAAAAAAGATTAACTACAAGTTCAGGTGCAGATGTCCCAAAAGCAACTACAGTCAACCCAATCACGAGTGTACGAATATTAAAATACCTTGCAATAGATGCTGCTCCTTTAACTAAATAATCTGCACCTAAAATAAGGAGTACAAAACCTCCAATTAGTAAAAATACATTCATTACCATAATGACTATATTATATCAAAACTTTAGAAAAAAGTCGCTGTGCGTTCGTGGTTTGCAATTGATGTTCAAATAATCCTTGACAATCTGAAAGCTTACCAATAAGATGTTCGCGAGCTCTTTAAACAGAAAGGAAGGCCTTATGACACTCATGGTGGGATACAAGCAAGAAGTCATCTTGCTGACAAGAGAAGCCTTTGGCAAAGATGGCAAAAGGGTCCTGCATGGTCAACTCACTAATGCTTCTAGATCTTGCATGATATCGTCAGCCGTAATCATGCAAGCAAAAAATCGTGAAATGTTCTTTCACCCTGCTTTTGAAAACACGCAGGTCGAGACTGCATCAGAAAAAACTGGATTTTGGATTGAGGTGCGGCTTTGTGAAGATGGGAAGATTCAAATCCGACCAAAATCTCCTTTCGCACACGATGAAGAGACCACAAAAACGTTCCTATATCCACCTGTGGAAATTGAGCACATCCCAGTAGACAATGTTATCTTGCTCATCAACGTGATCTGGGATCAAGATGAAATGTGTAACAACAAGGAATGTGAAGGAGCGCGCAGATCACGCTTGGACCCACGCCGGTCTGTTCTGATCGGGATTGAAGGAAGACCATCCGTTGTGTGTAGAAAATGCTTCAGGCAGATGCTGAAAAAGGGCCTGGACAGAAGCACTGATGTTGTTCTTGAGGGATGGAGAATTCCTTTCCACGCACCAGTTGCAGTGTTTGCAAAACAAGCAGACGAAAAAACTCTATAAGAGGCAATCACCTCTTTTTTATTACAAAAAGTCGTAAAAAAAATCCGCCAAGTTTAGCAGATTAAGACTCGTCTTGATCATCATTGTCAATATCAAGTGGGGTTCCCCACTCTTCTTCGCCCTCATGTAGACCGTGCATTCTTCCCATATAATAACTGATTAAAGCAACTTTACGGACCATGTCAAATGAAGAATCTGACTCATCAGCTGAATGTAGTGCCCGCAACCATCTAAATTGTGTCTCTTCAATTGCATTCAATAAGATTGTATAAACAAGACGCTGGAAGATACCATCGAATCTTCCTGTTACACTGCGAATAAATCTTTTTCTTCTTGCATGATTTTTTCTTTGTTGTTCATCAACAAACACATGAAAGCGCTCGTTCTTATCAATGATGATAATTATCAAAAGAACCATGGATTTCTCCTCAGGATCCTGTCGCCAAATTTTGCTTTGAAAGCGTGTTTAGCAACATAATCCTCAAACTACATTATTACATAAAAAACCACTGTGCGAAACAGTGGTGAGTTGTGTGCTTTAGAGTTTTGCAATAAAGATCAACTACTGCACTGTGGTTGATTTTGGAATCGTGAACACCTTGCCCAACTGCTCCCACAACAAATGTCGCAGAAGAAGTTCGACAAGAAGATCTGGATCCTCAAACCTACAGTAGCATAAACGCTCTGCAACCATTCTTGAATACGAACAGTTATCAGGCATTTGCAAACGAACGACAGAACAAGCTCCAAGCTCAACTTCGTTCCCCTGATCATCAAATTGAATGTCAGGGGTGAGCTCTTCTGCAAGATGTTTCTTAAAATCATTAAACGCTCTTGCGTCATGTTCTGATCCGCATGGCATTTCGCACGCAAACCCGTACCCATCAGGTCTATGTGTGCTTTCAACAGATACAATCATCACAAGCATGTTTACCCCTTCTCACGGTTGCCGAGTTAACATCCCAAAACCCACGCAAGAATAATAGAGCAAAACTAGATAACTGTCAAAATTGACATCAATATATGGGGTCAGGTCTTGCTACTGACTTTTTTATATAAATGATATAATACTCTTGTATGGCAAGGCCGTTAAGAGTTGAGTATCCAGGGGCGTTGTATCATGTAGTCTCTAGGGGTAATGAACAAAAAAATATTTTCAAAGACAATGTAGATCGTCTAAAATTTTTAGATTGGGTCAAAGATGCAATTGAGATTCACAATTTGATTTGTCATGCATACTGCCTCATGAACAATCATTATCATATATTAATTGAGACACCTGATGCGAACCTATCAAAAGCAATGCGTGACATTAACGGCAATTATACTCAGTGGTTTAATTCAAGACATAGACGTGCAGGACATTTACTACAAGGTCGCTACAAATCATTCATTATCGAAAAAGAGACTTACTTACTTGAAGTTGCAAGATATATTGTTTTAAACCCTGTTCGTGCCAAATTTGTAAAGCATCCAAATGAATGGAAATGGAGCAGTTACAAATCTACGGCGGGACACAACAAAATACCTGATTGGCTGCACACGGATTGGACACTTGGTTTTTTTGGCAAAAATAGAAAAAAAGCGCAAAATAACTATCGCCAATTTGTAAAAGATGGAATGAATGCAGATGACCCACACAACGAAGCAAAAAATGGTTTTTTGCTCGGTAGCCCTCAATTTATCCATTGGATTTGGGAAACAAAAACTCGCGGTTCTGAAAAACTTATAGAACACACCAGAGAGCAAAGGATCGTTGGAAGACCAACGCTCAATGAGTTGTTTGACGGAATTCAAACCTTAAAAGAAAGAGATGGGGCAATCAAAATGGCACGAATGCGCTGTGGTTATACAGCTGTAGAAATTTCCAGACATGTTAGCCTTCACCCATCAGTAATTGGACGAATAAGTAAAGGGAAGTATAATACAAAAAGTCAGTAGCAAGACCTGACCCCATGGTGGGATGGCCGAGCGGTCGATGGCGCACGCTTGGAAAGCGTGTAAACTCACAAGGTTTCCAGGGTTCGAATCCCTGTCCCACCGCCACATTATTTTGAACCAACCTAAATAATATGAAAACAACTTTATTCATGGCAATGTCTGCAGATGGATTCGTAGCTGATGAGCATGGTAGCGAAGATTTTTTGCCACATGAAGGTTGGATTGAAATGTTAAAACTAGCAAAACAATACGGCCATATCATCTGGGGACGCAAAACATATGAGCAAGTAAAAAGTTGGGGTGAAAATTTTCTAAAAGATATTGAACAAGTTCCTATTATCATTGTTTCAACAAATCATAAAACTTTTGATGAAAAAAATGTAACTGTCTGTTCATCTCCTACAGAAGCACAAAAAACAATTGAGCAAATGGGATTTGAAAAAGCTTTTTTGTCAGGTGGTCCAAAACTAAATTCGTCATTTGCAAAAGAAGAGCTGATTGATGAAATCATTATCAATATCAACCCAACACTTCTATCAAATGGGATCAGATTATTTCCAGATCCTGATGTTAAATTAAAGTTATTTTTTACCAATGCAAAAAAAATTAATCCTGATATTATCCAACTTCATTATTTTGTTTTATAATTTATGCAGATCTACGAGTTCCTAAAGCAACATAATATCGTGTTAAATCAGAATACTAACCGTCTTTGTTTAAGAGCTATTTATCTAATGAGTCAAAGTAAAGACGATACTCATGATGAACAACACGTTGAAAGAATCCTTGGGCACTTATCATATTTTCTCACTAAAAACCCTGATCAAAAACAACAACTTGATTTTGAAATTTTGCTTCTAGCTATCTGCTGGCATGACACTTGGAAATCAACAAGAAATCCAAATACTTTAATGACATTCTTATTTGATAACTATTGGGACGGATATGGATCCTATTTTACATTTCTCAAAGAATCTAAAAACTCTGGTGTTAATCCGAAAACTCGGAAGCGTGTAGCTTACGCAATTAGAAAACATGGATTTGCTGAGCCCTTCCCGAGAAGAACAAATGAAGCTAAACTATTAAAAGACATTGACGTTCTTGAAAAATGGAATATTGAACGTTTTGACAAAACAAGAAAAGAGTGGTTTTCAGAACCTGGCACCAAAGGCAGATTGCTAATGCTAAAATTTGCAAAAAAAATTTTCTATGATTCACAAAGAGACAACCACTTCTATCATAAGTGGTTTGAACAGGAATATAACAAACGAAAAAAAACAGCAATAGACTTCTTAAATAAAACAATCAATGATTATTCGGATTATTGCAACAAATAATATGGATTCAGAAAAAACACAAAAAATAGAAAGAATGCAAACAGAAAGTAAAATCTGGTCTGTTGTTTTTGATGCTCTTTTTATTTGTGATATTGAGCATGACAAAATCCCCGGCGACTTAAAAGCAGAACTTCGCACAATTATTTCTGATCTGCTTGATAGTGGTACTCCAGTTAAGATAAGCAAACCAGAAAAACCACAAAAAAAACTTTCTATAACACAGGAGTCTCTTACTCAATTGCAACAAACTGTTATTGCGCAAATTGATTCAAGTCTTGAAACTATGGGACTCACTATTACGCAATCGATTCACGAACGCTTATCTTCTGCTGTTCTACAAATCATTCAACGAGAAAAAAGGCTGAGAGAAAAAGAGCTTGATTATTTATCACAAAAATGATATGAAAAAATTTTTACAAGGCCCACTGCCTGATCACGCAAGAAACCTAATGCAACGATTCGGCTATGGAGAGATTAGAACAAGAAGAGGCCAGATCAGCTTTTCAAAAAGAATTACTGGTTCGCAATTTCCGCGTTATCACGTATATATTGAAGATATAAATGGTGGATTACAAATCAATTTACACTTAGACCAAAAGCCTAATACGCTTGGGGCAGGTGCAGCACACGGCGGAGAATATGAAGGGCCACTTGTAGAACGCGAAATGGAAAGGATTGTGCAGGGTGTGAGGTCATTGCATGTTCCGCAGACCCCCCCTAGCCCCCCCCTAGCAAGTGGGGGAACCGAGTCCAACAATCAGAAAAAGAAGGGATTCTGGGGAAAAATATTCGGATAAAAAACAAGCAAAATAAGATGTCGCCCTTGACATCTTATTAATTTTGTTTTACTATGACTTCCTGATTATTAGTTCTTAAACAAGGGAGGGAACATGAATCTTAGCTTGGAAGAAACCTATGTAAATGGGTTAAGGATGCTTGAAGCACTACATAAAAGAGTCGGTCATGTGCAGACATTGGAAGCAGTCCGAAAAGCAAGGATCGTTGTTGAAAACTCATACAATTCATGGTTTATTCACGTACTTGGCACTTCACTTGAAACGCTCGGCGATGTGATCCAGCAAGGCGACACCGACAGTCTCGTGCTCTGGATGAATTCATTTGCTTTGATGTTCCCAGAGATGAACTTGAAAATCCCAGAAAAACACACAAACCCCCCACTTGAATCCGCCACTTAATTGTTGCGGGTTTTTTAATTAAAAACAGCCCCGCTAGGGGCTGTTTTTTCAATTCACTAATATATAATAACACCTCCAGTAAGTGGCAAGTTGTGCTCATCGTGCATTGTAAAATCCTCATCAAAACTCAATGAACTCCACATAACTTTTTGTAAAACCACACGAATCACAGGATCATACATTGCAATAGTTGATGCTTGCGAAGTATTTGTAAACAATGCATATCGCTCTGTTACACCTTGTGCTATTTCTTCCTTTATATCAACAAGAGCACCTGTTACAAATCCATCTTCTGTGCAATCAACGCTCACATCATTAATAATATTTTCTGCTGGATCATCTAAATTCCACAAAACCCAATCGCTTGATTTAAGTTGTGCACACTGCATCCATTGCTTTGTTTCCCCATCAATTGAATAACTGTGGTCTACAGAAAAATACATTTGTTTAATATCAACATCATCGCTTTCATCAGTATGAATCTGAAACCTGAGTACTTCTTCATCACCAGGAACACTTGCCCCAGAATGATAACCAGCATCCAAAGCAGTAGAAATATAAGACTCAGAAGTAAACATTCCACTTGCTACCACTTGATTGCTGTCAAGGTCAAAAGCCAAAACACTATAACGATATTCTGTTTGAGGTCTCATCTTGTTATGCCGTCCAAAATTTATTTGCCAAGACAATGCGCTGGATCCACCTGTATCAACATCAGTCTGATCAAAAGCTTCTGAGTACATTCCATCTTCTCCGGGATCCCATATAGTAGCAATAATTTTTGACACTGGTTCACTCACATCAACTCTAAATCTTGGATAAGCACTTCCCCCATCATCAGTGATATCTATTACCTCAACATCAAATGCAGGTGCTGGTACTCCAGAATAATGGAATGTTGGCCCTATTGCATAGACTGGCATAAAAATAGGTGTATGCAAAGGACTGTTGCTAAAGAATACTCGATCAAGTTCAAATTGAACAACTTCTTCAGATTCAGCATTTATTATACTAGTTAAATCTACCTTTAATATATACTTATTCGTATGTTTAGCTTCTACAACAGAAGGGGCAAGAAATGAGATTCTTTGTAATTCACCTGTACTTTCATCACATTCAACATTTGATTTTGTAATCAAATTTACTCCTGTTTCATTATCAACAAGCATCCATTTATTTATATCAGACATTTGCGCACATGAATTCCATCCACTTAATGATGTATCTGTCCAGCGTGGTTTGAAAGAAAAAGTATTCATGTACACATTCGCATTTTTTGCAGTAACTGCTACACCCATTACAGGCTGACCAACACCTGGCAAGATTTCTCCTCCAATCGGAGGCTGACTCATCGCTACAACTGGTCGATACGCAAACCATGGCAAGTATCCTATACTAAAATTATTTCTTTCATTTGACTCTTTAATAACGTTCGTAACATCAGCTTTCAAATACATTCTTGCAATACCTTTTTCAGATATTAATGAAGACGGAATGATTCCTCTTATATACAAACGCTCTCCGCGTCTAATATATTTTGCTGTGCTTGGAATTCTAAACCCGATCCCCTGCCCATACTGAATTTGCTCATACTTATAAGATGAAATAGCATCTGGTGTAAGTGGCACGATTTTATTTTGGCCATCAAGAGCAACTAAACCAAGATAATTTGGCATAGCACTTGCTTTTCCAGCATTTTGCACAACAATATAATATCCTACACTACCGCTTTTTAATTGTGTGAATGTAAAGCTCTTGATAACAAGATCAGGCTTTCTGCTTGCAGTATTTGCCGAAATAGCAACTGCAGCAAATGCAAAGACCAATGCAACAGCTAACAAAACTTTTGTAGCAGTTGAAGTCTTTACCATTGTCTTTGTTTTTGGCATAAATTATTCTTTCCAATTTTTTATTAAAAAATTAATGTCCTGTTTTGTTACAACAGGGCGTGATCTGATATCACTCTTAGAGTTCTTTTTATTAGCATGCTCACCTGCAGCAAATGCAATATGTGCTGCATGTTTTGCATATTTTGATTTTTGGATATGAACGCGCGCACCTGCCTCATCAATCAAATCAATTGCCTTATCAGGTAAAAATCGCTGTGGAATATATTTTTTTGAAAGCTCAACTGCTGCTTTCAGTGCTTCGTCAGAATACTTAACCTTGTGAAAATCTTCGTAAACCTTTTTAATTCCTTTTAAAACTTCAAGCGTTTCTTTTTTTGTAGGCTCATCAACAACAACTGGTTGAAACCTGCGATCAAGTGTTTCATCGGGTTTAATATATTTTTCATACTCATCATAGGTTGTGGCACCAATTACTTGGAGTTCTCCTTTTGCAAGAGCTGGCTTTATCATGTCCGAAACATTCAACGCACCTTCTGTGCCCTTTGCTTGCGCGAGCATGTGAGCTTCATCAATAAAAAGTATTACCTCTCTTTTTGCTGCAATAAGCTGATCAATAAGTTGTTTTATCCTACTTTCAAATTCTCCTCTATATTTTGTTCCTGAAATAATTCCGCCCAAATCAAGAGCCAAAACACGTTTCCCTATTAAACCATCTGGCACGTTTTTATCATTTATTTTCTTAGCAAGACCTTCAACAATTGCTGTTTTTCCAACTCCAGGTTCACCAAGAAGCATTGGGTTGTTTTTTGTCCTGCGCGACAAAACTTCAATAATCCTTTCAATTTCATCTTCTCTGCCGATTACTGGATTTTTTGTCTGCGTTTGACCGCGAGTCAAATCTTTTGTAAATCTATCAAGAGCGTTCCCACAAAACCCTGAGGATGAATCATGACTCTTTATCAAATAATATAATACAACACAAAGCACAACAACAATAACAATAGTTGTATTTGTGTCTAAAAAATGATCCATAGATAATTTAATTTTACCACACATTGTAGTCAACGACAACGAATTACCTGACGTTTTTAACAAAACATTCCTGCGATTAAGAGTGTTTGTAAATTTGTTGGTTCATCTGTGTTCTAAAATCAATCGCAATCTTACTTAGTCGCTTTACTGCGACTTTTTTGTTTGAAAAATAAATATATTCCTGTTACCACCATTATTATTGAAAAATACTGAGCAGGAGTTAAATTTAAATAACGAGCATCAACAATAGCGCCTTGCGTTGCGCGAAGAAAATCTAACAAAAATCTGACAAGACCGTACCAGAGTAAGAATACGATAGTAAACAACGGTAACCCCATGTAGTCCCACTTGGAAAGGGCGACGCGAGCGCTTAGACCCCCCCTTAGCCCCCCCTTGGTAAGGAGGGGAATCCAACATCGAACCATGACCAAAAAAACCAAAAATAACAAAAGACCGTTCAAAGATAAATACAATCCATGATCATGACGCACAGCACCATCAGGAAACTGAACGCCAAGAAAGAAATTTGTAATGGCACCTGGATGATCATGAATTAAAAAACAACCAATTCGCCCGATAAACAATCCAATCGGCAAACCAAAAATTGCAGTGTCTGCATAACTTAAGAAATCTACTTTTCTTTTTTTAAGATAAATCCACCCTGCAATAAGCGCACCAATAAAACCTCCTGTTATTGAATATCCTCCTTGCCACACATAAAGTATTTCCAGCGGATGCACTGCAAAATAACTTGGATCATACAAAAAAACATGCGCAAGACGAGCAAAAACAAAAGCACTTACAATCACCCAAAATGTTAAATCATAAATTATTTTTGAATCCTGGCCTCTTTTTTTTGCTAAATGTGATGAGGCTAAGGCTCCAACAATTATCCCAATAGCAACCAAAAGACCCCACACCTGTATTGCAATGGGGCCGATTTCTATTTGTGTGAATTGAAAATAAGGGATCATAGTCTTTTCCTGTCATCCTGACCCTAAGCAAACCGTAGGCGAGGCGAAGGGGAAGGATCCCATTGCAATGAGATTCTTCGTCCCCGCCGTCCTGCCTTCGGCTGGACGGCGGGTCCTCAGAATGACAGCCTGTTTATGGAGTTCTTAAATGCCAATCTGTAATACTTTGATAAAACATTCCTGTGCGATACAGAGCCTGCTCATCAAAACGATTCGCCATAAACTGTAAGCCAACTGGAAGCCCATTTGAAAAACCGCATGGAACAGATATTGCTGGAATAGTGGCCAAATTAGCAGACACAGTATAAATATCTGACAAATACATTGTAAGCGGATCATTGAACTTTTCCCCTATTTTCCATGCAACTGATGGCGAAGTTGGCCCAGCAATCACATCAACGCTCTCAAATGCTTTATCAAAATCTTGTTTAATCAAATGACGCACTTTCAAGGCTTTTTTATAATATTGATCATAATAACCAGCAGACAAAGCATAAGTACCAATCATGATCCTTCGCTGAACCTCAGGACCAAATCCTTCACCGCGCGTTCGCTCATAACTCTGAATCAATGACTCCCCTTGCGATGAATATCCATAACGTATCCCATCATATCGCCCCAGGTTTGAGGAAGTTTCACATGGCATGATTATATAAAAAGTTGCAAGCGCATACTCAGTGTGTGGCAATGAAATTTCAACGATCTTGGCGCCCTCTGATTCCAACTGCTTTATTGCATCATTAACCTGAGTTTTTACACCATCATCCATTCCCTCAACAAAAAACTCTTTTGGAACACCAATCTTTAATCCTTTAATATCTTTTTGTGCAAGCTCTGGAATAAATGTTTCTCCCAGTGCTGAACTTGTTGCGTCCTTTGGATCATCACCTTCAATTGATTCCATTAACAATGCCGCATCCTCAACTGTACGTGTAATTGGTCCTATTTGATCTAAACTTGACGCTGCTGCCATTAGCCCATAGCGTGACACACGCCCATAGGTTGGTTTTAATCCAACAATGCCACACAATGACGCAGGCTGGCGGACTGAGCCGCCTGTGTCTGAACCAAGAGCAACTGGCGCAAATCCAGCAGCTACTGCTGTAGCAGAGCCACCACTTGTACCACCAGGCACGCAATCTGTATTCCATGGATTTTTTGTTGGACCAAAATGTGAATTTTCTGTTGAAGATCCCATTGCAAACTCATCCATGTTTGATCTTCCTAATAAAATTGCACCTGCGTTTTTTAGTCGTTCAACAACTGTTGCATTATATGTTGCTTTATAATTTTCCAAAATTTTTGATCCTGATGTTGCATTCCACCCTTGCACTAAAATATTATCTTTAACAACCACGGGCACGCCCGCCAGTGCTCCAAGCTCTTCGCCTTTGGCGCGCTTCTTGTCTATTTGCTTAGCCTCTTCTACTGCTGTATCTGAAACACCAAGCAATGCATTCAAAGCCTCGTTGTTATCTTCAATATTTTGCAAATACGAATTTACCAGCTCTTCACAGCTGATTTCTTTTTTCTCAAGCTTTTCTTTGATTGTTTTGATTGTTAGTTCTGCTACACTCATAATAATTTGTCATCCTGAGGCCAGCTTAGCTGGCCGAAGGATCTCATTGAGGAGATTCTTCGTCGCTTCGCTCCTCAGAATGACATTGTGGTTTATTCATTCCTGTCCTCGAATACTGCCTGGACCTCAAGTAAATCCCCTTGTTTTTGAGGAAATTGATCAACTATGCTATCACGAGTACTTGAATCACACGCATACGCCTCATCTTCTCTAAAAACATTCAAATCCCCTGAAGCAAATGCAAGCTCTGGAACCTCGTTTGTATCAAGCTCCTGAAGCTTTTCAACATACTCAAGAATTGAGCTGATTTGCTCTTTGTACATGTCGATCTCGCTTTCTTCTATGCGCAATCGAGCTAACTTTGCTATTTTTTGTATTTCTTCTTTGTCTAATGCCATATAAGTATACTACGCAATCATACTTAAAAATTCAGATTCAGACAAGGTCGCGACTCCCAGCTTCTTGGCCTTATCGTATTTTGAACCAGGCTCAGCGCCTGCAACAACATAATCAGTTTTCTTGCTAACTGATGAAGAAACAGAGCCTCCCAATGCGCGGATCTTATCTTTTGCATCATCGCGGTGCAAAGAGTCCAGTGTGCCAGTTAAAACAAAAGTTTTACCAGCTAATTTTTGAAACTGCTTTTTGTCAGGATTCTTTATTACAACACCACAGTCTTGATACTGTTCAATTAATTCTTGATTATGTTCTTGAGCAAAAAATTCAATAATGCTTTTTGCTCCAATTCCTCCTACATCTTGAACAGATATAAGATTGTCCTCACTTGCGCTCATGATCCTTTCCAAAGATCCATAACTTGATGCTAAATCAATTGCAGTTTGCTCTCCAACATTTCGAATCCCAAGCGCTACCAAAAACTTTGAAAGATCAATTTGCTTGCGCTCTTGAATCTCATCAACAAGTTTATTTGCTGCAACCTGCGCAAACCCTTCAAGACCGACAAGCTCATCAGCTTTCAGACTAAACAGGTCAGGAGCGCGCCCAATCAACTTATTCTCAAGCAAGGTTGCGATTATTTGAGGACCCAAGCCGTCAATTCCAAACGCTCGAGCAGCGTGTAACACTGCTTCACGATCTTGAGCAAAACATCGCGTATTTGCACAATATATTGCAACCTCACCCTGCTTTCGATCTAGATCAGACCCACACACAGGGCATTTACTTGGTGGCTTTGTTGCACTCGTCCCTTTTGGTCGCAATTCTTTAACCACCTCTTTAACCTTTGGAATAATATCCCCTGCTTTGTAAATTATTACAGTATCGCCAACACGCACATCAAGTCGCTCGATTTCATCTAAATTATGAAGAGAAGCATGTTGAACAGTTGTACCGCCTATCTGAGTTGGCTCAAGAACTGCAACAGGAGTAAGTGCTCCAGTGCGCCCAACACACCACTCAATATCTTTAATTTGGGCTGTCACCTCCTGCGCAGGAAACTTCCATGCAACAAGCCCGCGTGGAGTTTTTCCAACAACACCAAGCTTTTCATATAAATCATTATCATTCACCCGAACCACAAGACCATCAATCCAGTATCCTAACTTGTCTTTTTTATCCTGAAGTTGTTTCCAATACTCTGCAACACTATTCAAATCAGAAATTTGCTTTGATTCAGGTGCAGGTTTGAATCCTAATTGTCTTAGAATCTCCCACTCATCAGCCTGAGTTTTTTGACCCAAATCTGTTACCAAATCCCATACAACAAATGCAAGCCCGCGCCCTGCAACCACTTTTGGATCAAGCTGGCGAACAGAACCTGCTGCAGCATTTCGGGGATTTGCAAAAATCTTTTCCTCTTTTTTCTTTTGCTCTTTATTAAACTTTTCAAATTCTTTTACTGGAAAATAAATTTCACCGCGCACTTCAACAACGTCGTTTAGACCCCCCCTTAGCCCCGCCTTTGTAAGGGGGGGGAACGTATCCAAACGAAGCGGAACAGATTCAATTGTTCGTACATTATGTGTCACATTCTCACCTATTGTGCCATTACCGCGCGTTGCAGCAGTTTCCAGCAGACCATTGCGATAAATAAGCGCGACTGCTAGCCCATCAAGCTTTGGCATACAAAAAAAATCATATTGCCCTTGCCTGATCTTTTGAATCCGCTCCAACCATTTTTCAAGTTCTTGAAAAGAAAACACATCTTCCATTGATAACATCCGCTTGGAATGCTTTACTTTTATAAACTTCTCAAGTGGCTCCCCACCAACACGCTGCGTTGGCGAATCTGGGGTTATCAAATCAGGATGCTCTTGCTCAAGCACAAAAAGCTCGTGTTTTAGAGAGTCCAAAGCAGAATCTGAAATCGACTGTTTGTCTAAAACATGATACTCATAGCGGTGTTTTGCTATGGTTTCTCTCAATTTTTCTATTCTTTTTTGCGCTTCCTGCTTTTCCATAATAGGCTTATTTTAGCATTATTTTATTAAATAAAAAAGCCGCGTGCAACCAAAAAGAAATGCAAACGACTATTCTCAAACAAACAACCCCAAGTACCAATTAACAATCTCTTTGCCATACAACATTGCAATCAATGTACCAATTACCAAAAAAGTCCCAAAAGGAACCTGTGAAGAACCGGATGCTTTTTTTGACAAAATTAAATATACAGAAACAATCGATCCGATGAGATATGAAATCATAAGCGCAGCTAACCCAAGTTTAATTCCTAACAACACCCCCATTAAAATTCCCAAACGAATATCACCTCCGCCAATCCATTTGCCACTTGATATTAGATATTGTGCAAGGAAAAAACCACCAACCGCAAGCGCACCAAATACCATTGACCAAATACTCAGCCCTAAAATCAAATTAAACACTAGCGCAATGGCAATTGCAGGAAGTGTAAAGCGATCCAGTATTAGTTTGTAGCGCAAATCGTAGACGAACAGCAATATCAAGATTGGGACAAAGACCAAGTTGCGAATTAATTCGATCGCATAGACCCCCCCTAGCCCCCCCTTAGTAAGGGGGGGGATAAGACCGCTAACCTCCTCTAGCCCCCCTTTTGTAAAGGAGAGAATCAAATCGCCGGCAACCCACTGTTGTCCTTCTTGGAAAGAGGGGTACAAACAAAAAAACGCCAACATTAACAACCCGGTTGACAACTCAACAATCGGATACTGCCAGGAAATTTTTGTTTTACAGTTTCGACATTTTCCGCGCAAAATAAAATAACTTATGACTGGAATATTGTCATAAGCTTTTATTTGTTTTTTACATTTTAAGCACATTGACCTGCCTGCAAGAGATTTCCCACTTGCTGTACGAAAAATAACAACATTAACAAAACTCCCCAGAGCAAGTCCAATAATAAATATGATTGTTCCAATTGTAAGTTCCATTATTTACAGCGGCCAGCTTGAATCCCCTTTGGTGTTGCACAGTTTACTCCTTTTTGTAACCCAACTTGCGACAATGAATTCTCAAGCTCAAAGTTGATATAATACTCTAATCCTTCACTATGTTGTGTGTAGCAAAAAGCAGATCTTACAGGCGCGCCACATGTTACCTCACTGTCAAGACCTTTTGCAAAAGTTGCTGGAACAATTCGCATTATTATTTCACCTTCTCCTGAACAATTCCCCAGAAATCCAATTGTACTCAAACATGCGCTATACGCGCCGTCACCTATTGGCAAATTTTCGCCTGCAGGATATGAATTTCTTTCATTAAAATAATCCTCAAGAGCAGATTGAACTTGACGAACATTTGAAAGTCTTGTGGCATCACGTTGCTTTGAACGCGCTGAACTCACTGCAACCGCTGCCATAGTACCAATTAAAACAATTACTGCAATAACGATTAATAATTCAATTAATGTAAACCCTTTTTGTGTTTTCATATTTTCTGTACTTTATTGATCACTCTATAATAATTTGAATAAATTACTGTGATTGGCTCCCGGTCTTTATGGACTCTCAGACAAGACCGGGATCCCAAGGACGAATGGCTCCCGATGCTTATGGACATTCAAACAGCATCAGGAGCCCTAGGGCGATTGGCTCCCGGTCTTTATGGACTCTCAGACAAGACCGGGAGCCCAAGGACAATTATTTACAAATCTCTCATTGCAAGACCAACTGCAATACTCATTCTAGAACCAACCTCTTCAAGAACTGATTTTAAATTCTCAGGGTAAGCAACCCGTGCCCATGGATCACCACGATAAACACTTAGATCCAAAGCATGTGAAATCATTTCAGGGACCATTGGCAACCCTGAAGAACCGCCTGTCACAATAATTTTTTCAACCTTAGCTGAATCAGTGTACTCCATGTTTGCAAAAAGCTGAAGCGTATAGCGTATCTCATGGATGATTGGCTGCATGAATGGATCAACAATAGTGCTAATATCTTTTTGAGAACGTGCCAAGTCAATTTTAATTTGCTCAGCTTCATCTTGCGGAACATTCATTTGATCAACAATCTTCTTTGTCACATAGGAACCTCCAATATTCATACTTCGTGTTAAAAAAGGTATTCCTTTATCAACAACAGTAAGGCTCGTGCGCTCAAAGCCAATATCAACAAGCAAAATCGTACCCTTATCTTTTCCAATTAGCGCACGGATTAAAGCAAAAGCCTCAGTATCTATTGCCTGCAATTGTAATTTTGCTGTCTTGAAAATTTCAACATACTTTTGTACAAGCGTTTTTGCTGAACCAGTAACCAAAACTCTGGCATAATCTTTCTTTTTTGATTTGTTTGGATCATGCTTGGTTTGTGCTTGTTCGCTCTGTGGAGCAGTTTTGTTTGGTGTTTGCGTTGGCTTTTCCTCTTCAGGTTGATCAACAAAAGTCGAGTATGTGATCATTTCACCAATTGGCATTGGGGCAAGTTTAGATACCTGAGAATCAATCTGTTGCTTCATGAGTTTTTTGTCTCTTGTTTTTGGTACAGCAACAATTGTTGAAAAAACATTTGAAATTGGAAGGGCAGCCATAGCCTGCGTTGAAAACGTTCCTGCATCTTTGCAAATCTTTGCAAGTAATAGCCCTGTTTTTTTAGGATTATCAAAAGGCGATTCACCTTGTAACTGAGGATCTCGTTCTGAATATCCGTATGTATGCAAAAGAGGCCTACCTTTAATAGTGCCCAATTCTACTATCTTAATTCCACTAACACCAATATCAACTCCTAAAAATGTCTGTTTTTTTGTTGCTGAAAAAAAAGCCATATCATTACAAGTATACCAAAAAATTGTTAATTTAGGAATAAACAGCAAACGAACAGAAAAGCACTATCTAATTTGCTCATCAATCGTCTGATTTACAAGCGCATCCGCCTCTTTATTATGCTCTCGAAATACATGACGAAAGCCAATTTTTTCAAAATCATGGGTTAAATCCCAAACTTGAATATAAAGTTTAGCAAGTTTTTCATCTTTAACTTTATATTCCTTATTAAGCTGTTTGACTATCAACTCTGAATCCATAACAACATCAAGTTCTTTTACTCCAATCTCTTTTGCTTTTTGTAACCCAATAATGACAGCTTTATATTCTGCCTGGTTGTTTGTTGCCCTTCCCAGATATTCACTTGCTGACGCAACTAGCTCCTCTTTGCCATTTACAACTTTTTTAATAATAGCTCCAGAGGCTGCTGGACCAGGGTTACCCCTTGCTCCGCCGTCTGTGTACATTCTATATTGATTACTCATAATTATTTATCGTTATTTACCACGTCAACGATTGTGTAGGGACGCCATTTATGGCGTCCGATTGTTCCACGTGTTCGTAGGTTCCGGTGTTTATGGACGTTCAGACAACACCGGGAACCACGGATGAATTTATGGACGTTCAGACAAAATCGGGAGCCCTAGGACGATTGGCTCCCGATCTTTATGGACTTTCAGACAAGATCGGGAGCCTGAGGTGAATATTAATAAGATGAAATAAATTTTTGAAGTGAGGACTGTTTGAGCCCTCAAACAACATTGGGCGAGTTCCGCAGCAAAAAAATTTCATTTTATCTTATTCTAACCGTTCGTATCATATCGGCTCCCGATGCTTATGGACATTCAGACAGCATCGGGAGCCCTAGGGCGATTGTATTCATTAACTCATGCTTTTTGAATATCAATTATTTTTACCTGCAATTCTTTATTTCCATTCCACTCATTTTCTCCAAGTTCAAACACAACATTAATTTTATCAGATAAACCAAATTCACACGAAAGACTACCCTTAAAAAACCCTATCATCTTTTGAACTCTCCCTCGCTCATTAGCAACAGTCATGCGCAAATGCTTTCCTTCTGATCCAATTTGTTCACACCCTATTACATGGCAACCACAAATCATAAACAATGGCCTTGGATTCGCCATACCAAATGGAGCCATACTAATTGCATGATTGAATAACTCCCAATTAATATCTTCAAGTTCAATCTTTGCGTCAACATGAACCACAGGAGCCAAATCATCATCTTTCAAATTCTCATTTACATATTTCTTCATTTTTTCAACTGCAGAATCAAAATTTTCCTTACTAGTAATAGAAAATCCGCATGCTTGCGGATGTCCTCCAAACCTATCAAAATGATCTTCTGCTTGAAGGAGAACTGTAAGAATGTTAAAGCCTTCAATACTTCTTCCTGAACCTACATACTTATCCCCTTCTTTTCCCATTACAAAAACAGGTTTGTGATAATCATTTAGTAACTTCCCTGCCACAAGCCCAACAAGACCAGCTGACCAACCCTCTTGAACTGCAACAATTAATTTATCTTTATAACCCTCACCAATTTGTGCTTTTGCTTGCCGATACATTTGCTCTGAGATTTTTTGTCTTTCAATGTTTGTTTTATTAAGATCCTCAGCCATTACCTTTGCTTTTTCAGGATCCTTCTCCAAAAGCAAATAAAGAGCCTCGTTTGCATGATTCATTCGTCCTGCAGCATTAATTCTTGGACCAATCTGAAAACCAACAGAATAAGTATCCAATTTCCCAACCTTACTTCCCATTACCTCTATTAGCTTCAAAAGTCCGATTCTCTTTGTTTTATTTAAAACCATTAGCCCAAATTTTTCCAAAACTCTATTCTCACCTGATAGTGGCACCATATCAGTAACTGTTGCAATTGAAACAAGATCCAATAACCATTTTTCATGACCTTCAATAAAATCCACGCCGTTCTTTCTGGCGTGATCAATAAGCCCACATGCAAACTTATACGCAACTCCTGTGCCACACAAAAATTTATTAGGATATGTTTCTCCCAAAACTAATGGATGAATCAAAATCGCATCAGGCAATTCTTCTGGCACAACATGGTGATCACACACAATCACATCCATGCCAAGTTCTTTTGCTTTATCAATTGCAATTTTATTACTAATCCCACAATCCACAGTAATAATCAAATCGGTTTTTTCATGATCTTTTAGATGGATAACTGTGTCAATATTAAGACCGTAACCTTCTTTTTCTCTATGAGGGATATAACCATTGCAATCAATTTTCAAATTCTTTTTTTCTGCTATTGAACGTATTGTCTCAAGCAAAATCGTGCTTCCACAAACTCCATCAGCATCATAATCACCATGAACTGTAATTACCTGATTGTTTTCTATTGCATAAAAAACCCTGTCAACAGCATTGTTCATTTGCATAAATAAAGAAAAAGGATTTGTATCACGGCTCCAATCAGGCCCTAAAAAAATATCAATATCTTCTTGGGTTTTTATGCCTCGATTATAAAGCAATTGCAAAACTACCGGTTCAAGTTCCGGAAATTGCTTTTTGTATTCTTCCGTTATTGGATCTGCAACAACAAAACGCTTGTCCATAAAAACTTGATCAAAACTCTATTACTCTCGCTTGATCCCCTAGCTTGCCATGAACAAAATCAAAAAATGAGGGGTAGACAAGCTTGCATAGAACAAGATGGAATATATTTTGAAGCGAGGACTGTTTGAGCCCTCAGACAACATTGGGCGAGTTCCGGAGCAAAAAATATATTCCATCTTGTTCAATGGGATCCTTACGGTCTGCCTTTGGCAGACCTTAGGATGACAGAAACGCTTGTCCACAATGCGAATATTCGACTGTTGGCCTTAGAATGACAGAGAAGGCTAGACTCACCATCTTTTTCTACCTTCCCTGAGCAAAACCAAAGGATAAAGAAGGGACAATTTAATACCCAAGTGCAAATGTAAAACCAATCATACTCACAATCACAGCAATACATATGATTGTCCAAATTGTTCTTATTGTTTGTTTTCTTTTCATACTAACGTTTTAATACGCTAAGATACGCATCTGTTGGAATTTTAACTTTCCCTTTTCCAATATCAGCCATTTTTGCTTTTCCTTTTTTCTGCTTTTCAAGAAGTTTACGTTTTCGAGTTACATCCCCACCATATAACTTTGCTGTAACATCTTTTCTCATTGCGCTAATCCTCTCTGCTGCAACAATCTTTGCTCCCACAGATGCTTGCAATTTTATCACAAACATCTGTTTTGGGATTGATTCTTTTAATGTCTTTACAATTTTTCGTCCAACACGCTCTGCTTCATCACGATAAATAAGAGATGAAAATGCTTCAACTTGATCTTCAGCAACATATATATCCATTCGAACAACATCAGCTGCCCTATATGTAAAAAACTCATAATTCAAAGAAGCATACCCTGCTGTAACACCTTTTAATTTATCATAAAAATCAACAATCACCATAGCAAGCGGAATTTCATAATGCAAAATAGCTCGATTTTCTGATAAATATTCTGTTGTTAAATAAACCCCACGCCTATCCTGAACAAGTTGCATAACAGCTCCAATATAATTATTTGGTGTTACAATATCAGCCTTTACCCAAGGCTCTTCAATTTGATCAATATGAGCTGGATCTGGCAGATCAAGAGGGCTTTTTACAACCATGCTTTCTTTGCCTTTTTGCCTAATTATATATGCAACAGAAGGAACTGTTACAACCAAATCAATATTAAACTCTCTTTGCAATCTCTCTTTTAAAATTTCAAGGTGTAACATTCCAAGAAGACCACAACGAAACCCATAACCTAATGCTGGCGAATGCTCTGGTTCAAAAGTTAAAGATGCATCATTCAATTTCAAACGCTCGATTGCATCACGCAATCTTGCAAAATCACTTCCTTCTTCTGGAAAAACCCCAGCAAACACCATTGGTTTCACTTCCTTATACCCTTTCAGAGATTTTTGAGATGGTGAATTCTCAATTGTTACAGTGTCTCCAACTCGACATGTTTCCAACTCCTTTTGGCCTGAAACAAGATACCCAATTTGCCCTGTTTGCAAAGAGCCTGTTGGGGTCATTCCTGATGGAGAGATAAATCCAATTTCAAGAATTTCTCCTTGAGCCTTAGTTGCCATGAATCGAACATTGTCTTTCTTTTTGAAAGATCCATCAACTACTCGAACATAGGCAACAACACCTTTATAATCATCGTAATGGGAATCGAAAACAAGAGCCCGCGCACAATCACTGGATACGCCTTTTGGCGAAGGGATCTTTTCAATAATTGTATCTAAAACCTTTTCAACACCTTTTCCTGTTTTTGCACTAACACTTAAAATTTCTGAAGCATCACAACCTAAGAGCTGAACAATCTCTTTGGTACGCGCCTCAATGTCAGCAGCAGGCAAATCAATTTTATTCAAAACTGGAATAATAGTTAGATTTTCATCAAGAGCAAGGTACAAATTTCCAATTGTTTGAGCTTGGACACCTTGAGTTGCATCCACCATCAATACAGCCCCTTCAACAGCAGCAAGAGACCTTGAAACCTCATAATTAAAATCCACATGCCCTGGAGTATCAATCAAGTTAAGTTCATAACCTTTGAAATTCATTCTTGCTGGCGCAAGCTTGATGGTTATTCCCTTTTCTCGCTCCAAGTCCATTGAATCCAAAATTTGCTCTTTCATATTTCGCTTTTCTACAGCACCTGTAATCTCAAGCATTCTGTCAGAAAGAGTTGATTTCCCATGGTCAATGTGTGCGATTATGCAAAAATTGCGAATTTTTTTCTGTTCATCCATATGTAATGACTATAGTCTATACCAAAAACCCCCTTTTTTAAAGGGGAGTTTGAGTCTAATTATAATCTCTATATTCCTTTTGTTTTATATGCAAAAACGTATGCCGATCCACCTCATGCCTGTGCCAAAACGATGCCACAGTAATAAGTAAAATACAAAGCAAAGAAGCAACACAAAGTAAGCACCAAGTGTTTAAAATGAAAGCTTCAATAAAAGTTAAATACAAACTAAAAAGAAAAGCCAAGGTTGATAGGACCACAAGCATCAGAGATAAAGGCTGGTCCTCTGGATGTCTGTGTTTTACAAAAGCAATAGCACCAAGGAAAAAATATCCAATAACACCAATCAATGAAACTGGTATACCAAAAATTTCGCTAAAAGGTCCTCTATTTACAATGTCACAATTGAATGTTTCGTTAATAGTGCACACTGTACCAGAAGCAAAAGCATGGTGATGTAAAAAAGAATACATTGAAATTGCAAAACCAATTACTGCAACTACCATTATAAAACGGAGGAGATAGGTTGCCTCATGTATTTCATATTTAATTTCTCTTGCCATATTGATTTATTTTAATGGTAAAACACAGCCAGTCTCTTGTGCTAATTTTTCAAGTGGTTGTAAACCTAAAAATTTCCTTCCACCAGGAAATACCCACGCTGGAACACTTTCAATGCCAGCATCAGTACATTCTTTTGTAAACGCTCTTGATCCAGGCAAAGAGCATTCAATCTGATTTAATTTATTAAAAGCATCGCCAAATAGTGCTTTTTGCTCAGCACAATGTGGGCACCACCAGGCGTGATAAAGAATTACATCTTTGTCTGTAATACATTGTGCAAATCCATCAAGTTCTGATGGAGGTTTAGGTCTGGTTACTGCATAACCAATTAACCCAACAACAATTATGATTGCAAAAATAAAAAGATAAGTAGATGATTTCATAATGAATCAATTATAACAAAATTTCTGAAAATGAAAAAGACGGCAGGGTGTACGACCCTGCCGTAAGACTGCTAGCAAAGGAGCACAACTGCCGTACATACCACCGGACAGAATCCAGCAGTGCAGTATCCATCAGTATATGGCCAAAGCCTGTCAGAGCTTAAATTATTTAGTACTTATTAACATGATTGCCAATACTTTGACGCATGTTCGGAAAAAAGCTATTATTCACTGGATATGAACGACTTTTCCTGGAAAACAATTAAAAAACCGATTATTGCACTTTCACCTATGGCTGACATGACTGACCAGCCGTTTTGTAGAATTGTAAAATCTCTTGCTGATCCGATTGTTTTTCGAGAAATGATTTCGTCTGAAGCAATTGTGCGCGGTAATGAAAAAACGTTAGGAATGGTGGATATTCATGACGAAGAACGGCCCTTGATTCAACAAATTTTTGGTGCTGATCCTGAGGTTATGGCGCAGGCTGCGCAGATCATTACACAGCACCGACAACCCCCCCTAGCCCCCCCTTGGAAAGGGGGGGAATCCGCTCTTAGACCTGAAGGAATTGATATAAACATGGGTTGCCCTGTTTATAAACTGACACACAACTTCAATGGCGCTGCACTCATGAAGGACCCAGATCTAGCAAGTAAAATTGTCGCAAGTGTAAAGCAAGCTGTTGATGTTCCGGTTTCAGTCAAAATAAGAGCTGGATGGTCAAAGCATGATGAATGTATTGAATTTTCAAAAGTGTTGGAAGACGCTGGAGCTGATTTGATTACAGTGCATGGCAGAACAAAAACACAGGGATATTCTGGTAAAGCTGATTGGGATGTTATCCGTCAGGTCAAGGAAAGTGTATCAATTCCAGTTTTAGTCAATGGAAATATTTTCTCAGCCCAAGATGCTGTGCGCGCGCTTGAACAAACAGGGTGTGAAGGTGTAATGATAGCGCGCGGAGCGCTTGGTAATCCGTGGGTGTTTGAGCAGATAGATCTGTCATTGCGAGGAGGAGCAAAGCGACGACGAAGCAATCTCCTCAAGAAGATTGCTTCGCTCCCTTTGGTCGCTCGCAATGACATAGCCATGCAAGAGCGCGTCCGAGTCGTAAAGCAACACTGCAATCTTCATTGCGAATATTATGGTGAGCATGGTATTGTGACTTTTAGAAAACACTTGACTTGGTATTTTAAAGGAATGCATGGAGCAAAAAAATACCGTGAGCGTTTACATCAAGTCGAATCTCAACATGACTTATACAAAATACTTGATGAAATGATATGACAATTGGAATTCTAATATTCTCAAATTCGAATCGAGACAAATATACATCTGTTCAAGCGCTTGAAAAAGCTGCTCTTGGTTTGGGTCATAAAGTTGTTCGTCTTTATGAACCGTTGTTTACTATTACGGTTCCCCACCTCACCAAGGAGGGGCCATGGGGGGTCTACTACGAAGGAACACCGCTACCTGACCTAGATGTAATAATTGCTAGACCGAATTTTTGTCACGAGCCTGCTCTTCATAAAGTTGTATTAAGTGCTCTGCAGAAAAAAGGGTATACAATCATCAATGGTTCTGAAGGCTTATTCCAGACAAAAAACAAGCTTGAGCAACACGCAATTCTGTCCGAAAACAAAATTCCAATGCCACGCTGGGCAATTGCGCACGATCCAGATGAATCCCGTAAAGCAGTGGACCAGATCAGATTTCCATGTGTTATCAAGGTTGCATTTGGTACGCTTGGAACTGGTGTATTCTATGCTGAAAATCTTGAAACATTCTCCCCTATTGTTGATTACTTAAATATTCGCGATGGTAATCCTGTTATCATTCAGGAATTCATTCGAACAATCACTTCAAAACCCCCTGTGGTCCCCCTTGGAAAGGGGGACGCAAGCGACATCCGTGCGTTTGTTCTTGGAGGAAAGGTTATTGCCTCAATGCAACGCACTGCCCCTGAGGGCGAGATCAGATCAAATATAGGTAAAGGTGCAAAAGGCGAATCTGTTGAATTATCACAGGATGAAAAGGAGCTTGCAATTCATGCAACTAAAATATTCAATCTAGACATTGCTGGTGTTGATATTTTGCGCTCAGACCGCGGGCCACTTGTAATTGAAGTAAACTCAAACCCTGGTTTTGAAGAGCTAGAAAACGCAACCCAGGCACACATTGCAGAACAAATTATCCGCTATAGCATTGCCAAGGCAAGCTAACAATGTGATCCTAATGACACTGTGTTTTAACAATGATACACTATCATTATATGAAAATATCTTTTCACGGAGCAGTAAGACAAGTCACTGGGTCGTGTTTTATGTTGCAGACAAGAGACATTCAAGGGAAAGAATACAATTTACTAATTGATTGTGGAATGTATCAGGGCCAATCAGAGTGTGATAATTATAATTATGAAGACTTTGGATTTGACCCCCAAAATATTCACTGTGTATTTATTACCCATGCTCATGCTGATCACACTTGCAGGCTTCCAAAATTAGTAAAAGAGGGATTCACAGGAAATATTTATTTAACACAATCTTGCTTTGAATTGACAAAACTCATTATTGATGATGCAAAAAATATAATGGAAGAAAATGCAAAAGCGTGTGCTCAAGATTTTTTATTTGAACAGATTGATGTGGATCGTGTTTATGAAC
Source organism: Patescibacteria group bacterium (assembly GCA_043812755.1). Classification (GTDB taxonomy): domain Bacteria; phylum Patescibacteriota; class Patescibacteriia; order UBA9934; family GWF2-40-263; genus JBDRLV01. Next base: position 4,241 of record JBDRLV010000003.1, on the reverse strand, counting down.
AAACACAATTTGTCCAATATCACGAACCGATTGTAATTGCACCTGGTATAACAGTTGAATTTTTTAACGCAGGTCATATACTTGGATCTGCGTTTATTTGTATTACGTCAGAAAATAAAAAGATCATATTTTCAGGAGATATAGGAAATGACAATGTTCCTATTTTGCCTGATACAGAACATATTGAGTCAGCTGATATTGTTGTGTGTGAATCAACATATGGAAACAGAATCCACGAAGACTTCGGAGAACGTTCACGTAAGCTTCGTGAATGTATTGAAAACACAATCAAAAATAATAGTGTGCTAATGATCCCTGCTTTTTCAATTGAACGAACGCAAGAATTGCTCTATGAATTTGATCGCATGCTACAAAAAGATCTAAAAACTCGAATACCAATCTATCTTGACAGCCCAATGGCAATTCGCGCTACTTCAATATACAGAAAATATAAAGACTCTCTTGAGTTTGATGTCCCGATTCTAGAAGAACCTGATCAAGATTTTTTCAGTTTCTCAAATCTCACGGAGACATTGAGCAGTGGGGCTTCAAAACACATCAACAATGTTCCAGGTCCTAAAATAATTATTGCAGGCTCTGGCATGATGTCTGGCGGTCGTATCTTACATCACGCCTCTCGCTATCTTCCTAATTCAAATAATACACTTCTTATTATTGGGTATCAGGCAGACAATACTATTGGCAGACAAATAATAGAAGGCGCAAAAGCTGTTGATATTTTTGGCAAAATGGTTGATGTAAAAGCAACAGTAAAAGCAATTGGTGCGTTTTCTGCACATGGTGATAAAAATAAATTAACAAAGTGGTTGCGTCCTGATGATAACAAAGAACCACAAAAAGTTTTCTTAGTTCATGGCGATGAAGATGCAAAACTGGATTTTGCTGCTCATCTAAAAACTCAATTGCAATCAGAAATTATTATTCCTGCACTGTCAGAAAAATTTGAAATTTAGAAACAAAAAACCCGCTAAATTGCGGGTGAGTGAGTTATGTACTGACTCGTGCATTGATCGATTCAACAGGAACACCAAGCTTATTTAAGTTGTCCTGAAGCCATTCAAAGAACCCATCGCGAATATACCAATTTTTGGATTGTGGAATTGGCGGAACTGTATCGAATTGATCCATGAAGTATTTACCTTTTTCCTCTTCAGTAATCAGAAACCTGAAAAGGAAATCCACCATTTTTGCATCCCTGCCTGTTCTTGTAGTACTCCACTGCGCAACAGGCATTTTTGTTTTCAGCAAATACGTGGCTTCTTCAATCAGTTTGTCGTGGAACAAAAAGATCCGAACAACAATCTGCATTGAATCTAGATCTGCCCAACACGAAAGTGTTACAGGTATCCCAAAAAGAAATGAATCGAAATACCCATAATAGCCTCTTGAGTCTGCAGTAAAATGCTTTTTTGCAATTGAAGCATAATTGCCTTCATGGAATCCATTATTCTGAACCCTGCCGTCATTTACTTGATGCAAATAATAATCAGCGAGTGTGTTGTCTGCGTGTGTGAAGGCAAGCAATTCAACCAGACAGGCATCTCTGTCTTTTTGCATTGCCTTGAAGATGTCACACAAGAGAATGTGCTCCTTACGCAACAGCTTGCAGTTGGCAGGTAGATTTCTGTGCAAGTGTTCAAGATGAGTTATGCTCTGTGCTGCTGCAAGCAGTACAGCATACATTGCGAGCATCTCATTGCTTTTTACCTTTGCACGAAACTCAAGGATTTTGTCTTGATACGTTTGAAAAGAGCTTGACATAATGTCCTCTGTGGTCGTGGAACCACGTTTGCGCTCTTGCGCTTGCTTCTTGGTGACCAAACCGAGTTGCTGTGCCCCAGCGCTCTTGCGCTTGTCCTTGGGGAAAATTCCAGAGCCCACTGCTCTTGCGGTGTTTTTCAACAGGAGTGTTGATGCTCTAATCGCGCTCTTGCACGCCTTTGTGGACTACAAAGAATTTCTACTTTAACAAATACTGATATTATGTCAATTTGACAAATGCTGAAAAAAAAGATATAATAAATTCAGAAACAAGGTCGAGAACAGATTTGCCCCCGAAAGGGGGGTTTTTTATTTCTGTTTAAATAAATGTGGGGGAATATATACTCCTCCGTACCTGTCATCATATTAAGTACGGCCGTCGTTTAAATGAAGACAACAATGAACAAAGGTATAAACAACAAATCCTATACAAACAATATACTCAAACGCATTATTGACCATGTGAGCGAATTTTCTATCTTTGAATTTCAACCTTTAAACACCTTTATACAATCAATAGAAAGAAAAGGATACCGCAAAGAACACTGTGCAATTCACAGACTCGAACAAATGGGTTACATAGAAGTCAGGGCAATTGATGGCGCCAGATATTGCCGACTAACTGCTCTTGGAATTGAGGAATCAATCAAAATGCAAATCTTGAACCAAAAAGAAAAATTACCAATAGGATTAAAATTTTATGTAAGTTATGATATTCCTGAAAAATGCAGAAATATACGAAATGAATTGAGAAACATGCTTAAACAATCTGGGTTCAGACATGTACATCAAAGCTTGTGGGGAATCGGCAAGGATGTTGGAAAAGAGATTTTGCAGTTTCTTGAACTCAGAGAAGACATTAATCCAAACTGGGTCCACTTATACCTCGGATCCCCTCTTCCTTTCGAAGGAAATTAAAAAAGGGCGCGCAGAGCGTGTCCTTAAGTGTTTATTCTCCTGCAAGCTGATGCTCAAGCAGTTCCCTCAGATCCATGGTGAGCTCACCTGCATGGTTACGATAGAGCTCTTCACGGAATCGCCTGTAGTCTAGGCGCTGATTATCCCAGTCCCAGGCAAGAAAGACACAGCGTGAAATCTTGACCTCAAGCGCTGCTCCGCAAGTGTCACCACCTGAAACTGCCCCTGCACGAATGGCCTCTGCACCACCGCGATAAGCGCTGTCAATGCGACCATCCATCATGGGGCTGCCAAGCACAACTGCAATCCCTTCCTCATGCAATTGACGCAGAATCTCAACATGCGTGACCTCCTCATCAATGATCTTCTCATCGCGCACATTACCTGCACCAAAAGTGAGAAAGAGCAAGGCTGCACAGTTTGGGTCACGAGCATCGTAATCAAGCGACTCGCTTGGTGTGACTGTGCTGATCTTTACAACCTTCACGGCCTCCATAAAGCCCTTGACCATCTCGAGCCGATCGGCTGTCACCAACGGATTGCGACGAGGATGATTTCCATGTAGCTCTACATTGCTGTCAACAAATTCGCCAATGATCGCACTGGGCGGTGCATCAAACGCATTGTAGCGTCTGTCCTGCACCTTAAAAACCTGCAAGCCGCGACGTAGCACGTAGTTGAACGCACTGTGCACACCACTCAGATTAGCGTATGCAGCACAGATAGCAAAGTAGATGTTGTTGGTAGCATCATCTCCCTGCTTGAAAATCGGAACCTGCGCAGCAACACCAATGATTGGCTTGCCAATATTTGGAAAGATGTAGCTCAGGGCCGCAAGGAGATGCGACTTGGTGTCAGTGCCACCAGCAACTGCAAACCCGTCCACAAGGTCGTAAACGAGCTTGATCACATTTGCGATTGACTGGTGATGAACCCAACGAGCGTTGGTAGAATCAATTCCGAGTTTGTACACTGGAATCCAGACCACATACACTTCTTTATCAAGCCCCTTCATCTTCAAGGGCTTCAAAAGCTCGTCTGGATTGTCGCAGGGGACCAAGTCACCTCTGTCGTTTGGTACCATACCAAGCGTACCACCATAGTAAAGCACAGCAACGATATTCACACCTGTTTTGCCGTGCAAAGCAGCTAACTGCTGCTGAGTGCTTTCAGGCAGGTCGCTCAGATTGGTAAATGGTATTACTTTTTTAGCCTGAGCCTCCCATCGATCCTGCGGCTTTGTGTATTGAATTTCCATTTCCGCTCCCTTCTAAAGTTAAAATCCTAAAGGATTGTATATGCAAAGAACTTCACTCTATTTACCACAAATAGACCAAAAAGAGTACCACAGATTGAGTGGAAAGTCAAGGATTTGGTAGGGACGCCATTTATGGCGTCCGGAGTTATGAAGTAGGGACGTTGCATGCAACGTCCGCTAGTTATGGAGGCAGCCAAACAAAAAAGGACTCGCGTAAAGCGTGTCCTTAAGTTTGAGCTTATCCTCGCTCGTGACTATCAAGCTCAGGGTCGACTTGTGCCTG
>JBDRLV010000002.1:0-14638 GCA_043812755.1 Patescibacteria group bacterium | reverse complement strand
TGGTGGAGAAATGTGTGATGGCAACAGTCAATCGTGGGCTGGAAAGATTTGTACGGATAATTACACACAGTGTACAGATGATACGGATTGCCCAGGAACAAATACTTGTGGTGTAGCCGGAAGCAATGGTCGCGATGCCTGTAATCCAATTAAACTTTGTAGTAATGACACCTCAAGAAGTTGTGCAGTTGATGCGGATTGTTCAGACATAGCATTAAATCCTTCAACAGGATCCTGTATTGCATATCCTTCAGCACGCACACGCAATTGTAATAGTGCAACCTGTACCAGCTGGGCTGTGTGGGGCGCATGTACAACCAATTTTGGTTGCGGAAATGGGGTGAAAGAAGGGGCTGAGCAATGTGATGATGGGGTTATTGGAAGAGCACGAGAAAGAAAAGATAATAATGATGCTTGTCGTAATGATTGCAAACTAAATGTTTGTGGAGATGGCTATGTAAATGAGGGTGTTGAGCAATGTGATGCTGGTGATGATAATGGTCATCCGCCAACCATAATAGCGAATAATCTTACAGCTACTTATTGTGATCAATATTGTATTTTGCAAACTGTAACTGGCGGATATTGTGGAGATGGAATAGTAAATGGTGATGAATTTTGCGATAAAGAAAGTGTCCCTGAATATTGTTATAAAGTAAGTGAGCGCCGTTTAGGAGCTGTATGTGATTCAGGATCATCAAATCCAAATCAAAATTGCGATACAGGCTCTGGATACTCATGTCAAAGTGTTGGTGTCTGTGATGGTGGAATAGATAATGGAAAGGCATGTAGACTCAGTAGAAGTGATTGTGACACCCCCGGAGAATGTGTTGCCCCTGTGTGTTCTCCTGATTGTAAAGCAACATGCCCGTTCTCTGAGGCAGTTACTTCAGTTTCTATTACTCCAACAATGGCTGATGCAACCGCAAGGCGATCAGTTGATCTCTATAGTTTTGGCAGTGGATATGTTCCTGACCGTGCAAGCATTATGCTTCCAGCATGTACTATTGGTACAAAGCTCACAGCTGATATTCAAAAGGATGGATTTGTTGTGCCAGAAAGAATTGCCATTGTATTTGTGACAGATCTTTCAGGAAGCATGGGCAATCCACCGTCTGATCTTGGTGTTTGTGGGTATCTGCCTACTTATCCAGACAGTTATCGCGATGGAGAGCAGTGTACAATTGATGGAGATGGGACATACCCTTCTGGTCACCACCCAGATTGTTCAAAGGAAGTTGATTGTACTACATCACTAACTTATTCTTTCTGTTCATCTGGTTCACCAGAAGGTTCATATAGAGGTCCAAACGGAAGATGTGTTGGAATAAACCACGAGGAATGTTCAGTAATGACAAGATGCGCAAAACAAGAATTGCAATGCAATGGGGCAGAGGTTACACAGGGAAGACCCTGTGGTGGTCCAACTGATTGTTTTGTAAATTCATGTGTGGTAAACACAAGTACAAAGTATTGTAATGGTGATGAAGATGAAGACGAGTGTTCAAACGGCTCGGATTGCTGGGAAAATACTTGTGTAACCAGCAGATTCCAGTGCAATGGCGGTGATCTAGATGGGCAGGTGTGTATTAAAACCGATCCAACTTCTTGTCCTTCTGGATTATGTGCCAATTCTTATCTTACCAATCCATATTGTAGTAGTGATAGTAGCATTTCTTGCAAAACAGATGCAGATTGTAATCCTGCTTTCTGTGCTACACAGTTTGGCAAATGTTCGCCTGGAAGTGTAAATGAAGGAGGTGTAGAACTGACCGGCAGTTTGTGTGTTGATAACTCAGAATGCGGTTCAGGGACTTGTGTTATGTCAGTACCAAAACCTGAGCCTGTTTGTAGCGACAGCAGATCAACACGATGTACAACAGACGCAGAATGTGACTCAAGCGCAATTTCTTGTTTAGTGTCAGAAGAAGCTCTACAATGCAGTAATGATAGCAGTATAGATTGTTCAACAGACACAGAATGTAATTTAGGAATAACTTGTGAATATCCAAATGGGAATCAGTATGAATGCCCTGAAGGCTCACATCTTGCAGGTGAGGCTTGTACTATGAGTGATTATGGTGGGTCTTGGGCTGATGATATGTGTGTACAGGTTGGGAGTTGTGAACCTGCATCAACATGTCCAGAAGGTCCTAAATCTCAATCCACTCTTTTTCCAGACAGTAACCCAGTATGCGACAATTTATCTGATGAATGTTCAGTATTATTCTGCGAAGAGAATGTTGAGTGTTTCTGGCCTGGGAATTGTACAGGAGATACAACTTCAAGGATTGAATATGTTATGCGTGCATTAATGGGAGATAATACTGTGAATCCTCCTACCACAGGCGCAATTGATAAATTATTTGATGCTGCAAATGCTGCTGATAGGACATTGCAGATTGGGTTAATTGGTTACTCTTTTTCTGGTGGTGCTTATAAATCCCGAAAGGTGAATTTTAAAACAAACGCCAACTTATTGATTGACGATTCTTCATATGGGATTGGTATATATGACGATTTGATTGGTGGTGGAACACCTACAATGGCAGCAATTGATGAAGCAGTTGGAATGTTGCAGGATAGCAATGCTCAAAAGAAAGTAATTGTTTTACTTACAGATGGTGAGCCAACTATTACGCTTGACAGCGGGGTATATGTAAATTGTAGCCATTTTGGTAGTGGTGCTGATGGATTTGAGGCTTGTGTGTCAAAAATACGCCAGAGAATTAGTAGTTATGTTGCAAGAGATGTTACAGATCCAGAAATAGAGATATTTACTGCTGCAATTGCTGGTGAAGGTGAACCAAAGGTTGGCTATACAGCACATATGTCTAGTAACATCTGTGCAAATGAAGACTGGGATGATCCAGCAGATTGTGCACCAAGAAACCGCATTCAATATGCGTATCAGGCCAATGATGCAGATGGGATCATGACCATGTATGACAAAATTGTTGAGGCAATTATGGAATTGAATTTCACATCAGTTATGGATACAGGAACAGGAGCTCGGGAATCTTCAAGAGGAATTGGTTTAGGTGATAATATTGAACTTCCACTTCATGAGAACTTTAGCTGTACAGGGCTTCCACAACAGATTCCAATTTCATTAACATTCTTTACTGAAGGAACCGTTAAGATCAGTGATATTAAGTTCTCGTATTGTCCTGCACAACGCTAGGCATTGATCTTAAATATACAGATCAACATTATGTATCAGACTCAAGAGCAAGAACAAAATTACAGCACACCAAAAAATAGCAAGATCAAACCAATTTTGATTATAGTTGGTATTGTAATAATTCTAGCTGTTGTGATATCTGTTTTATTGATTGTAAGGCTTAAACCAAAAGGACAGGATTTAGAAAAGCTTCAACAAACAACTTCTGCCATAGAACAAGCAAAGTCGCTTATTGGCGATTGCTCCTCAGATAGTTGTAAAAGTTTGAGCGCGAATAAAATTGCAAAGTCTACTGGTGTAGTTGATGTTTGTGAGCTTTTGCAAGCAGATGAGAAAGATAACTGTATTTGGACTACAGCACGATATAAAAATGACGAGGAATTATGTGTTGAAATTGCACAATCAGACTGGCGTCAAATGTGTTCGGATGGAATTTTGAATAGAAAAGCAAAAACTGAAAAAGATGTGAATTTGTGTTATCAAATTGTTTCAAAAGAAAGTCAGGATCTTTGTGTGCGTGGTGTTATGGGGCCAGTGAATCCTTCAAATTGTACTTTGCGCGGATTAAGTCAGACCGAATGTGGTTATTTACAAACAACAGAACTTGCCAAACAGGCCAGAGATCAGTCTATGTGTGACAAGATAGAAGATATTGATTATAGAGATGAATGCTATGAAGTAGTAGGTATTTCTGATAAAGACAAAGATGGAATGAATGAGCTTATGGAAAGGAAATATGGGACCTCAGATGATAATAAAGACTCAGATGGTGATGGTTATGATGATTATGATGAGGTAAAGGCAGGATACAACCCTGCTGGTCCTGGTCTTTTATAAGTAATTTGATAAGTCACTTTTTATTTACTGATTTTTAGAGTATCCTTAACTTAGAAATTAGTAATTAGAAATTAGAAATTTATATATATGTTTGACAATGTTCAAAAGGATGATTCACAAAATCAACCGCCACAACTTAAACCAACAGAAGATATTTTTGCTGGTACAGATGATGTTCCAGAGGTTTCACCACCAACAGAAGGTCAAGATTATAATTTGCCAGCAGAGCCAAAAGTGAATGTTAGTGAACAAAATATTCCACAGACAAGTCCTGATATTCAAACTCCTGAACCTGTAATAATGCAACAGCCTTCAATGCAACCACCTCAGCAGGAGCAAAGCACTGTTTTTGCATCAGAGGATGAAGTGGGTGGATCTGCTTGGAAAACAGTCGTGATAATTGTTGTAATCTTTTTAATAGTTGTTGTTGCAGCTGCAATATCTTTTTTCCTTCTTTCTGCAAGAGAACCAAAAACTCCTGGTAAACCAGAAGTATCAAATGCAGTTTCTGAAACAATGATTGAAGAAGATCAAATGCAGGATGATGAAGAGTTTATGGAAGAAGGCTTTATGGAAGAAGATATGGCTGACGAATTTACTGATGAGTTTGCTGATGAAGAAAGTGGTTTAATGGATTTTGAAGAACCAACGGATGTTGATCAAACAGATACTGACACAGACGGCTTGCCTGATGTCCGTGAACTTGAGCTTGGTACAGATATTAACATTGTTGACACAGATGCTGATGGACTTTCTGATCGTGAAGAGATTGAAGTATATTTAACAAACCCGCTGTTAGCGGATACTGACGCAGATGGTTATATTGATGGTGATGAGGTTTCAAATGGGTATAATCCAAAAGGAACAGGCAAATTGTTTGAAATTCCTGATTTAGAATAGGATTATATTTTTTACATTGGAGCCCAGACGGACGTGCGAGCGTCAGAGTTTCGTCTGGGCATTTTATACTAGAGGAATCACGCAAAAGTCATTTCTTGAATAAATATGTTTGGAAAGAAAAAAGAGGAAAATGAAAAAAAGGCAAATGTTGCCAATTCTGAAAATCAGCAAGTCATTACTGATAAGATTTTTGTTATGCCTGTTGATTATAGGCACGGCGCTTCGCCATCTGTTCATGAACCAAAGAAAGAGGTAAAACCTGAATATAAAAAAGTTGTTCAACCACCTCCACCAAAACCCATACCCCCAAAACCAATTGAACAGAAATTGAAACCGCAATTAAAACAATTTGATCATCCAAAAAGGAAGAAAAAAAATTTAACTCTCATTATTGTAGTTGTGGGAGCTGTGTTGATCATTGCTGTAGGTATTACTGGATATTTTCTAATTAAAAATTCAAAAGACAATCAATCTCAAGTGCCAGATAGACAGATTTACAGACCGCCTGTGCGTCCTGTGGAGGAACCGCAACCAGAGCCAACCGAGCCTGTTGATACAGAAGAACCAACCAAGCCTGTTGATACAGAGCCTGCTGAACCATTTCCAAAATCATCAACACCTGGTAAGGATACAGACAGCGATGGACTGACAGATGTTGAAGAAGCTTTGATTTACGGAACCAATATTCGTTTGCCAGATTCTGACAGAGATGGGTTTTTAGATGGCAATGAGGTTTTTCATGGTTATGACCCTCAAGCACCTACACCTGCAATTTTGATGGATAGTGATATTGTGCGTGCTTATGAGTTTGTTAATTTTTCATTAAATTATCCAAAAGCTTGGTCTATTAAGTCAGTAGAAAGTGTAGGTATTGCAATTGTTGCAACAACAGGAGAAAGCTTGGTTGTGTCAACGTTTGGAAAAAACATTTTGCAAGACCTGTCTAGTTGGAGTCTTGAAATGCAATTGGATGAAAATCTAATTGCTGGATTATCAAAGCAAGGCTTGGAACTTTTGAAAACACAAGAAGGCCTTACTACTTATATTAATGCAGGAGATAAGGTTATCGTAGTGAGTTATCAATCAGGTGTGAAAGGAACAATTGATTATCTTCAAACATACCAGATGATTATTAACAGCATTTTAATTGCAGAAGAAACAGTTGAATAAGAATGATATGATCAATTTTGATTTGGATCAGAGTAAGCTTAAAGGTGGCCAGAGAGTACCTTATTTACTTATTGAGCAATTATTAAAGGAAGTAAACAAGCATCTTGAATTAGGAAAGAATAAATTGCGAATCTCAATTGCTTTTGTATCAGATCGGGAGATAAGAAGGTTTAATAAGAAATATAGAGGAAAAGATGCAGTTACAGATGTTTTGGCTTTTATTATGCCTGCGCAAAATGGAAATGAAAAAATGCTTGGTGAAATACTCATTAGTTATTCTCAAGCAAAAAAGCAGGCAAATGAATTTGGCAATTCAACAAGAGGAGAGGCACTGCTTCTTATTGTACATGGAGTGTTGCATCTTTTTGGTCTTGATCATGAAGTTAACCTTAAACAAGCAAACAAAATGTTTGCTCTTCAAGCAAAGATTTTAAAACGATTTGGTGTTGCGTTTGATTATGATTAAATTTAGAAATTTAAACAGTAGCATTAGACACGCTTTCAAGGGAGCTGTTTTGGTTTTTCGTTCAGAGCACAGTTTTCGGATTCAGATATTTATTGCTTTGATGGTACTATTGCTTTCCATATTATTAAAGATAAATATTTTTGAACTGGTTTTAATTCTGTTGCTTATTGGAGTTGTGTTAGTTCTTGAGATAATAAATAGTGTTTTTGAAAGGATTGTTGATACATTTAAGCCAAGAATCCATCCAGTTGTACGGGACATGAAGGATATGATGGCAGCGGCTGTGCTTATAAGTGCTGTTATCTCGGGGTGCATTGGAATACTAATTTTTGCACCAAAATTAAAAATTGTGTTCATGACCTTGTTTTGAAACGACATGATGGGTATAATAGAAACATTATGGGAGAAGAAATTTATACAGGTTTAGATATAGGTTCTCACTCAATTAGGATTGCCGTTGGCAAGCCTGTTCCGAGTCAGGATTCTAAAGATCAGTTGCATATCATAGGTGCAGTTGAGTTTGAATCTTCTGGAATCAGTAAAGGAATTATTACTGATATGGAAGATGCTGTTAGTTGTACCTCAAAAGCAATAGAGCAGGCTGAGAGAATAACAGGCATTCCTATCCATAAAGCATGGGTTGGAATCAGCGGGAGCCATATTATAGCCCAAGAGAGCCATGGTGTAGTTGGGGTTTCTCGAAATGATGGTGAAATACGAGATGATGATGTTGAGCGTTCAATTGAAGCGGCTCGAGCCGTGGCCACTCCTACGAATTATGAGATTATTCATGTTATCCCAAAGAGCTTTGTTGTTGATGGAGAACGAGGAATAAAGGACCCAGTGGGCATGAATGGTATAAGGCTTGAGGTGGATGCACTCATTATTCAAGGGTTAAGTTCTCACATAAAGAATTTAACAAAATGTATTTACAGAACTGGGCTTGATATCAATGATGTTGTTTTTTCAATATTAGCAACTGCAGAATCAGTTATAACAAATAAACAGAAAGAGCTTGGTGTTTGTGTTATTAACATTGGTGCTTCAACCACAAGTGTTGTCGTTTTTGAAGAAGGAGACGTGATTCATACAGCAGTTCTTCCAATAGGTTCTGATCATGTAACTTCAGATATTGCCATAGGCTTGAGGACTTCACTTGAGGTAGCTGAACTTGTGAAATTGAATTTTGCAACTTCACAACCTCAGGATATAGCAAAAAAAGAAGAAATAGATTTAGCTGATTATGGAGCACCAGAACATGAGATTGTTGGCAGAAGATTTATCGGAGATATTACTGAGGCTCGTGTTCAGGAGATTTTTGAAATGATTGATAAGGAACTTTTGAGCATTGATAGATCAGGAATGTTGCCTGCGGGTGTTGTTCTTACAGGAGGAGGGTCAAAGCTTGAGGGCATGCTTGAAACAGCAAAAGATTCATTACGTCTTCCGGTTTGCCTTGGCATTCCGATGGGAGTCACTTCAGTAATTGATAAAGTGGCTGATCCTTCAATGGCAACTGCAATCGGTTTGGTGTTATGGGGGCATGAAATTCATGGAGCATCAAAAGGAGGTGGGTTTGGGAAGCTGTTTTCAGCCATTTCGGGAGCAGAAAAATTTGGAAAGGGATTGCAAAGGATAATCAAAACAATTCGTCCTTAATCTAGTTTTTAAAGCAGAGCACAGAGGGTTCTGTTTTTTAATTCTGCCTGTGAAAAAATTTGCTTGACATTGAACACATTGTGCATTAAAGTGGTGAAAATAATTGTTCAATGTTGATAAGTTTGAACAAAAAATTTATCCAACAATTCTAATCATATGGCTCAAGTGAAACCGGACATTGAAACGTCTGCAAAAATTAAAGTAGTAGGTATTGGAGGAGGAGGTGGTTCTGCAATAAACAGAATGATTTCCGACAATATAAAAGGTGTTGAATTTATTGCTGTTAACACTGATGTTCAGGCTTTAAATCAAAATTTATCTCCAACAAAAATTGTAATAGGAAAAACAATAACTCGTGGACTTGGCGCAGGAATGAATCCAGAGGTGGGGAAGAGATCTGCTGAGGAGAATCAAAATGAAATCAGAGATGCATTAAATGGTGCAGATATGGTTTTTCTAACATGCGGTCTTGGTGGAGGAACAGGTACAGGAGCAATTCCTGAAGCTGCAAAATTAGCAAAAGATATTGGTGCTTTGACAATTGCTGTTGTTACAAAACCATTTTCATTTGAAGGTGCGCAACGAAGCCGTATTGCAGAGGAAGGCCATGAACATTTGAGGGAACATGTTGATGCAATAATTACAATCCCAAACGATAGAGTTTTGCAAATAATTGATAAAAAGACTTCGCTCATGGATGCCTTTACAGTTGTAGACGATGTGTTGCGACAAGGTGTGCAAGGAATCGCTGAGTTGATTACTGTTCCAGGATTGATCAATGTTGACTTTGCTGATGTAAAAGCAATTATGGAAAATTCAGGTTCTGCATTGATGGGAATAGGAAGAGCTGGTGGTGAAAATCGAGCAGTTGAGGCTGCAAAACAAGCAATCGCAAGTCCGCTCCTGGAGCTGTCTGTTGATGGTGCAAAAGGAATTTTATTTACTATTACAGGCGGAGAAGATCTCGGAATGCATGAGGTTGCAGAGGCAGCAAAAGTGATTACAAATTCCGCTGATGAAGATGCCAAAGTAATTTTTGGTGCAAATATTGATGAATCATTAAAAGATGAATTAAGAATAACTGTTGTTGCAACAGGATTTGACAGTCGTGAGAGAAGAACACATACACCAGGGTCTGTTGAGGTTCAAGCGCAAAGCACATGGTCTCCATCTTCATTTTTAAGATCAAGGGAGGATGCTCCTGTTTCAAGATATCAAATTACAAAAGAAAAGAAACAAGAAAATGAAAACACAACAATTAAGTATGACAGGCCTCAGATAGAGCCACTTAAACAACAGCCAAGACCTTTTGTAAAACCACAAAAACCACAACCTAAACTTGATGACATTGAAAACTTGGATGATCAGGATGAAATCGAAATCCCGGCGTTTATTCGAAAGAAAATGATGTAGTATTGGAAATGACCAATGGCCAATGAATGACCAAATCCCAATGTTAAAATTAAGCGTTGGGGTTTTTGATTTAAGATTTGTTTAGTATTTAGTATTTAGGATTTAATGATGTATAATATACTTGTATGCGTTGCGCAGTATGTAACCACAAAGATACAAAAGTCGTTGATTCACGCATGTCAACTGACGGAGCAAGCGTTCGAAGGCGCCGTGAGTGTGACAAGTGTGGTTTTCGGTTTTCAACACTTGAGGAAATAGAACTTCTTGATTTAACAGTTGTAAAGCGTGATGGTCACAGAGAAGCTTATAGCAGGGATAAGATGGTTAAAGGATTAGAGAAGTCATTGGAGAAAAGATCGTATACTGATACAAATTTTCAAAAGCTTGTTCATAAAATTGAACGGGATATTCAAAAGAAATACCGAAGCCAAATAACCAGCAATGATTTGGGTGAGATTGTAATGAATTGCCTTAAGTCATTTGATAAAGTTGCTTATATTCGTTTTGCATCTGTGTATCGTTCTTTTGAAGATGTTGATTCATTTCAGACAGAATTAAAGAAACTTATAAAAGGGAAAAAGAAAATCAAGAAAAAAAAGACTAGTAGCCAAAAGCTTTAGCCTTCCATTTGAACAAGATGGAAATAAATTATATGAAAAGAACAAAAATTGTCTGCACAATTGGGCCTGCTAGTGATTCGGATTCAAAAATAAGCGCTTTGATAAAAGCAGGAATGAATGTTGCTCGCATGAATTTATCTCATAACATTCACGAATATCATGCGAGGGTTATTAAGAAGGTGCGGGTTGCTGGTAAAAAAGCAAAAGAGCCTGTTGCTATTATTGCTGATTTGCAGGGCCCAAAAATTCGTGTTGGAGATATTAAAGGTGAAATAAATTTTAAAAAAGGCGATACAATTGAATTTCCTGTAACACTAAAAGGATTAGATAAAGGAGTAAAGAAAAAGCATAGAGTTTTGATTGCTGATGGAATTTATGAAGGTAAAGTTGTGTCTGTAGCAAGCTCATCAGTTAAATTAAAAATGAGTAACAGTGGTACTATTGTTTCTCACAAAGGATTGAATTTTCCTGATTCAAAACTAGAGGTTTCATCAATTACTGCCAAAGACAAAAAGGATTTAGTTTTTGCTATTGAGCAAGGTGCTGACTGGATAGCACTTTCTTTTGTTACTAGCCCAAAAGATGTTGAACATTTGCAAAAGCTTATTGCGCAATCTGCAGGCACAAGAAAAGTATTGCCACGCATAATAGTCAAAATAGAGCGGAAAGAGGCTGTAGCGCGTTTTAAAGAGATATTAGAGGTTGCTGACGGCGTAATGATAGCACGCGGTGATTTAGGCCTTGAGATAAGAGCCTCTGATGTCCCATTGGTCCAAAAAAAGATAATTGAGCTTTGCAGGCTTGCAGGCAAGCCTGTTATTGTTGCAACTCAAATGTTGGCATCAATGGAGGAAAATTCACGCCCAACACGAGCTGAAGTGTCAGATGTTGCAAATGCTGTTTGTGATCATACTGATGCAGTTATGCTTTCTGGAGAAACAGCAACAGGCAAGTATCCAATTGAAGCAGTGAAGTATATGAGTGATATTATCATTGAGGCTGAAGAGTCGCCTTATGATGATGTTGTGCTTGGTAAGGATGAACCGTCTGATCCAATCCGTTCGGTTGCATATGCACTTAAAGTTTTTGCTCAAGGTGGGCATATTGATGGAGTGATATGTTCACATGATTCTGTTGCATGGTCAGAGCAACTTTTAATGGCGCGTCCTGAGATTCCATTATTTTTAGCAACTGCAAATGAAACAATAATGCGTCAAGCAAATTTACGATGGGGAGTTCAGCCATTTTATTTAAAGGGTGGTACAAAAGGGAATTTTGAAAAAGATGCTTTGAATGAACTTAAAAAACAAAAATTGGTGCAAAAGGGAATGAGGTTAATCGTGATGCGCGGGCTTGATCACAAATCAGGTTTTGATATAGTTTCTGTTTGATCCGCCTTTACTAAGGGGAAAATAAGGGGGGTCTGTGCGATCCAGAAAAAACAGCGATAACCGCTGTTTTTTCGTTCCCACCTTACTAAAGGGGGTCTATGAGACTTGACAAAAATCAAAATTTGCATTATATTGTTTGGTCCTTTAAGGTTTAAAGGAAAAGGTAGAAATAATGTGAAACCAAGCTACCTAGGAGGTTGTTGTGAGGAATATCCTTTTCATTTTTTTGACAGTTTTGTTTTTTTGCGCAGGTTGTTCTGACCTCTTGTGTGGAGATGAGAATGTAGCCACAATAAAAGCAAGAGAACGCGCTGATCGTCTGGATAGTCGTTTGGCTGAAAAGCTGACGAGGATCGAAGAGCTTGAAGAAGCCGACAAGAAAAAAGCCGAGCTCATTGTCAGGTGGGAAAGCTGGGCAAATGTCTGCCAAAAAACTCTCGCAGGCGCGCCTGCTCTTGTGCATGAGACTGAGAAAGCCAAGAAACTGGCAATGAGGCAGCTGCGTCAGAGCCTTGTGCGATTCAACACTGCTGTTCGAGTTGCAGGAGAGTATCCGACCCTTCCTGAGCATAAAGCAATTGCTACTGTGGCATTCCCACCACCCATTGAGGTTGAGTTTTCGTCTGAGGAAGCAGCTGAGGGGGAGTGGCAGGTTCCTGAAAAGCAATGCTTGCTGGTGTATGCAAGACCAGAGCCAGTTTCTGCCACAAAGCAGTTTGTGCCATCAATCTCCAGCATCGTTTCTTTGGTGCTGAGTGAGCTTGGCCGAGTTGCAAATACAGACCCACAGAAGGTGTCTTCAGATGATGACTGGCAGCTGTACAACTGGGTGACAGATCCCCAAAATGTGCAGAACTCTTTGGTTGACGGGAGCTTCCTCTATGTGTTGGGGCACATTGATGAGGTTGATTCTGAGGGTGGTTATGTGATGGCAAGAGGTCCGCTTCTTCGCGCCATGGCTTCGCTTGCAAACGACCCTACTGTGGTTGATTTGCTTGCAGGCTGGGGATTGACGATTCTCAGGAGCACAGATTTTGTGCCAGACAAAACTGCTGAAATGATCAAAACCATGTTGCCAGCGTTTTGGTATGCAACATGGTCGGATTTCCCACAGATCGAGCGTGATCTTGAGCAAAATGAGTATCTTTTTTCCCTTGGTTATCATGATGATGAACGACCGCGTGCTCAGGGCTGGTTCTACCGCCGTTGGGTTGCTGCAGGTAAGGGTGCCAAGGGCAATGCCTTGATTGCCAAGTATCGTTTGATATTTGTGGATGTGGCTCGCACGTTCAGGCTTAATGATCTTGCCCGCGTGTGGGAGTCTCAGATCAAGAGTGGCAAAGGCCCTCCACCTCCACCTGAGCCAGAGCCTGATCCAGAGGATGAGGAAGAGGGCGAAGGCGAGTAGGGACGTTGCATGCAACGTCCGCAAGGCAAACAGCATTCGTTAAATACGTTCATTTCGTAACGGGACTGCCAGAGCCCCGTTTTTTGTTGCAGAGCATTTACTATTGACAACATTGATTTAATCTGATAAAAAAAGACTGCTTAGCATTTAGCTTGCACTGTTTAACACTCACTGACTGGAGGAAATCATGGGTGATGGAGGAAAAACTTACCATCGTGATACCACACATGGATACGCGCGCGGAGATCGTGGATTCTCGACTGTGGCTGAAGAAATCATGAGCCAAGATAGGGTTGATGAGAGCACTCGTCCAACGAGACGCATCTCAACCTCTGCCCAAGACGTACTGGCGATCATCTATGACGTTACTGGCTCAGTGGATGCTTTGCCACTTGTTTTTGTGGATAAGGCTCCTATGTTTGCTGGACAGGTCATCAAAAACAGATACCTTGATGATCCTGATGTGAGTGTTGCAGCAGTTGGTGATGTAAGAGACCAAGCAACACTTCAAGTTGGTGATTTTACCAAAATGCGAGACATGGACAATTGGCTGAGTCGTTTTTGGCGTGAAAAAATGGGTGGCGGAAATCATGTAGAGGGCTATGAGTATGCAGCGTATTTTTACGCATACATGTGTGATATCCCAGAAGGCGCCAATGCGTTTTGTGTGTTTGTGGCAGATGAGGGAGTGTCAAGTCGGCTTTACCCCTCTGACATGAGCAGAATTTTTGGCGGATCACGCAAGGCAGAGGAGACCAAACAGGTCTTTGAGGATCTCAAGCGCAAGTTCAAAGGAAATGTATTCCTTCTTCATCGCAGGTATGACTACGGCGACGAAAGAGCGCTTGGAACCTGGGAGGAATTGATTGGTAAGGATAACATCATTCACTTTGGGCATGATGACGAGGCTATCACTGATCTTTTGCTTGGTACTTTGGCACTTGCCAATGGCAGGCGTACGCTTGAACAGTATCTGGATGACATGGTCAACGCTCGCGACGAGCCGCAGGAACCAGAGCGAATCGACTTTGTGAGCAGAGTTCTCACACCGTTTTGGCAGTATCTGCAAACGTGCACTGGCGATGAGGTTGAGCCTGGCAGGCAAGGGCGCGAGAAGCCCTATCCAGAAGATCATCCTTTCCCAACTCCTGATGACGCAAACGCCCAGCTTGCATCTGAGGAGATGAGGCAAGTCACCCAGTTCCTGAATACATTGAGGAATCTGATAACCTCGCCGAAATGTCCTAAGCCAGATCCAGACGATGAAGGCTGGGCCTACTGCGCAGGTGTGGTACTTCCTTTATTTGTGACTGGTGACTCACAGTGGTGGATGTATGTTAGCGATGTGCTTCACAGATCAGATTGGGAAGCAGAAATCTGCGAAGATGGTTCTTTACGTATTCGGCGTTACGAATAGCGCATCTTATATACACGCAGCGGATCTGTATGGTCCGCTTTTTTTTCCTATGCCTGTCATCCTGAGGCTTTAGCCGAAGGATCCCATTGTATGACAATGAGATTCTTCGTCCCCTTTGACGTTCGGACTTTGTCTTCACTTGCTCAGGGTCCCCAGAATGACAAATAGAGTTT
>JBDRLV010000001.1:0-17161 GCA_043812755.1 Patescibacteria group bacterium | reverse complement strand
TAAATTCCCCCCTTCGCCCTTTGGGCTTCGGAAGGGCAGGCTAAACAATATCAAAATTATAATGTTCAAAATTCAAAACCATGGTTTAGAACATTTGGATTTAGATATTCGAATTTGTTTAGGATTTAGATATTAGGATTTCGGATTTTTGTTTAGTATTTGACACCCTGCTCAGATGCGATAAAATGCCGATGAATTCAATAAATAAAAATATGGACAATCAATTTAAAAGGATATTAAGGCTTGTTAAATCAACAGGGGATAGAATGATCGTCACTGATCCTGACGGTGAGAATATTTATGTAATAATGGGCTTTGATCAATATGAAAACCTGATAGATGAAGCAAATTATGATTTTACAGAGTATGGGGATGAATATTTTGACGAAATTATTGAAGAACCAGAAGAAATTGATTTTGGCGGTGATTTTTCAGGTACTCCTCTTGAAGACGATTTAGGATTAATTGATGAAGAGCCTGAGATATTCTCAATAAAACCAACAGAACCTGAAAAGCCAGCAGATGTTCAGGCACCAGTTGGGCCTGTTGAACCTGAGACTCCAGCTGATATTTTTGAAGCTATGGCGCCTGCAGGATCAAAAGCAAAAACATGGAATCTTTCACAAATGAGTGAAAATGAGGTTGATGATGTAAAGAAACAACTTGAGCAGTTTAGAAAACAAACAGATACTCAAACTCCAGAATTGTCAGAAGAAAGCAGTAAATCAGAGGAAAATAAGGCTGTCACACAAAAAAACGAAGATGATTTCAGTGAAGAGCAGTTTTATCTTGAACCAATAGAATAGGTGTTGGTTGGTGGGTAGGTTGTGGATATTTTTCTGCTGTGCTTTATATTGTTTTGGTAAGATAATAATAATTTTTAGCTAAATTTAGCTAAAAAAATTAAACCCTCTAATTATTGCCAAAAAAGGCATTAAAATATACGTGAAAGTCCCCATTAGGACTTGCACGTTTTAGCACTATCTGTTATACTTCGCACACTTAAACACTTATAACATATAAAGTGAAACATGAAGTATTTTTAACATGATTTAGTGAGTTTTCGCTGTCTCATGTTTTATGTTTCATGGTTCTAAATTTTTTATGGCAGAAGCATTTAAACGTGATAAGCCACATGTAAACGTTGGAACAATCGGCCATGTAGATCATGGCAAGACAACTCTTACAGCGGCTATCCTTGCGGTTTTAACTGCAAAAGGAATGATTGCCCAATCAAAGGGTGTTGATGACCTTGACAAAGCTCCTGAGAGTAAGGCGCGTGGTATTACCATTGCTACCGCTCACTGTGAGTATGAGTCAGACAAGCGCCACTATGCGCACGTAGACTGTCCAGGTCACGCAGACTATATTAAAAATATGATTACAGGCGCTGCCCAGATGGACGGTGCTGTTTTGGTTGTTTCTGCTGCTGATGGCCCAATGCCACAGACTCGTGAACATATTCTTCTTGCTCGTCAAGTTGGTGTGCCAGCGATCGTGGTGTTTTTAAATAAAATTGATCAAGTTGATGATCCAGAACTTATAGATTTAGTTGAAGAAGAAGTTCGTGATCTTCTAAAACAATACAAATATCCAGGTGATGAGACACCAATTATCAGAGGCTCAGCTCTTAAAGCTCTTGAAAATCCTTCAGATGAAGAAGCAACAAAGCCAATCATGGAGCTTATTGAACAACTTGATACATATATTCCAGAGCCAGTTCGCGAGGTTGATAAGCCATACTTAATGCCAATCGAGGATGTTTTCTCAATTGAAGGACGTGGTACAGTTGTTACTGGCCGTATTGAGCGTGGAATGGTTAAGTTAAATGAAGAGGTTGAAATTGTTGGTATTAAACCACTGAGTTCAAAAACTGTTGTTACAGGAATTGAAATGTTTAATAAGAACCTTGATGAAGGCCGTGCTGGTGATAATGCAGGTATTCTTCTTCGTGGAGTAAAGAAAGATGATGTTGAGCGAGGAATGGTGCTTGCTAAACCAGGCTCAATTACTCCTCATACAGAATTTGAAGCAGAGGTATATGCTCTTGCTAAAGAGGAAGGTGGACGACATAAACCATTCTTTAAAGGTTACAAGCCGCAGTTTTATATCAGAACTACAGATGTTACAGGTGAAGTAATTCTTCCTGAAGGAACTGAAATGGTTATGCCAGGAGATACAATTAATTTAACAGTTAAATTGATCCAACCAGTTGCACTTGAAGAAAAGATGTCTTTTGCTATTCGAGAGGGTGGTAGAACTGTAGGTGCTGGTGTGGTGACAAAAATACTTAATTAATAATATTAGGGGTCGCTTGCGACCCCTTTTCCTGTTCTTTCATTAAATCTGTGTCAACAACTCAAGAAGAAAACAAAACAACCAAACAAGCGAGCGAAACAGATGAAAAGTCGCGCATTAGGATTAAAATTCGTGCTTATGATCATAAGGTGATTGATCAGGCGACTCAAACCATCATTAAGACTGCAGAACGCTCAGGCGCAAAGGTTCATGGCCCAATTCCTCTTCCAACAGAAAAGAGGAAATATACAGTGAATAAATCAACATTTGTTCACAAGGATTCCAGAGAGCAGTATGAAATGCGTATCCACAAGCGTCTTATCGATATTACAGATCCAACAGAAAAAACAATTGATGCATTGATGAGTTTGAATCTTCCCGCAGGAGTTGATGTTGAGATAAAAACCTAGTAAATAGTTAGTTTCGTTAATTTCCAACTGGTCTTGGAACGTGGAAGAAAGATCTCAGGTTTAGATGTATTATTGCGGAGAAAACCTTCCATGGATTCTGTGAGCAGTAGAAAGGAGATAGATTATTGAAAATATTATTATGTCCTTAAGTTTTAGTACTTGAGGCTGGAAGTTGAAAAATGTTGGATTCAACGTGTTTCGACTTTCGGTTTTTTGATTAAATAGTATTGAGTATAGAATGACTAATATTCAATACGGTATACTTCATACCCAAATATGCCATTTATTATTGGACGAAAAATTGAAATGACCCAGATCTTCCGCGATGACGGCAAGGTTGTTCCTGTTACTTTGGTAAAAGCAGAACCAAATGTTGTTACAGCAGTTCGTTCTTCTGAAAAAGATGGATATTCTGCAGTGCAATTGGGTGCTGACGAAACAAGAAAGAAAATAAATAAAGCACAACAAGGGCATTTGGCTGGGCTTAAATCAATGAAAACATTGAGAGAATTTAGAGTCGATTCAACAGATCTTGAGCGCGGCCGTGAAGTATCGATTTCAGATTTTGAATTAGGAATGAAAGTTGATGTAACAGGAAGTACAAAAGGTAGGGGTTTTGCTGGAGTAGTTAAGAGACATGGTTTTCATGGTTCTCCCGCAACTCACGGGCATAAAGATCAATTGCGCATGCCTGGGTCTATTGGTTCACGTGAACAAGCACCAGTTGCAAGAGGAAAAAGAATGGGAGGCCACATGGGTGATACACAAGTAACAGTTAAGAATTTAGAAGTTGTTCAAATAGATAAAGATAATAGCGTTATAGCTATCAAGGGTGCGCTTCCAGGAGCTCGAGGTTCATTGCTTTTGATAAATAGCCGTAATGGTAAAAATCTATGGCAAAAGTAAATTTATACAATCTTGAAGGTACAACAATAGGCGATGTCGAATTAGACAATCGATTGTTTGAAGTTAAAGCTGATGAGGCTTTGGTACATGAAGTTGTTGTTGCTCAAGCAGCAAATAGCAGAGTTGCAATTGCACATACAAAAACTCGAGGTGAAGTTGCTGGAAGTGGAATTAAGCCATGGAAACAGAAAGGAACAGGAAGAGCAAGGCATGGATCGAGACGATCTCCAATCTGGGTTGGTGGAGGAATTACATTTGGACCGAGAAATACAAGAAATTTTTCAAAGAAAATCAACAAGAAAGTACGTGATAAAGTATTGGCAATGGTATTGTCTGATAAAGTTGCAAATGAGAATTTTATTGCAGTTGAATCTTTTGATTTAGCTCAGCCAAAAACAAAGGAGCTTTTCAATGCTCTTAAAAGTCTTCCAAAATCAGGCAAGAAAACACTGCTTGTTCTTGTTTCTAGTGATGTTTCAGCAAGCCGTGCAGCAAGGAATATTCCGAAAGTTTCAACAATTCCAGCAAATAGCATCAATGTTATAGACCTTCTGTCAAATGAGCGTATTTTAGTTTCAAAAGCAGCTATTGATGTAATCCAAAAAACTTTTATTAAGGATGGTAAGAAAATACAGAAGAAAGCAAAGAAAGTTATAAAGAAAGATAAAAAGTAGTATGGCATTTATTGATAAATTTAAATCGAAATGGAATCTTGCAAAAAGCTCAGCTCCAGCTGCTGTAAAGGTTAAGGATGAAAAGAAAAAAGAGGATAAAGTAGATAATAAGAAGGAATCAAAAATTTTACCAGAAGTTAAAAAAACAGAAAAAGGAGTTTATTCTGAGATCTCATCAATTATTGTGCGTCCTGTTGTGACAGAAAAAAGCGCAAGGCTTGCATCAGCTGGCCAATATGTTTTTGAGGTAAGACCATTCGCAACAAAGATACAGGTTGTTTTAGCAATAAAAAACATGTATGGGATTCTTCCTAAATCAGTAAACATACAAAATATAAAAGGCAAAAAAGTAAGGTTTGGGA
The DNA here is from genome assembly GCA_043812755.1 of Patescibacteria group bacterium. Lineage (GTDB taxonomy): Bacteria > Patescibacteriota > Patescibacteriia > UBA9934 > GWF2-40-263 > JBDRLV01. The sequence continues at coordinate 12,511 of JBDRLV010000001.1, read as the reverse complement.
GAATTCAGGGCAGAAGAAAATCATGGAAGAAAGCATTGGTTACGTTGCCAAAAGGGAAAACACTTGATATTTACGAAGGAGTATAAAGAAATGCTAATTATTAATGTTTAATTTCTAATAAATGAACATTTTAGAAATTAGTAATTAGACATTAGAAATTATTACAGATATGGGAGTTAAGAAATACAAACCAACAACACCAGGAAGACGTATATCAAGCGTTGATGATTTTTCTGATATTACAAAAACAACACCGCACAAAAAGTTAACAATAAAAAGGAAACAATTTGCTGGAAGAACAAAAGGAAAAATTACTGTAAGACATAAAGGCGGTGGAGCAAAAAGGAGAATTCGTTTGATTGATTCAAAGCGTACAAAGTATGATATCCCAGCAAATGTTTTATCAATTGAGTATGATCCTAATCGTGGTTCAAGAATAGCTTTATTGTGTTATAAAGATGGTGAAAAAACGTATATAATTGCTCCAAATGAATTGAAAGTTGGTGATACTGTTGTTTCTTCACTTACAAGAGGGGAAATACAGATTGGCTATAGATATCCATTAGATCAAATTCCTGTTGGGATCTCGGTTCATGATATTGAACTAAAGCCCGGTAAAGGTGGGCAAATTGTTAGATCAGCTGGAGCATCGTCTCAGATTATGGCTGTTGAGGGGAAATATGCAACATTGAAATTGCCTTCAGGAGAGGTTCGAATGGTTTTAAAGACTTGTATGGCAACGATCGGTCAGGTTTCAAATCCAGACTACCGTTTGATTCGTTGGGGTAAAGCAGGTAGAATAAGACATCTTGGGATTCGTCCAACAGTCCGCGGTAAAGCAATGAATCCAGTTGACCATCCTCATGGTGGTGGAGAAGGAAAACATCCGATTGGAATGAAACACCCAAAGACACCTTCTGGAAAGCCGGCTTTAGGAGTTAAGACTCGAAGAAGCAAGGGTTCTGATAAACTAATTATTAAACGCAGGAAGAAAGGACGTTTTGTTGGTTAAGGAAAATAAATTATGAAAGTTTAAGAATGGAATGCGTTAAAATGTAAAAAGTAATATGTCACGAAGTTTAAAAAAAGGTCCATACGTGGATGAAAAATTACAGAAAAAAATTCAAGTTCTTAAACCAGGAGATAAAACGATTATCAAAACTTGGGCAAGGGCTTGTACGATTACTCCAGAGATGGTAGGTTTTACAATTGGTGTTCATAATGGAAGAGCTCATATTCCAGTAAGGGTTGTTGAGAATATGGTTGGACATAAACTTGGTGAATTTGCACAGACGAGAAAATTTGTACGTCACGGAGGGAAACTCCAAAAAGCAGTTGAACAAAAAAAGAAATAAATAGTTCAAGTTGTTAAAAATGTTAAAAGCATTAAATTGTACAAATTAAACATTTTTAACGAATTAAACGTTTTAAACATAATATGGAAGTTAAAGCTAAAGCAAGGTATGTCAGAATGTCACCGCGAAAAGTGCGGCTTGTTATTGATGTTGTTCGGGGCATGACTGTTGATGAAGCTTTAACACAATTAAAATTTATAAAGAAAGATGCAGCAATGCCTGTATATAAAGTTATAGCATCAGCAGCTGCGAACGCACAGCACAATTTTAAATTAAACAAAGCAGATTTGATCATTAAAGAAATTACCGCAGATGGTGGACCTGTTTTACATAGGTGGCGCCCTCGTGCTTTTGGTAGAGCAGGAGCAATCAGAAAGAGGACAACTCATATAAATGTTGTTTTAGATACTGTTAAAACAGATTTAAAAGATAATGAAAAAAAAGTTGAGAAGAAACAAAATAAAAAGGTTGTAAAGAACAAGATTACTGGGAAAGTAGTTGAAAAGAAAAAAACAGATAAGAAACAAGAAAAATAATTATGGGAAATAAAGTACATCCAAAAGTATTTAGACTTGCAATAAATAAGCACTGGGGTGGATTATGGTTTTCGAAATCCAATTTTAGCAAATTTCTTCAAGAAGATGTTAGAATTCGTGAATATCTTTTAAAGAAACTTCGAGATGCTTTGGTTGATCGTATTGAAATTGAACGATCACGAGGTACAATTTCGATTTTTATTTATTCTGCAAAACCGGGAGTAATAATTGGGCGTGCTGGTGCAGGAATTGAAGAATTAAACAAGAGCATACGCACAGAATTTTACAGAGGCAAAAGAGTTGATTTAAAAGTTAATGTAAAAGAGGTTCAGAAACCATCTTTAAGTGCTCGAATTGTTGGGCTGCAAGCTGTGTTTGACATTGAAAAAAGAATGCCATATAGACGTACAATGAAACAAGCCATTGATAGAGTACTAAAAGCAGGAGCAGAAGGGATTAAAATTACAATTGCTGGAAGACTAAATGGAGCAGAAATTGCACGATCAGAATCATTGGCCTCAGGTAAGGTGCCTCTGCATAATCTTAGAGCAGATATTGATTTCGCCTCAGTTACAGCACGTACTATTTACGGTGCTATTGGAGTCAAAGTATGGATTAATAGAGGTGAGGTTTTTGATCAAACCCAGAATTTAGATGAACAAAATCAGGAGCAAAAGTAGTAGTTATCAAAGAATAATATGTTAATGCCCAAAAAGGTAAAACACAGAAAATGGCACAAAGGCCGTGCACGTGGTAAACGTGTTGCAACCCGAAAAATAGCTCTTGCTTTTGGGGCATTTGGAATTAAGGCAACAACAGGTTCTTGGATCACAGCACGTCAGATTGAAGCTGGTCGCCGTGCCATGACTCGTAAAATTAAAAGAGGTGGTAAGGTTTGGATACGGATATTTCCAGATAAACCTGTTACAGCAAAAGGTGCAGAAATGCCTATGGGAAAAGGAAAGGGTGCTGTTGATCATTATGTTGCAGATATACGTCCAGGAACAATTATTTTTGAGATTGATGGTGTAGATGAGGTGTTGGCTAGAGAAGCGTTGCGACTTGCTTCGCATAAATTGCCAGTAAAAACAAAGATAGTAACTCGTAAGGTTCAATAATAATATGGAAGTTAAGGAATTAAAAAAAATGCAACCTGATGCATTAGAAAAGATGTTAAATGAAGCAATGGGCAAACTTCAGGAGTTTAAATTTCAATCATCTTCAAATCAATTGAAGAATGTAAGAGAGATTAGAAAGACACGACAAAATGTTTCAAGAATAAAGACAATTTTGAATGATAAGAATGTAAAATAATATGGGAAAATTTGAATCAACAACAAAATCACGTGCACAAACTAAGGTATTTAGTGGTGTTGTTGTTTCTGATAAAATGGATAAAACAATTGTTGTGAAAGTTGAAAGAACTGTTGTGCATCCAAAATACAGGAAACGATATGTAAAGAGTAGGAAATTTCATGTACATGATGAGAATAACCAATACAAAAATGGTGATAAGGTTGATTTTACACAATGCAGACCTCTATCAGCTAGCAAAAGATGGTCTGTTGTAAATAATAAGTCACAAGAGTAATAATATGGTTCAGAATCGCTCAATGTTAAATGTAGCGGATAATTCAGGGGCAAAAAAGCTTCAGGTTATTCGAGTTCACGGAGGTTATCAAAAGCGATATGCAAGAATCGGTGATGTTGTTACTGCTGTTGTTAAGGAAGCTGTTCCACATGCTCCTGTTAAGAAAAGCGATGTTGTAAAAGCTGTTATGGTAAGAACTAGGAAAGAGACACGAAGAAGTGATGGTACATATATTCGTTTTGATGAGAATGCAGCAGCAATTATTGATATTGCAAACAAGGAGCCTAAAGGTACACGTATTTTTGGACCTGTGGCTAGAGAATTGCGTGCGCAAGGATATACAAAAATAATTTCATTAGCTCCCGAAGTATTATAAATATATGAAAGTAAAAGAAGGTGATACAGTCCGTTTGCTTACAGGCAAAGACAAGGGCAAAACAGGAAAGATTGTACAGGTGTTTCCAAAACACATGAGAGTTGTTGTTGAAGGTGTTAATAAAGCAGTGAAACATTTAAAAAAGCAGAGCAGAACTGCAGGAAAGAAGATTGATTATAGTTCACCTCTTCATATTTCAAACGTTCAGGTTGTATCACCAAAAACTGGTAAGCCTGGTCGTGTACAGTATAAGTTTATTGAAAAAGAGGGGAAGAAAACAAAGATCAGGGTACTTATAACTAAAGATGGCCCTGAAGATCTTGAATAAAATTTATGAGCTTGAAAGAAAAGTATACAAAAGAAATAGTTCCGAAATTGAAGGAAGAATTCGGATACAAGAATAACCTTGCAGTACCAAAGGTAACGCAGGTGAATTTGAATGTTGGTCTTGGTGCAAACATGAAGGATTCTAAATTTATTGATACGGTAGAAAACACATTGACTAGAATAACTGGTCAAAGACCAGTGAAGACCCTTGCACGAAAATCAATTGCAACGTTTCATATTCGTGAAGGCAATATTGTTGGAATGAAAGCTTCTTTGCATGGAAACAGAATGTGGGATTTTCTTGAAAAGTTAACAAATGTTTCAATTGCTCGTATTCGAGATTTTCGTGGTCTATCACCAAAATCATTTGACGGAGAAGGGAATTTTTCTATCGGCTTTAAAGAGCATATAATTTTTCCTGAAATTAGAAGCGATGAAATTGAGGTTTTACATGGTTTGCAGGTAACAGTATCAACAACAGCCAAATCAAATAAAGAAGGAATTGCATTGTTAAAAGCTTTAGGATTTCCAATAAAAGATAAATAATTATGGCATCAGCGAATCAAATTGCAAAATCAAAAAACAAACCCAAATATTCAACAAGACATGTTAATCGTTGTTGGAAGTGTGGGCGCAGGCATGGGTATATGCGAAGTTTTGAATTGTGCAGAATATGTTTTCGCGAGCTTGCTAATCGGGGCGAGATTCCTGGAATTGTAAAGTCAAGTTGGTAAAAAATATTTATGATAACAGATCCTATTTCAGACATGTTAACACGCATCCGCAACGCGGTTGCTGTAAAAAAATCAGAAGTTTTGGTTCCGTATTCCAAGATTAAATTTAGTATTGCAAAAATTCTTGAAAAAGAGAACTATATTGCAAGTGTTGAAGTATTAGAAAATGGAAAATTTAAAAATATAAATTTGAAACTTCGCTACGAAAACGGAGAAAAGCCAATTAAGTCATTAAAACGAATTAGTAAGCCAGGTAATCGTGTATATGCAAAATCAGCAGAATTACCAAGGCCACTTTCTGATATTGGCGTTGCAATTATATCAACACCAAATGGTTTAATGACAAATAAAGAGGCAAGGACCAGAAAGCTTGGAGGTGAGGTTTTGTGTGAAATATATTAAATATGTCTAGAGTTGGTAAAAAAATTATTATTGTACCAAAAAACGTCGAAGTAAAAATCGATGGTAATTTGGTTGTTGTAAAAAGTGATAAAGGAGAATTAAAAGCAAAAATAAATCCTGTTGTAACAATTGTACTTGAAGAAAAAGATGGTGAGAAAAGTATTTCTTTTAAAATAAAAAATGAAACTAACAAGAACGAGCGTGCACAGTGGGGTACTGCACAAGCCATTGTAGAAAACATGGTACTAGGCGTTACTCAAGGGTTTTCAAAACAACTTGAGGTTGAAGGTGTTGGGTTTCGTGTCAATCTTAATGGCAATAAACTTATTTTGACAGTTGGTTTTTCTCATGATGTTGAGTATGAGTTGCCAAGCACTATTAATGCAGTTGTTGAAAAGAATACAATAACAATAAGCGGAATTGATAAACAACTAGTTGGACATGTTGCTGCAAAGATTCGAAAAATTCGAAAGCCAGAGCCTTATAAAGGCAAAGGAATTCATTATGTAGGTGAACATATCAGAAGAAAAGCAGGAAAGACTGCAAAATCATCTGAATAAGAAGTATGAAACAAGCAAAGAAAAAAATGATTAAATCAAATCTTAGGGCTAAAAGAGTTCGAGCAAAGATTCGAGGTACAGCTGATGTGCCAAGGCTTTGTGTTAAAAGAAGCTATAAGCACATTTCAGCTCAGCTGATTGATGATAATGCTGGAAAAACAATTGCGAGTTCATCGGATAGAATTGTAGAAAAGAAAGGTAAGCCTGTTGAAATAGCAAAAATGGTTGGGATTGAAATTGGAAACAAGGCAAAGGAAATAGGCATTACTTCTGCTGTATTTGATAGAGGTCAATACAGATATCATGGGCGCGTTGCTGCAGTTGCTGATGGAGCAAGAGAAGCTGGAATAAAAATATAATATTATGGTATTAGAGCAAAAAAAGACATTTCAAAAGAAATTTCCTTCAAAGTTTGGTGGGAAGAACGATAAAAGAAAAGGTGGACGAAAAGGTGCACAACGACCTGAACAAAGGGAATACGAACAGAAGATTCTTGATTTAGCAAGAGTTACTCGTGTTACTGCTGGTGGAAAAAGAATGAGCTTCCGTGCTTCGTTGATTATTGGAGATAAAAAGGGGAAGGTAGGTCTTGGTGTTGCCAAAGGTGCAGATGTCCAACTTGCGATTGAAAAGGCATACAGACAGGCAAAAAAGAAAATTATTAGAGTTCCAATTGTTAATGAAACAATTCCGCATAGTATTGAATATAAATACGGATCAGCTCTTATATTATTAAAACCAGCACCAGTTGGGACTGGTTTAAAAGCAGGTGGTGCTATTAGAGTTGTTCTTGAGTATGCTGGAGTTCCAAATGCAGTTTCAAAAATATTAAATTCAAGTAATAAATTAAATATTGCACGGGCTACGATTGAGGCAATAAAACAGTTGAGAAATGTGAAAAGCAACCCAACAACTGAAAAGAAGGCTGTTGTTGAAAAAGTTGAGGTTAAATTACCAGAAGATGTTAAGCAAGAAAAGTAAAAAAGAGTTTGATTAAAATTTATGCAATTAAATACAATCAAGCCAAGTAAAGGATCAAAAAAGACCAGCAAACGCTTGGGTCGCGGTTTAGGTTCTGGCAAAGGAACTTATTCAGGTAGAGGGTCAAAAGGTCAACGATCTCGATCTGGCGGTAAAAGCGGATTGAAACTTAAGGGTCTTCGAAGCATTATGTTAAGCTTGCCAAAGAAGCGAGGCTTCAAAAGCAATAAACCAAAACCAGAGATTGTTAATTTAAATGTTTTAGCAAAGGTTTTTGCGGATGGTGATAGTGTTAATCCAAAAATGCTTTTAAAAAAGGGATTGGTTAAAAAAGTTGAAAATGGAGTTAAAATTTTGGGCAGTGGATCAATTGGAATAAAAATTACAATTGAAGGATGTCTGGTATCAAAATCAGTAAAAGAAAAGATTGAAAAAGCAGGTGGTCAGGTAAAATAAATCAGTCCAAACCATATGGTTACATTATTGCAAGTATTTAAAACACCAACTGTACGAAGGAGTCTTATTTTTATTTTGTTGATGTTGGTGCTTTTTCGTGTAGGTGCTCATATTCCTGTTCCTGGTATTGATGCTTCTGATCTAGCAAGTATTTTTGAGGGCAATCAATTTTTTGGGCTTTTGAATATTTTTTCAGGAGGTACACTTCAAAATTTTTCTATAGTTGCTCTTGGGGTTGCACCATATATTACAGCATCTATTATTTTTCAATTACTTGGAATGATAGTTCCAAAGTTTGAAGAGATGCAAAAAGAAGAGCAGGGTAGACAGAAGATGAATCAATGGACAAGAATGCTCACGATACCACTAGCGATCTTGCAGGCTTATGGGTTAATTATTTTGCTAGGACAACAAACAGGACAGGTTGGTGGACAACTTTTGATAAGCCACAGTCTTTCATCTTATTTATTTGCAATTATCACAATGGTAGCAGGAACAGTGTTCTTGATGTGGATTGGTGAACTTATTTCAGAAAAAAATGTTGGAAATGGTATTTCTATATTAATTTTTGCTGGTATCATTGCTGGGCTTCCTACGTTTTTGGGACAAACGATTTCAATTTTTGATAAAAGCCAGTTAGTTACAGTTGTTCTGTTTGCTTTGTTTGTTGTGTTAACAATTGTTGGGATTGTATTAATGAATGAGGCACAAAGAAATATTCCTGTTCAATATGCACGGCAAGTGCGAGGCTCGCGTTTGTCTGGCGCTGTTAGTTCTCATATTCCGCTTAGATTAAACATGGGTGGTGTTATTCCAATTATTTTTGCAATTTCAATTATTTTATTACCTTCTGTGATTGGTCAGTTTTTTATCAACGCCAGAACAGAATTTATCAGAGAGGCAGCTCAGTGGTTGATACAAACATTCCAAAACCAACTCGTGTACGGTATAGTATATTTTGTGTTAGTATTTGTTTTTGCGTATTTCTATACAGCTGTAATATTTCATCCAGATCGTATTGCTGAAAACCTGCAAAAGCAAGGGGGTTTCGTTCCAGGTATTAGGCCAGGTCCAAACACTGCAGATTATCTAAGTTGGGTTTCAAATAGATTGCTTCTTGTTGGTGCTATTTTCCTATCCTTGATTGCTGTATTGCCGCTTATTGTTCAACAAGCAACTGGCAACTCAAATTTAATTATTGGGGGAACATCAATATTAATTATAGTTGCAGTTTTGATTGATAGTGTTAAACAAGTTGAGGCACAGGTGACAATGCATGAGTACGAAATGTAAAAAGGCGAGGATTTTGATTTATGCAATGCGGAGCCTTAGCTCCGTTTTTGAATGAAAAATAATTTGGTATACTAGAGTATATGTATAAAATATTAGTATTAGGTTCACAAGGCAGTGGCAAAGGAACTCAGGCAGATCTTCTGTCAGAGTATTTTGATATTCCAGCGCTAAGCATGGGGCAGTTGTTGCGTGATGAAATTGCAACAGGCTCAGAGCTTGGTCAAAAAATTGATGGGATTTTAAAAGGCGGAAATCTTGCCTCAACCCAAGATGTGGCTGAGGTTCTCAAGAGGCGTATTGGCAAGGAAGACGCCAAAAATGGATATGTGTTGGATGGTTATCCGCGCAGCATGGATCAGTTTAATTCTTTTGATTTTGATGAACCAACACATTTTATTCTAATTGACGTTCCTGTTGAGGAGTGTGTTAATCGCCTTGGTGGGAGATTAACATGTAATAAATGTGGTAAAGTGTACCGCATAGTAGATGGTTATAACAATGGAGATAAGTGTTCTGCTTGCAGTGGAGAATTAGGGAAGCGCCATGATGAGTCAGAAGAGGCGCTTAGACGAAGGCTTGAGATATATGAAAAAGACACAAAGCCTGTTTTTGATGAATATAAAAAGAAAGGGATTTTTCATCTTGTAGATGGAGCTGGAACGATTGAAGAGGTGTTTGGTCGAGTTTTAAACGCATTGTAATAAAATTACAATATACAAATTACAAAAAACAAACAAGTCCCAAATTTGTAATTTGTTTATTATCAACTATGTCGCTTACAAAGACTAAAACAGAAATTGAAAAAATGCGCGCTGGAGGCGCGCTTCTTTCTCGTGCTCTTACTGCAGCAATTCAAATTGCACATGCAGGTGTTAAGGTTTGTGATTTAAATTCTGTTGCAGAGAATGAAATAATAAAAGGCGGTGGTACTCCATCGTTTAAAGGTTATAGGTCATCAAAAGCATATCCACCATTTCCATCTACACTTTGTGTTTCTATTAATGAAGAAATAGTTCATGGACTTGGAAATCGGAAAATAGAATTGAAACAAGGGGATATTGTTGGGCTTGATATTGGTTGTTGGTATCAAGGCTTGTGTACTGATATGGCTGCTACTGTTTTTGTGGACAATGCGTCTGATAATGCAAAACAATTATTGCGGGTTACAAGAGAAGCTTTAATAGAGGCAATTGAATCAGTAAAAATTGGAGGTAAAATTTCTGATATTGGTGAAGCTGTAGAGAAACATGTTAAACCATATGGATATGGAATAGTGCGGTCATTAACAGGGCATGGGGTTGGGCATGAAGTTCATGAAGAGCCACATATTCCAAATTTTATTACCAAACAGTTTCCTGAAATTGAAATAGTTGAAGGTATGTGTCTTGCTATAGAACCAATGATTGCACTTGGTGATTATCTTGTTGAAACCGCAGATGATGGTTGGGCAGCTGTTATGAAGGATAAAAGCATTGGGGCACATTTTGAAGTAACAATTGCAGTGACTGAGGCAGGGGTAGAGATTTTAACGCCTTTACCTGTATAACATATCTGTCATTGCGAGAAACAAAGCCCAGCTTAGCTGGGCGTAGTGACGAAGCAATCTGCTCAACCAGGAAGATTGCTTCACCCCTCACTTTATTTTGGTTCGCAATGGCAGTTAAATAATATGAGAATTTTAGGAATAGACTACGGAAATAAAAAAATCGGACTAGCCTTTGGTGACAGTAACATAAAAGTAGCTGTTCCTTTGGATGTTATAAAAAATTCAGGAGATGATGTTTTTAAAATTTTACAAAAGCAAATTATTGATGATGAAATCGAGCTTATTGTTGTTGGAGTACCGCTCGCGACAAATCCAAACCAAAAGTCACAACAGCTTGATCTCACACGAAGTTTTATTGAACAATTAAAGAAAATAGTTTCTGTCCCTGTTGAAGAGGAAGATGAATCTTATACAACATCACAAAGTATTCATTTACAGCGTGAGGGAGGAACACAAGCCAAGGAGGATGCTTTGGCTGCCATGCTTATTGTTCAGGCGTATTTAGAAAGAATTGATTAATATGGCTTCCTTACATTCAACTCTCGCGATTGTACTTTCAAGAAGTAGCAGAAGAGAGGTTGATCGTTGGTATAGTGCGTACACAAAAGACTTTGGGAAAATTGAATTTATGGCTAGAGGGGCAGATAAACCGCTTGCTAAGCTCTCACCACACCTTGAAATGGCGGCTGAACTTGAGTTGCTTTTGGTGAACGGTAGGTATTATTGGACCATAGCTGGTGTTGAGCGAAAGCAGGCATTTCCAGATTTACATTTGAATTTAAACAAGCTTCTTTTGGCAAAAAATTCAAAGCATTTTGTTGATATTGGTACTCGCGCCCATGAGAAGGACGAAAGGGTTTACGATCATTTGTTGAGCTGGTTTGAGTTTTTGCAAAAAATACCAGAAGTTTCACAAGAGCGTAGCGCATATCTATTGGGATCATTTGTTTTAAAACTCCTTGCGATTATGGGGTACAGACCTGAGTTAACAAATTGTCTTGCCTGCAGGAGTGTTATAAAGAAGGGTAGTTATGCATGGCATGCATTAAAGGGTGGTGTTGTGTGTTCAGATTGTGTTTTAAAAAATAATAACACATGGTTTACTGCGCGAGCTATTAGTGATGATGTACTCAAGCTTTTGCGATTTGCTTTGCAAGAAGATTTTAGCGAGCAGTTGCGACCACATTTGTTAGGGGTGCTAATTCCAGAATTTCACAATGCTGTTGAGTCTTTGTTAATTTCACATTTTCCTACAATTCCAGCAAATACAATTAGAGAATCTTGCATTGTATAGAAAGAAACTAAAAAAGCTCCCTGCAGGTCAGGGGGCTTTAGATTTGTAGAAAAGATCAGTTGAGCTCTTCGAGCTCGTGTGCATAGGTTCCTGCGAGCCTGAACAACGGGCCGCGGTAACTGTCTGTGTTTTGGGTTTGGTAGATTGGCAGAAGCTCTGCAATCAGTTCCTCTTTCCACTCGCGTGCTTCCTCAAGCCCAAACTGATAGGCAAGGCGCACCATCTGATAGCGTAATGAAAGAATCTTGAAATGACCCAGCTCACCATCGCCTTGGTCAAGCCATCGGCGAAGGAAAAAGCCTTCGAGCTTTGAACGGCTTTGGTACAGATACCAATCATCATTGCCGATCTCTTGCAGAAGAGCAGGCAGGTCAGCATGACTGGCCTTCCAATAGTCACGTAACCAACGCTTGACGCGCTCATGATCTGAAACAAGCATGGGCAGAACAGGTCTTGCCCAACTCATAATAGCATCAAGAAAGCTGTCGTTGTTGATGACTGCCAATGCTGCAGGGCGAGCCCAAGCGGTCAGTCCGTTATCAAACGGGAGAAACCCATTAGTGATGAACGACACTTGCTCAACATACTCATAATCGTATTCAGTCTCAGGGTCTGGTTCCTTCATAGGAGCCAACCAATTGAACTGCACTGCCACAAGAGAAAGCAAGGTTTCCCAAGTGCCATCGTTTTCAATGGTATGAGTTTGTTCATCAGACCTTTGAATTTCAGCCTCGCATGTATCATTGTATTCATAAACGCGACCCACAAGCGTATAGATTGCAGTTGTGAAAGCAATCGAGATAGCAGGGAGCGGCTGATTTCCGACATGAGAAGCTAGATGCGACACGTCGAAGCTAGGAATCAATGCACGTGCTACTTGCACAAGCCCTGGAACAAGCATGTATATTCGGTCTTGTTCTTCACTTTCGTGCCGCCACTTTTCTTGCTCTCGAACCTGCTCAGGATCGCGCTCAGTGGCCATTGCCACAGCGCACACAGGGCCGTCGTTGCTGATCTTGGGTGTTTGACCACTTGGTTTGGTCTCAACACCTGTCATGTC